>CALXLI010000034.1 GCA_944389155.1 uncultured Spirochaetaceae bacterium | reverse complement strand
CACAGAAGAGGAGATTGCGGAGGCCCGGGACCATGCGGGTAGATGGCGGCTCCTTTTCCAGCTTGATATGGTGGAGACCGAGGATTTCTCCCTTATGTTCGGGGATTGCGGCAGGATATATTTCTTCATGCCTGCTGAGGATCTCCTTGCACGCCGTTTTGAGAATACCTGGCTCATGCTGCAGTGCTATTGATTCCAGTCAGCGCATAGGCCATTGAATTGAAAAGAATGGCAGGCAATCAGAGCCCCAGGATAGGAAACCGGGAATGGGGCCGGCGTAATCGATTCGCCTTTTTTGGGCTTATCGAACAGGATGCATAATAGTTGATTCCTTGTATTATTTGACTTTGATTGCATCAAACGGGCACATCTCATGGCAGCAGTAGCAGCGTATGCACTTCCTTTTCGCTATATGGACTTTGCCTCTTCTCATCTCTATAGCCTTTGCGGGGCATACATTGATGCATTTCATGCAGTGCCTGCATTTATCGTGAAGGAATTCAGGATATGCTCTTCCATCGGTCTGGATGCCTATTCGTGAGAGCAGGTTTGGGATGAAAAGCGTTCTGAGCGTTGTCTTCCTGCCATCCGGTATCCTCTTATAGTCCTTGATTGCAAGATCATGCGGATTGAGCAGGGGATACTCTGCATCTGTGCATCCTGGCATTGCTTTCTCAGCTTCGCTTATGATCGGAACTGTGCTGTATCCCATTATCTCAGCTTCTGCCTTATCGAGAGCCAATGCACTTTCAGAGCCCATCAAAAGTCCGACATGCCTTGGCTGGCCGTTTGCCGGCCCGGCTCCTTCCATTGCCGTGATTGCATCGATCAGGGCGTAATCAACATGTGCTTCATTGAATATCCCAAGGATAAGGCGCGCAAAGCTTTCAGGTGTCCTTGCCCTCAGATGCAAGGGGCTTTTCTGGAGCCCTGGGACAAGGCCGAACATATACTTCACAGCACCTGTTGCACTCATCAGCTGGTGCGTCTTGAACTTAGCTATCGATATCACGACATCAGCTATATCTATAGCTGTTGCCATTGGTATCTTCAGTCCGTTTATGTCATGGATACGCGTGCTTTCCCGAAAGTCCACAAGCACTGCGCCGGTTTCCTCCACAACCTTTGCAATTCCCGATGCCTGAGGGTTGAAGCGGCCGGTCTGCATCCCTGGAGAGTCTCCTGCGATAACCTTTCCAGCACCTCTTTCAAAGAGGATGGCAATCATTGCTTTCACGACAGCCGGATGGGTTGTTATTGCTTTTTCAGGGTACGAATCGGAAAGGACATTCGGCTTTACAAGCACAATCTTTCCCTTGACATCAGGAAAGGCTGTGTTCTCTGCAATGAGGCGGATTGCTGAAAGCAGCTTATCCTCATCATATGAATCTATTTTCGTTATTGCGCATCTTGTCATAGCTTCCTCAGCTTTGCGGCAAAGAGAGGGCCTCGTCCTTTTGCCCTGTCTGGGAGGATTATCGTTCCGTGCTCTCTTTTCTCTCCGTATTCAAGATCCATTTCCAGTTCCTCCGCTTCTCCGCTGTGCTTCTTCATGAATCTTGCGATTATATCCTCATCCTCTCCGCTGTTGACTGAACATGTTGAGTAGACGAGGATCCCTCCTTTCCTCAGTGCAAGCATGGCAGATGCGAACATCGAGTACTGGAGTGCCTGAAGGCGCTTGGGTCGGGAAGGGGACCATTCTTCCAGATGTTCCCTGCTGCCCAGGACATGCCGCTCTGAAGAACATGGAGCATCAAGAAGCACGCGGTCGTATCTATCCTTTTCATACACTCCCCACTTGGAGGCATCGTAGCCCGTTATCCTTATATTCTTCCGCCAGTCTTCAGGAAGGGATGAGTCAAAAGCCCTTCTCATCCTCTCTCTCCTGTCAAGCGACCTGTCATTGGATGTAAGGGTGCCTGTTCCCCTTAGTGCTGAGGCTATCACTATGGATTTGCCTCCTGGGGCTGCGCACATATCGAGGATATCCTCACCATATTCCGCACCGAGCGCCAAAGCTATATCTATGGAAGCCCTGTCCATATAATACGGCGAGACAAGGCCGTCAATCGATGCCTTGTCATCTGTCTCTGACAGCATTGCAGCCTTAAGGCTTTCCCAGCGGCTGCCCCAGATTGATGCGTAGAACTCGTCAAAGCTCATCTTAGCCATAGCGTTACGGCAGCTCCTGCTATCACACCGAGGAAAAGCCCTGCAAGCACCTGAGTCGCAGAGTGTCCGATCATTGTCTTCAGATTCTGTGGGGATATCCCGCTCTCATGCATGGCGAAGATCTCAGACCACTCATTGAGAAGCTTTGCCTGCTTGCCGGTTTCAAGGCGTACGTTCGTCGCATCATTCATGATTATCAGCGATATTATCACGCAAAGCGCGAAGAGAGGGCTTCCTAGCCCTTCCGTAAGGGCCACGGAGGTGGTAAGCGCTATGACTGCAGATGTATGGGAGGATGGCATGCCCCCAGTCGTTATGAAGAGATAGAACCTGAAACCATTGCCTGTCAATATGCTTATCAGGGGCTTGAGAAGCTGTGCTGAAACAAGCCCTGCTATTGCTGCTATCAATGCAGTGTTGCTTAGTAATTCTGCCATGCTCTGAGGGTATCATTGCCAGCAGAAAATGGGCAAGAGCATCTTTCAGCTCTTATTTCATTTGGGTATAATTCCATCAGGAGAAAAAGATGGGAAATACACTTTGCTATAAACTGCTTTCAGAGCATCTTGCAAAAGGCGAGCTCAAAAGCGGCAGTGATATAAGCATACGCATCGATCACACGCTAACGCAGGATGCTACAGGCACTATGGCTTATCTTGAATTCGAGGCCATGGGTGTTGACAAGGTCCGGAACGAGCTTGCAGTCAGCTACATAGACCACAATACGATCCAGATCGGTTACGAGAACTTTGATGATCATGAGTACCTGAGGACGATAGCAGATAAGATAGGTGCCATATATTCCCGGCCTGGCAACGGAATATGCCATCAGGTGAATCTTGAGCATTTTGCGCTTCCGGGAAAGACTCTCCTTGGTTCCGATTCACATACGCCGACAGCTGGAGGAATCGCATCATTCGCAGTCGGTGCAGGCGGACTTGATGTTGCGCTCGCAATGGCTGGCATTCCTTTCCAGATGGTTGCCCCTCGCGTCGTGAACATAAGGCTTAGCGGCAGGCTCCGTCCATTTGTGTCTGCAAAGGATGTCATCCTCTCCGTCTTGGCGCACTTTGGGACAAAGGGCAATGTCAACACCGTCTTTGAATATACTGGAAGCGGCGTGAGCACGCTGACTGTCCCGGAAAGGGCGACAATAGCAAACATGGGAGCTGAGTGCGGGGTTACGACATCGCTTTTCCCTTCCGATGAGATGACAAGGGAATTCCTGGAGAAAGAGGGCAGGGGAGATGGCTTCAGGGCGCTCTCTGCAGATCCTGATGCTGTATATGACGATGTCTGGGAGCTTGATCTTTCATCGATAGAACCTCTTGCAGCGTGCCCTCATAGTCCTGGAAATGTAAAGAGCGTAAGGGAGCTTGAGGGGATGAAGGTCAATCAGGTGCTCATCGGGTCATGCACGAACTCAAGCTATATGGATCTCCGGAAAGCCGCGGAAATCCTTTCCGGCTGCCATGTCCATCCTTCTGTTGAGCTTGGCATTGCCCCTGGCTCAAGGGATGTCCTGATGATGATAACAGAGGACGGCACGCTCGATAAGCTTATAAAAGCAGGAGCAAGGATCCTTGAATCCGCATGCGGCTTCTGCATTGGCAGCCATCAGAGCCCTGGGACTGAGAGCGTTTCGCTGAGGACAAGCAACCGCAACTTCTACGCACGTTCCGGAACCGCATCCGCCTCTGTTTACCTTGTTTCTCCTGAAACAGCGGCTTTCTCCGCAATCACCGGTGAATTCTCAGATCCAAGGAAGTGCGGCAAGGATATCTCAGCTATATCGATGCCTGAGCGTTTTGTGCACGATGACTCCATGTTCATCTATCCGACATTCACTGCAGATGTGAAGCGAGGGCCAAATATCGGAGAGCCACCGAAGAATACAGCCCTTCCGGAGACACTCCATGGGCATGCCCTCATCAAGGTTGAGGACAGGATAACAACCGATCATATCATGCCGGCTGGTGCCAGGATGAAATACAGGTCAAATATACCTGAGTACGCAAAGTATGTATTTGAAAGCATAGACCCGGCATTTTCAGTACGTGCCTCGGAAGCCAGGGACAGGGGCGAGCATGGATTCATCATAGCGCGTCAGTCCTATGGGCAGGGCTCGTCCCGTGAACATGCTGCGATCTGTCCTATGTATCTCGGCATAAAGGCTGTGATCGCTGTATCCATAGAACGGATACATCAGGCGAATCTTGCTAACTTCGGCATCCTTCCGCTTATCTTCGACAGGGAGGAGGATTACGATAGGATAAGCCAGGGAGATGAGCTTGTGCTTGAAAATGTCCAGAAGTCTGTCCAGAGCGGAACGTTTGTCCTTCTGGATAAAACGACAGGGGAGAGCATCCCTCTCCATATCTTCGCAAGCGATGAGCAGAAGAAGACCATACTTGCTGGCGGAAAGCTCAACGAGGTCACGAAATGAGGATAAAAGCGGAAAACGGTCGTCTTATAGTTCCATCTGAACCTACTATTGTCTATATCGAGGGAGATGGAGTCGGTCATGAGATTACAGATAAGATGCGTGCTGTGCTCGATAGCGCTGTCAGGAAGTGCTACGGCATAGAGAGAAGGATAGATTGGACGGAAGCACTTGCTGGGGGAAAGGCTATTGAGAAGACAGGTGAGAATCTTCCCAAGGAGACCCTTTCCCTCATCAGGGATTCCCTTGTTGCCATCAAAGGACCTTTGATGACACCGGTGGGCAAGGGGGCAAGAAGCCTCAATGTAGCGCTCAGGCAATCCCTGGACCTTTACGCATGTGTCCGCCCGGTTGAGTATTTCAAGGGGGTTCCTTCACCTGTACGTCATCCTGAGCTTGTAGATATGGTTGTCTTCCGTGAGAACACTGAGGATATATATGCAGGCATAGAATGGCCGTCCGGAAGCGAGGAAGCTGGCCGCGTTATCGATTTCCTCACATCTGTCATGGGTGTTGATAGGATAAGATTCCCCCATTCCAGCGCAATAGGCGTGAAGCCTGTGTCTCCGGAAGGGTCGAAGCGCCTTGTCAGGGCCGCTATAGATTATGCTATTGCCAATCGGCGCAGGAGCGTCACGCTTGTCCACAAAGGCAATATAATGAAGTTCACGGAGGGCGGTTTCCGTGCATGGGGATATGAGACAGCAAAAGAGGAGTATGGCGCAGAGGAAAGGGATGGAAAGCTTGTCATCCCGACAGAGTGGGGCGGCATAGCTGTCAAGGATAATATCTGCGATGCATTCCTGCAGAACATCCTCATAAAGCCTGAAGAGTATGATGTCATAGCGACTCTGAATCTCAATGGGGACTATGTATCGGACGCGCTCGCTGCTGAGGTCGGCGGCATAGGCATAGCTCCTGGAGGGAATATAAACTACATGACAGGACATGCTGTATTCGAGGCAACCCATGGCACTGCCCCTGATATCGCAGGCCGCGATATCGTGAATCCGCTCTCTATGATCCTTTCAGGTGTGATGATGCTTGAATATATAGGCTGGAATGAGGCCGCAGTCCTTATACGGAAGGCTGTGTCAGAAGCGATCTCCTCTGGCTATGTGACACGCGACTTTGCCACCCTTATGAGGAAAGAGGGCAGGGAGAGTGAGGAGCTGACGACAACAGAATTCACAGAGCGCCTTATCTCAATCATACTCTCCTAGCTCTGAAAAGGACCCGATCTCCATTACATTCGGCATATCCAGGGGCATCGCTCCTGGATTGCGGAATCTGTATACATGGGCAATTCCTGCATCAAGCGCGCTCATGACTCCGGCTTTTGAGTCCTCGAATGCAATAGCATGCTCTCCCTGTATTCCCAGCGCATTGAGCGCAAGGCGGAATATCGTGCCATCGGGCTTTGATGGGATATCGGTCCGGCCTGCTATGATTGCATCCTGCGGGAAGTAATCGAGGAGATGGAAGCGCGGTATATACCAGTCCATATTCATCTTCGGGGCAGATGATGCGATTGCAATTCCCAGTCCTTTCTCCTTTGCCCATCTGAAGATATCCAGCGATCCATTTCTCAGCTCAAGGCCGCGATCGATGCAGAGCTTCTTGTAAAGCGCTTCCTTCCTCTCGCTCCATTCCTCTGCGTATTCCCTTGTGCATCCTGGGGATAGGAAGCGTACTGCATCATAGTCAGTCCTGCCGTTGAACGCGGCAAACTCATCATCCTCAAGCTCCTTTCCCCTTATAGCCTTCGAGATTTCGTTCCAGCTTTCCCTGTTCTCATCCTCATCGAGGAAAAGGGTGCCGTTGAAATCGAAGATGATGCCATCAGCGCTTGGCAATCGGAACGACATGGCGCGCCTCCGGTCCTGAATACACCTGTCTTGGCCTGCCGATCTTCTGATACGGGTCGTGCCTCCATTCAAGATAATGCGCTATCCATCCAGGCAGGCGTCCCATCGCGAAGAGCACAGTGAACATCGAGACAGGTATTCCCATCATATGGAATGTTATTCCAGTATAGAAATCCACGTTGGGGTAGAGGTTGCGGGATATGAAATAATCATCATGCGTCGCTCTCTCCTCAAGCTCCATTGCGATGTCCAGAAGCGGATCTGACTCGATATGCGTGCCATTCATCACCTCATGGCAGATTTCCTTCGCGATCTTCGCCCTTGGATCGAATGTCTTGTATACCCTGTGTCCAAAGCCGAAGAGCCTGAATGGGTCATTCTTGTCCTTGGCCTTCTCTATCACGCTCTCAATCGAAAGACCTTCATTCCTTATCCTGCCAAGCATATCCATAACAGCCTGATTGGCACCGCCATGCTTGGAGCCCCATAGCGCACAGCATCCTGCTGCGACTGAGGCATAGAGATTGGCCTCGGAAGATCCTACAAGACGCACAGCGCTTGTCGAGCAGTTCTGCTCATGGTCCGCATGGAGTATCAGGAGCTTGTTGAGCGCATTGACGTGGACAGGGGATGGACTGTAGTTGTTGACAGTCGAATAGAACATCATGTTCAGGAAGTTCGCGCAATACGAGTACTTGTACTGGGGTTCCACGAAATCAAGGCCATTCATCTGCCTGTATGTGAATGCTGCAATCGTCCTCATCTTCGAAAGAAGCCTCGTGACCGTCAGGTCAAGGTTGTCTTCCGGATCCTTCTCCCCAAGCTCAGGATAGAATGCCGAGAGCGAAGCAACCATTGCTGAAAGTATTCCCATGGGATGGCTGTCATGGGGATATGCCTTGAAGAAGTCACGCATGTTGACGTGCAGGAGCGAGTGCGTGTTCAGAAGCTTCTGATAGCTTATCCTCTGCTTGGCAGTCGGCAGCGATCCTTTGATGAGGAGGTAGGCAACCTCGATGAAGTCACAGGAGGCAACCAGCTCCGCGATATCATAGCCACGGTATCTGAGTATTCCCTTCTCCCCGTTGATATAGCAGATCGAGGAGGTGCAGGAGCCTGTGTTCACAAACCCTGGATCATATGTTATGTACCCAGTTTCGCTTCTCAGCTTTGTGATATCGATAGATTTATCGCCCATGCTGTCTGTGATTACATTGCAGCTGTATTCCTTCCCGTCATTGAATATTATCCTTGCACCGTCTTTCTCTATTTTCATAGCGTTCAATCCTTACCATTCTATGGAAGCACAACCTTGGAAGAGAGTGTCTCTATAGCCTTTACAAGAACCTGTGTCCCATTCTTTCCGCAGCCTGCAGCCTTGACGCTCTTATATAGCTCTCTTGTGAGTGCCAGGGAAGGAAGCACCAGTCCCATCCTGTCGCATTCCTCGACAGCGATTGTCATATCCTTTATGAAGTGGTCAACCATGAAGCCTGGG
This sequence comes from uncultured Spirochaetaceae bacterium, assembly GCA_944389155.1. Taxonomy (GTDB): domain Bacteria; phylum Spirochaetota; class Spirochaetia; order Sphaerochaetales; family Sphaerochaetaceae; genus Ornithospirochaeta. The sequence goes on along the minus strand of CALXLI010000034.1, from coordinate 31,936 downwards.
TTGTAGTCGCCCTTCAGGACCCTTGGAGCAAGGTTGTCCAGCGTCCAGCATCCGGCAGCTCCCTTTGAGATCGTCCTGACCATCGCAGTCGGATCAAGGCCCGCAGCAGCTCCATATACAAGAGCCTCTGATACACCTGCCATCGTTCCTGCTATCACTATCTGGTTGGCCATCTTCGTGTGCTGTCCTGACCCTACAGCCCCCATGTGCGAGATATTCGTTCCCATGATCTTCAGATAGGGAAGGATGGTCTCGAATACGCTATCCGTGCAGCCGACCATGATTGAAAGAGTGCCTTCTCGTGCACCTTTGTCTCCGCCTGAGACAGGCGCATCTGCCATCTCCGCTCCCTTTTCCCGGAGCTTTTCGGCAATCTCCACATCCAGAGAAGGCTTTGTTGTCGTCATATCGACAAATACAGAGCCATCATGCGCTCCGTGGATGAGTCCCTTCTCTCCTAGGTATATGCTCTCGACATCGCTTGGGAAGCCTACGATAGTGAAGACTATATCAGCGCTTTTCGCGACATCTTCAGCGCTCTGGCACCAGATTGCTCCATTTGATATAAGGCTCTCAGCCTTGGCTTTTGTCCTTGAGTAGATATAAAGCCTGTTTCCGGCATCCATCAGCCTCTTTGCCATAGATGCTCCCATCACTCCAAGACCAATAAATCCTAATCTGTTTTCCATAGGGAAAGATTATCACCAAAAACAAAAAGGGGAAACTATACACGGAAGGGCAATTGTTGGTTATATTGCGATTATGGATAATTTCATAAGCGATGAGGAGATTGTCGATATCTCTGATTTCTTCAAGGTCTTCGGGGATCCTACGCGGCTTCGCCTTCTTATACTTCTTGATGAAAACGGGGAAATGGGGGTTGGTGCGATAGCAGATGCGCTGTCAATGAGCCAGAGCGCTATATCACAGCAGCTGAAGGTTCTCCGCTCATCCCGTCTTGTGAAGTTCCGCAAGGAAGGACGGAGCGCTATCTACAGGCTTTCGGATGATCATATACATAGGATCCTCACACTCGGCATAGAGCACTATGAGGAGCTTCTGTGATCGTTGAGATCGTTCCTGGCTGGGGTAGGGAGGATGAGGTGATTTCCCTCTTCTCTGAGTATACTGACATGCTTGTCTCCCTCGATCCTTCGTTCGCACTGTATCTTGAGATCCAGCATTATGAGGATGAGGAGAGCAACCTCAGGGAGAAATACGGAGAGCCTTATGGAAGGCTGTATCTCCTTCTTGTGGATGGCAAGAGCGCGGGGTGCATGGCGCTGAGGAAGCTTGGCGATGATGACTGTGAGCTCAAAAGGCTTTACATAAGGCCAGGCTACCGCGGACACCGCTATTCATCGCTTCTTCTTGACAAGGCTATTGAAGAGGCTAGGGCAATCGGCTATAAGCGCATCCTTCTCGATACCCTCCCATGCCTGGAAAGCGCCGTGAAGCTATATCTCAACCATGGCTTCGTGTATACAGATCGCTACAACGAAAGCCCTTCCAAGAAACGCTTTTCATGGAAAGAGTCCTCTGATGCTATCAAGGATCGCTCTCATCGGCAGCCCTACGACAGCTGTCCAGTCCCCATCTATCCTTTCTATGAGACGGTAGCCAGTCTTCTGCACTCTGTATCCACCGGCAGCACCTTTCCATTCTCCTGTCTGTATATAGCTCTCTATCTCATCATCGGAAAGATCCCTGAATATGACGGAAGCTGTGTCTGCAATCGTTATTGGTGCATGGCCTGGAAGCTTTATCGAAGAGGCTGAGATCACTTTCTGCACATTCCCTGCGAGCTTCCTTATTATCCTTCCCGCATCTTCCTCATCAGCAGGTTTCCCTATGAGCGAGCCCTCAAAGAGCACAAGCGTATCTGCTGCGATCGCTGCTTCTGATTCATCGAAGGATGGGGATGAAAGATATGCTTCCATCTTCCTCCGGGCAATCCCTGAGACTATGTCCTCATATGAAGCGCCTTCCCTTGTCTCATCTGCATCGGGGATGAAGACACGTACACGGCAGCCGGCTCTTTCAAGGAGTGCACGTCTGTTTGGAGATGATGATGCAAGCACGAGCGATGGGATCTTCTTCCCGAACTCAAGCATCAGTGCATCGGGCTCAGCTATTCTTTCCATTCTCGATCTCCTCTGAAACAGCCATCCATCGCTCCTCTGTCTCTGCTATCCTTGCCTCCAGTTCATCCTTTCTGGCAATGAGCGATGATATTTTCTTCCCATCGCTGTAGTTCTCAGGTTTCGCTATCTCCTCTTCCAGGTTTTCCTTCTCCCTTGAGAGCGAATCAAGCTCCGCCATCAGCTTCTCGCTTTCCCTTTCAAGGGCTTTCATCCTGTTGCGCTTCTGCTTCAGCTGCTCATGGGACTGCGGATCCTTCTTCTCCTCCTTCTTCTCCGTCCTGCGCTCTATCTTGAACCTGGCTTCCTTTTCCTCGATCTTCCATTCAAAGTAGTCGTAGTCACCATCGAAGAACTCAGGGCCTTCATCTGAAAGATACAGTATCCTTGTAGCAAGATTCTTTATGAAGTGCCTGTCATGGCTTACGAAGACAACAGTGCCGCCATACGATGCTATTGCTTTCTCAAGCATCTCCTTTGCATTGATGTCGAGATGGTTCGTTGGCTCGTCAAGAAGCAGCAGGTTTGATGGATGGAGAAGGATCTTCAGGAGCGCAAGCCTTGACTTCTCTCCGCCTGAGAGCACTGCAACCTTCTTGAACACATCATCATCTGTGAAGAGGAAAGCCCCCAGAAGATTCCTTACGCCTGGGATATCCTTCGTATCCGCATTGCCTTCAGCTTCCTCAAGCACGGTAAGGGTAGGGGTGAGCGTGTTCTCCGTATCCTGCGCAAAATATGCTTTCTTTACCCCAGCTCCATCTATGATAGATCCATCATAATCGGTATCGACACCGGCAAGCATGCGTAAGAGCGTTGATTTTCCGGCTCCGTTCCTGCCTGTGATGGCAAGCCGTTCTCCTTTCCTCACAAGAAACGAAATGTCGGAGTATATCCTGTTATCCCCATATGCCTTTGACAGATGCTCGACTTTCAGCACATCATTGCCGGAGTGCGGTGAAGGGGGAAAGGTGAATGAAAGCTTCTTCAGATGGGGAGGTATCTCAACAAGCTCGATTTTCTCAAGCGCCTTGATCCTTGACTGCACCTGACGGCTCTTTGTTGCCTTGTATCTGAAGCGTTCTATGAACTCCTCTGTCTTCTCTATCTCTTCCTGCTGCCTCTTAGCCCTTTTCTCAAGTTCCTTTATCTCCTCTTCGCGCCTCTCGACATACTGCGTGTAGTTGCCGGCGTATCGCGTGAGCTTTGCATTGAAGAGCTCATACACCTCTGTGACCATGTCATCAAGGAATCCCTGGTCGTGCGATACAACCATCAGGCCACCGTCAAAAGCCTTAAGGTATTCCTCAAGCCATACCAGCGCCTCGATATCAAGATAGTTGGTCGGCTCGTCAAGAAGCAGGAAGTCCGGATCCTCAACCAGTATGCGGGCAAGCGCTATCCTCATCTGATAGCCTCCGCTGAACGTCCTTGCGCTTCTTCCCAGGTCTTCCTTCCTGAATCCCAGTCCGAAAAGTATCGATTCGATCCTTGCCTTCCTGTCGTAATAGCCTGAATAGATGAGCGTGTCATGGCATTCTGCCAGGCGTTCTGCAGCCCTGAGCGCGTCATCTCCGCCTTCAGAGCTTTTCTCCTCCAGCACTTTCATCTCGCTGAGTATTGTGTCAAAACGGCTGAATCCTTCTTCCGCAGCTTCGTATACAGTACTCTCAGGAAGGACTATATCAGACTGCGGAAGATATGAAACCCTCGCGTCCTTCGTTATGGAGATTGTCATTGAATCTGGCTTTATGACACCGGCAATCGCCTTCAGCAGCGTTGATTTTCCCGATCCGTTCGCACCGGCAAGCGCCGCTCTTGATTTCTCAGAGAGCGTGAAGCCCACATCCTTCAATAGCTCCCTTTCCCCGAAAGAGAGTGAAATGTCCTGTACCTGCAATGTTCTCATATGCGTATGCTTGCCCATCAGCTGTTTTTAGGGCTATCATTGGAAAATATCAGGAATAACGCCATTCATCAAGGAGACGAAATGATCTGCCTTACTTTATCTGGGTCTACATTAATGGAAAATGCTGAAACAATACGCTCCAACAGGGCCTATATCGATGCGGCTGAGCTGCGTGTGGATTATCTGAATGAAGACGAGCAGAAAAAGGCCTCATTGTTTCCTGCGATGGTAGATATTCCGGTGATACTCACTCTTCGGCGTACCATCGATGGCGGCAGATGCGGCCTTTCGGAAAGGCAGAGGCGTTCCATTCTTCTTTCAGCCTTGGAGGGGGACTTTGCCTATGTTGATATCGAGGATGATATAAAGCGCAGCGATGTAGAGGACAAGGCAAGGGAGAAGGGGGTTAAGATCATAAGGTCGTTCCATGATTTCTCAGGTATCCCCGATGATATCTACTCAAGGATATACAAAGCTGCAGAGAAGGGTGACATCGCGAAAGCCGCTGTCACTCCGCACTCAGTTGCCGATCTCCTTACCCTTTTCCATGTCAGCGATGAGCTGAAGGGCATCGATAAGATAATAATCGGAATGGGGGAATGGGGAGTTGCATCGCGCATACTCTACAAGCGCTGTGGCTCGATGCTTACCTTTGCCGCATCAGGGACTGCTGTCGCGCCGGGACAGGTGAATGCAAGGGACCTTAAGCTGCTCTATAGGGCTGACAGGATAAGCGACAGGACTGCGATATACGGAGTGATAGGAAACCCCGTATACCATTCGACAAGCCCTCAGATACATAATCCAGGATTCCATGCGATAAACTACGATGCAGTATATCTTCCTTTCCTCGTTGACAATATCCGCTCATTCTTCGCTTTGGCTGAGTACCTGAAGATGCGTGGCTTCTCTGTTACCATCCCATTCAAGACGCAGGTTCTGATGTTCCTTGGACGCATATCGAGAGAGGTAAAGCAGATAGGCTCATGCAATACCGTTGTGAGGGTGCCTGGGATGTGGAAGGGATACAATACAGACTACTATGGCTTTCTCTCCCCGATAGTCCGCGATATAGAGAGCGGAAGGATCAAGAGCGCGCTTGTGATCGGGGCAGGCGGGGCTTCAAAGGCCATCGTCTGGGCTCTGAGGAACAGGGGAGTGAAGGTTACTATCCTGAACAGGACGCTTTCCCGTGCTGCGGATATCGCTGCGCTGAACTTCTGCGAGTTCGATACATTGGAGAACGCGAAGAAATATGAAGGCACTGTCGATCTTGTCGTCCAGACGACATCTGTCGGCCTTTATCCCGATTTCGACCTCAACCCTATAGAGGGCTTCAGGTTCACCGGGCGCGAGATCGTCTATGACATAATATACAAGCCTAGGATGACGAAGATACTCACTGAGGCTGAGAAGGCTGGATGCACGCTGCACTTCGGAGAGGAGATGCTTCTGGAGCAGGGGAAGCTTCAGTTCGAGATGTTCACAGGCTATCATTATCCGAAGAGCGTTTCAGACGAGTGATCGATGCAATGGAGATTGACAGAAGCGCGGTCTTCCAGATCTTGGCTATCTCAATCTCCCTTCCGTTCAGGAACACATAGCCTTCTTTCTCGGATTTCTCTGGCTTTGCTATTATCACGCTGCCGCCGATGAACTCCGCATATATCTTCCCGCCATGATTCATCGCAGATGATATAAGCCTCTTCTTCCCCTGATAATCCAGTCCAAGCACGACATCGCAGAGCTCAGGCGTCTCCTGGCTCTCGCTGCAGATCATCCCGGAGAGCACCAGGGCGGCTCTGTACGCATCATCCGTTGCAAGGAGCCTCTGCCTCTTCTCCCTGTCAAAGGAGACAGCTCTCTCTTCAGGAAGGGATATATCGTAGATTATCGGGGAAATCTCCACATCTGCTTTCTTCCCATCTTCCGTCCTTTCCTTTATATTCCCGAGCACGTCAAGGCCGACAGTGGAGAAAATGGGCCTCCATTTCCAAGTCTCAGTGCTCATTATGTATATGCCATCCGCTGGGTGTGATATCACATAGGGCTCAAGCTGGGGACCGAGTGCCCTGATAAGGCGCTCAGCTCTTTCACTGACTGTAAGCACTATCGCTTCTGAAGCCTTCACGGAGCTCAGTGTCTCCTCCCAGAACCTTATCCTGGACTTCACAGATTCAGGAATAGCTTCACTTGCCTCGCTTTCAAGCGCCATCATGATCTTTTCAGAGCCATATCCGCTCAGCAGTGATTTCCTTACTGAATCACGGGTTATCATCCACTCGGAGACAACGCCGCCTTTCCTTGGCTCTGCAAATAGGTGCAGAGGGGCTGATGTCCTGCCTTGGACGATTATCGAGAAATCAGATGAGACTATCAGGGAATGCTCTCCATCCTGGCATTTCCTGCCATATAGCTTCCCGTTCTTCCGGTAGAGAAGCTGCATGTTCTCAAGCATGAAGAAAGAATAGTCATCATAGTCTGTTGTCCTGCGTATGAGATTCTCTATCTCTTCCTCTCTCGCCGCATCCAGTCCTGCTATCCTCTCAGATAGCGCGACTGCCTTTGCTGCCGCTTTCCTTTTATCGCTCTCAAGAGGGCAGAGTATATACGCGAGCCTTGACTCAAAGGGGAGTGAAAGGAACAGCCCTGTTGTTTCCATGTCTTCAGGGATGCCAAGGCTTGAGAATGCAGAGAGAATCGGCTCAAGAAGCCTTCTTGTCTCAGCTTTGTCGAGGTTTGGAAAGCATGATGCTGCGCATTCTTCCATTTCCTTCTCGCTTTCAGAGGCGATAAGCATCTGATGAAAGCATTCGGGGTAGATCTCATGCTCGCATCCAGTGCCAAGAAGGGGGTGTGCAGATACAGCTGCCATAGCCTCTTTCGAGAGCCTTGCCATGCCATCATCAAGCACTACAAGCTTCCTTTCGATAAAGGATGCCTTATGCTCTTCATCGATCTCTGAAAGCGTATGCGTAAGATAGATCCTTGAAAGAAGTGCTCCTTCCTCTTCGCTTATCGCCTGTGCCGCCTCAAGCATCCTCTATCCTTTCTATCGTGTAGCTATAGCCTTGCTCGGAGAGGAACTTCTGCCTGTTCTGCGCAAACTCCTCTTCCCTTGAATACTCTGTCACCAATGTATAGAAATGGCTGTCCCGGCTCTTCGGCCGAAGTATGCGTCCAAGTCTCTGCGCCTCTTCCTGCCTCGATCCGAATGTCCCTGATATCTCAACAAGGACAGATGCATCAGGGAGGTCTATCGCATTGTTCGCTACCTTGGATACTATAAGCGTATTGATCTCGCCATCCCTGAAACTCTGGTAAAGCTCATCTCTTTTCCTGTTTGCCATGGTCCCTGTTATAAGAGGGAAGCCAAGCTCCTTGTGCAGTGCCTTGAGCTGATCTATGTACTGGCCGATTATCAGTATCCTGTCATCCTTATGCTTCTCAAGAAGCTTCCTGACAACAGCTGTCTTGTTAGGGTTCTCTGCAGCGATCCTGAACTTCTCCCTTCCTGATGCAAGGGCATATGGCACCTCCTCTTCCTCAGGAAGCGGGATCCTGAGCTCATGGCAATATGCTTTTGCGATGAACCCCTTCCTTTCAAGTTCAAGCCATGGCGTGTCATAACGCTTCGGGCCTACAAGCGAGAATACCTCATCCTCTCTTCCGTCTTCCCTGACAAGCGTGGCTGTAAGCCCCAGGCGGTGTATAGCCTGAAGCTCTGCTGTGATGCGGAATACAGGGGCAGGGAGCATATGGACTTCGTCGTATATGATGAGTCCCCAGCCTCTTTGCCTGAATAGATTGAAGTGCTTATAGTCCTCATCATCCCCCTGTCTCCAGGAGAGTACCTGATAAGTGCATATGGTTACAGGCTTTATCTCCTTCTTTTCTCCTGAGTATTCCCCAATGTCGCCTTCCTTGAGCTCTGTCTTGTCCAATAGCTCTCTCTTCCACTGCCTCAGCGCTGTGATGTTCGGGGTGAGGATAAGTGTGTTTGTGCTCAGAGCTGAGGCCACAAGCATTCCGACAATCGTCTTGCCAGATCCGCAGGGAAGCACGATCGTGCCGAATCCAGTTCCCGCTCCTCCGTTTCCGACAAGGGCCTTTGCGGCGTCTATCTGGTAATAGCGTGGCGTGAAGTTATCCTTCAGCTTTATCGGAAGCGGCGTTCCATTCTTGAGGGGAATCCTGTCATCGACAGGGAAGCCGAGCTTTATCATGAGGGCCTTGAGAGTTCCCCTCTGCATCCTTGAAACAAGGAATGAGCTTTCATCGTTGGGACGAAGTATGGAAGAAAGCGATTTCTCTCCCATGAGCTGAAGTGCGAATATCTTCCTCCTGACTGTCAGGATAAGGTCCTCGTCATCGTATTCCTCAAGCACGAAGTCTCCGTATCGTCTGCACTGGTCCTCAATGAAGAATGAAACCCTTTCATCGATATCAAAGCGTGACCACTTCTTCAGACGTCCTATGATTTCCTCTGCAGTCAGTCCTGATGAGATTGCATTCCATAGCGACAGCGATGAGACAGAGTATGTGTGCACATGCTCAGGGCTTTTCACAAGGTCTGAAAATGCTATGATGTCTTCCCTGCAGCTCTCAGCAGAAGGGGAGTGGACATCCAGCAGCATCGTCCTGTCGCTCTGTATCGTAAGGGGCTTATCGCTCATAGCACCTCCTTACAAGAAGGGCATCGGCAATCGTCAGTGCAGCCATGGCCTCGACGACAACGACAGCGCGCGCAACGATTGATGGATCATGCCGTCCATGAACGCATATATCGGTATCCTCATATGTGTCGGTAATCGTAAGCTGCTCCCTTGCAATCGATGGTGTTGGCTTGATAGCTGCACGCAGCACTATATCGTTCCCGTTTGATATCCCTCCAAGTATTCCCCCTGCATTATTGGAAAGGAAGCGCACTTCACCGTTTTCCATGCGCATCTGGTCATTGTTCTCAGAACCTCTTTTCCTTGCCGCCTCGAATCCCGAACCGAATTCGACTCCCTTTACAGCTCCTATAGAAAGCATGGCATGGGCAAGAAGCGCATCAAGCTTGCCGAAGACAGGATCCCCGATTCCCACAGGGACCCCAGAAGCCCTGCATTCGATGATCCCTCCAACGCTGTCGCACTCCTCCTTTGCCTTTTCGATTGCATTTATCATGCTCTCACGCTCAGGGCAGTCCGGTGCATATAGCGGGGGAGGGAATGGGGGATTCCATTCATATGATGTAGCCTTTATGCCTGCAGCTTCTATGACACCGGCTCCGATTGACACACCGAAGGATGAGAGGAGCTGCTTTGCAAGAGCCCCTCCGAATACCCTTGCAGCTGTCTCCCTTCCTGATGACCTTCCACCGCCTCTCGGATCCCTTATCCCATACTTTGCCTGGAATGTATAGTCTGCGTGCCCAGGTCTCATCTTATGCTCTATATCGCTGTAGTGGGAGGAAATCTGGGATGTGTTCTCTATCATGAATGCGATAGGCGTTCCCGTCGTGACGCCGTTATACAGCCCTGAGAGTATCTTCACCTCATCCTTTTCAGACCTTGCCGTTCCAAGCTTCGTGCTTCCTGGCCGGCGCCTTGCCATCTCGCTTTCTATCATTTCCATGTCAAGGGCAATGCCTGCGGGGTATCCATCGACAATACCTCCGATAGCCTTTCCATGGGATTCTCCGAATGTCGTGAGCGTGAGTATCCTGCCGAATGTATTAAACATAGCCTTTCTCCCTGAGCTGGGCAGCCGTCATTTCCGCTGCTGCTTCCTTGTCTCCATAGCTTCCAAGGTCAATCACAAGGTCTGCATATTCCGTATAGATCCTGTCACGGCGCTCATATACGCGGTGGAACGAGCCTTCGAGATCGTTTTCGTCAAGGAATGCCGGTATGCCATGGCGGAGTATTACAGGAAGCATGTCGCTTTCATTCCTCTTGAGATATATTATGCTTCCTTCTCTCTTCATCAGATCCATAAGCTCTGTATTGTCTGCCGCACCGCCGCCAAGGGAGAGTATGAAGCTTCCATTTTCCTCGATGAACGCCTTGACCGCTTCCTTTTCCCTTTTCATGAATGCTTCCTGTCCCTCTTTCCTGTAAGCCTCCCTGACGCTCATACCTCCGAGTGTCTGGGCTATCAGGTCATCTGCATCCATGAACGCGATGGACGTAAGCCTTGATACAAGCTTTGCCTGTGTTGTCTTTCCTGAGTGTTTTATTCCAACAAAGAATAGTCTCGCCATAATAGGGGAATCGTATCATCTGAAGGATTTATCATCAATCATCTTCAGCTGTTTTATACTCAGGTACAGATGGAATATAAGAGCTGTTCTCGCTTTTCTCGCTTCTCCTCTTCTGGCTCTTCCTTCTCATCCTTGCCTCGTATTTCTCAAGATACTCAGCTTCCGCCCTGTTCTTTATGCTGTCGTTCTCGAACCTGTTCTCGATTATTGTCTTCTTGAGCGCATAGTGGAAGACTATGATCGTCAGATACCATAGCGCCGCAAGTATAAGAGGCGCTGTTGCCTCAAAGCTCAGATCTATGGATACCGGTTCAGCTTCACCTGCTTCCAGCAGAGTCTGCAGATTCAGGAAGAACAGGATGAGGGAGATGATTGCCGGGAATACCCAATAAAGCCCTTGCCGGGAAACTATGAAGCGCAGCGTTGCCAGAAGCGACATGAATGCAAGAAGAAGCGCTGCAATCGGAATGATGTAGACAATCATATTCACTCTCCGCTTCCTATGATAACATATTGGCTATGATTGAGTACACGGACAAAGAACTGGCAAAAGAGCTTAGAAGACGCAAGAGGAATAGGGAAGAGGATTCGAGAGGTCCTTTCTATCGTGATACGACAGCCATCATCCATTCATCGCCATTCAGGCGCCTCAAGCATAAGACCCAGGTTTTCTTTGCTCCTTCAAACGATCATATCTGCACGCGCATGGAGCATGTCCTGCACGTTGCCTCGATAGCTTCATCGATCTGCCGGCCTCTTGGGCTTGACTCCGAGATGGCCTGGGCAATCGGAATGGGCCATGACCTTGGACACACTCCATTCGGACATGTAGGGGAGAGGATAATATCGAAGCTATCGGAAGAGAGGGGGCTTGGCAAGTTCGAGCATGAGGTGAACTCACTCCGTGTCGTTGACTTCCTTTCCGAGCACGGCAAGGGGCTGAACCTTACATATGCTGTTCGCGATGGCATCGTATGCCATAACGGCGAGAAGCTCAGTGTCCGCATAAAGCCAACCCTTGCGATCCGGGATCTTGATTCAATTGAAGAACGTGAAGGACTGATTCCTGCAACATATGAAGGAGCGATAGTCCGCTTCTCAGACAGCATCGCGTATCTTGGGCGTGATTACGAGGATGCGTACAGGCTTGGGATACTGAAGGGTAAGGATCTTCCGAAGATCGTATCAGAACGTCTTGGAAAGACAAACAGCACAATCATCAACACGCTTGTGCAGGACATAATAGCAGGTGCGAGCGAGGAGGAAGGCATTGGCTTCTCCCCTTATATCTTCGAGGCTGTGGAGGCTTTCAGCACGTTCAACTATGAGAATATATACCGCTCTGATATCCTCAATGGCTACACACGTTACTTCACGCGTCTTCTCCGTCTTATAATCGATTATCTTGAAGAGCTCTATTCATCATATGGCCTGGATCCGAAAGGCTATATGTCAGAGCGCAATATGCTCGCTGCGGGATTCTCGAACCACATACAGACAATGTATCCGATGTATATGGAGAAGGAAGGCAGCGATAAGCGCATGATAATCGACTATGTGGCTGGCATGACAGATAACTTCGCTCTCGATGCCGCAAATGAGATTCTGAAGCCAGACCATCTGAATGAGGAGATAGAGCAGAGCGTAACAGGCCGCTGGTTTGATGCCTCGCCGCGTTAATCGCCCTTTGCTATCCTTTCGATTTCCTTTATGAACTGGTCAAGGTCATCGAATGCCCTGTATACAGATGCAAAGCGCACATATGCTACCCTCGATACAGGATAAAGCTGCCTGAGCGTCTCTTCACCGACCTCCTGGCTTGTAATCGTGTTCTTGCTTCCTGCGATCCTATATACATTGTCCTCGATGTTGCGAAGTATCGAATCAATCTCATCCTGCGTCACGGAAAGCTTTTCTGTGCATTGCCTTATTCCTCTTTCGACCTTTGATATGTCGAAGGGCTGATGCCGGCCATCCTTCTTTATCACCATGATAGGCTTCTCTTCTATCTTCTCATAGCTTGTGAAGCGATGTCCGCACTCAAGGCATTCCCGGCGCCGTCTTATCGATGTGCCGTCCTTGTTCGATCTCGATTCCAGTACTTTATCGTTATCCTTTCCGCATCTAGGGCATTGCATGAATTGATGTTACCACATGCTCTGTGTGAATTGTAGTGAAAATGTGGACCATTGCAGAAAATGTTCATTTCCACCTTGTATATATCATGTTAATAATATAACATTCAGTTAATAAAATAACACAGGAGCTATAATGTCGGTATCAGTTGCATCAGCTGTCAAGACAATAATAAATCGCAGTCCATTCATTTCAGAGATGCTCATACAGGAAGTCATCTCCTTCTCGAATCTTGCCAAGTCAATCCAGCCGAAGGTCGAGAGCCTTCATGGAGGAGCAGTGAATACAGCTGCGATCGTCATGGCTATAAGACGCTATGCAGATGAGCTCAAGAGCTCTCAGAAGAGCATGGGTGGTGGAAAGATCGAGTATGAGATACAGATGAAGACAAACATCTATGATGTAAACTTCTCCCGCGATGACTCGTTCATACCGCAGCTCTCGAAGCTCTATGATATAGTCCATCCTGAACAGGGGGATTTCCTGAACATCACACTTGGCTCACATGAGATAACCCTTGCTGTAAGCGAGAACCACAGGGCAGCGGTTGATGAGCTGATGAAGGATCAGAAGATAGTCCATCGCTATTCAGATCTGGTTGCGCTCACCATCGTATTCCACGGCGACTTCCTCCAGACTCCAGGCATCCTTTATCTTGCCATACGCAAGCTTGCTTGGGAGAACATAAACATAATAGAGATCGTATCGACCATGAACGTCCTGACGTTTGTAATCACAAGGGAAGATAGCTATAGAGCTTACGAGGCCTTGGAAGCGTTCCTGGATGAAGAGCTGTAGGATCATCACCGGTGGAAGAGGGGAAGGAAAGACAACCTATCTTCTTGAGCAAAGAGCAAAGGGCTTTCTCTCAATCCATAGAGAAAGTGCCTATTACCTGAAGAATAACGAAAGCGGCGAAGAACGTCTCCTGATGAGCGATGAGCCCATATTCCCCGATAAGTTTGGCATGTGGTATTACGACCAGAGCGTATTTGACTGGGCAAACAGCGAGCTGATGAAAATCAAAGACAGAGATGTAGTTCTGGATGAGGTTGGACGCCTAGAAGTACAAGGTGGTGGCTTTGCTCCAGCTCTCAAGCTCTTTCAGAAAAGAGACATCAATCTCACAATCTCAGTCAGACGGGAATTCATCACTCTTGTAACAGATGCCTTTTCAATCAAAGATGCAGAGATTGTGGATATAAGCGAAAAATAAATGTCCTGCGGTCGAAACCGCAAGACATAAATCTGAACATAAATCACATCAATTACAATGAAGTGTAAGAGGTCTTGTAATGGAATCATCAATGTCTGGATTATCAGTATACTTATAATCAATATTAGTGAGCTCTGTATTCATCTCATTCTTGGCAGTTTCCCAAGTTGTATCACCTGTTACTTGCGTGGTAGTGTCATCACTACTGCCTATTCCGTTTATTGAAGTCCCTTCTTTTGCTGACCAATAACATTCTTCTATAGTACAATTATCGCTTAAATATCCACAGATACTTCCTGCATAGGAATTTCCTGAGACTGGGTTTGATACACTTCCTGTTGAATAACAAGCTTTAATTACACTATTGGAGGTTATAGTAGTTGATCCGCAGATACCACCAGCATAAGCTTTACTGCTATCAGTTGTTATAGTTCCTATAAAATAGCATGCTGTAATATTACTTTCAGTCTTTCCTGCGATTCCTCCAGCATAAGCTTCATCTTCCGTACCAGAAGCCGATATGCTTCCTGTAGAATAGCACCCTATGATATCACCACTTCCGCGAGCATCTCCGATAATACCGCCTGCATAAGCAGCAAGGTTATTACTAACAGCAGATATAGTTCCTGTAGAATGGCATTCTGTGATACTACTGCTAGTTCCTTGATTTTGTCCGATGATTCCACCGGCATAGGCAACACTGCTGTAACTAGTGGCAGATATATTTCCTGTGGAATAATAGCATTCCGTGATATTACCGGCAGACTGATTCAACCCAATGATGCCACCTGCATAGACAGTATTATCATTATCTCCCGTGGCAGATAAGTTTGCTGTTGAATATGATGTTTTAATATTGCTATTTCTTCCAGACATTATTCCTGCAATGCCGCCCACACAAGGATATTTACTGGCACCTGTTATTTTAACAGATATTTTTCCACTAGAATAACAGCTTGTGATTGTCCCATCGGTCACTTGTGCTGCAACAGCTCCTACATTAGCATAACTATCAGTTGAGATATCAATATTGACATTAGCCAATCCAAGGTTCTTTACAGTACCTGATAGTTGTGCAATGAAACCTATATTGTTACTTGTTGCTTCTGTGATTGTCATTCCACTTATCGTATGGCCGTTTCCATCGAATGTGCCGCTATATGTGCTTATAGGTGTCCAGTTGGATGTAAGATTGATATCCCCATTAAGGGTACAGTTAAGATCATTGTCCTCTGCTACAGCCTCTGCCCAAGCAAAAAGAGCCGCTGCATCATTTTCTGCGATTGTGTATCCTTTATCATCGAAATACGATTTATCGCTCCATCTTGCCTCAAGTGTTTTGTTGCTTGTGATTGGCTTGGTAAAATCAAATGGGGTGGAAGATTCTTCCTCAAACCATCCAAGGAAGACATATGTTTTGTTTCCATCCAGAAGTACTGGATCTGGCGATGGTTTTGTTGCATAAGAACCCTCTGCAATCTGGCTTTCATTTGGAATACCTGATAGTTTCCCTGTGCCAGAATAGTTATGTGTATACGTAATAGTGTACCGGGTTGTGGGAATAGAAGGATTGGAACTGTTTGATTCACTGTCCCACTTTGCGTATATCGTTATATCCTCTGTAATCGGTGTAGAGAATTCGAATGGTACTGTACACTCTGCATCACTGTACCAGTCATCAAAAGTGTAACGATAGTAGTCTGTTGAAGCTTTGACAGGATCTGAAGGACGCTCAAGGATGCTGCCATCTCGAACAGCTGCAGTTTCTTCCGTTCCATCTTGGAATGATCCACCGTCAAGGTTGAATGTGACTGTATGCATAACAGTCTGCTCATCTGAACAGGAGAATAGGAGGCCTAGCAATAATACTAATACCCCCCCCCATGCGCAAAACATTGTGGGTTATAGAATTAAGCTTCAGTCTTTTCATGGCTTCATTCTATCATGAGGCAGATGTATTCACAAATCTTTTTTGAATGGTGTATTTTGTTGATATCTTCTCTCTTTTCCTCAAAGTGGTGGCAGCATCTTTATGAGAGCTTCTCTTCCTTTTTCGCTTCCTGAATAAAGAGGAGCTCTGAGTGGATGCTTTCTGTACAGGAAGTCATCGTCGTACACGAGAGGCTCAAGGTCTGCGTACACAGAATCCATACCGACGCTTTTAAGCACAGCGTGCGATGAAGCTATGTCCCAGGCGTAGCATGAGAATGTGAGAGATGCTTCGATTGATGAGAATACGACAGGGGAGAGCATGTGGATGATCGTAGAGCCGAATATCCTGAACTTGCCTGTGAATGAGGAGAAATCGAAGTACTTGAATGCCTTTGACCCTGTCGTGACTTCGTTTACTGTGTCCTTGTCTCCCTGGATCTTTATTTCCTTGCCATTGAGAAGTGGCGTTTTCCCAGGATCCATGCGCACGAACATCTCCTCTGTTCCGATGCCGAAGCGCGGTGCTGCGATATAAGCACCGACAGGTTCCCTGTTGCTGTCAAGGACTCCAAGCGATACAGCAAATGATGGCAGTCCCTGTGAATATACATCCGTGCCATCTATGGGGTCGAGGATGAAGGTCCATTCAGCGTCCCGTTCAGTTCCTGTCTCCTCCTCTTCGCTTACTACAGCTGCTCCTGGAAAGAGCGTTCTTATCTTCGAGACAATAGAGTGGCTTATCGCCATATCAACATCAGTAAGCACAGAGCCATCCTTCTTGAATGTGCGTCTTACATCCGCCTGTCTCTGGAATGCAAATGCTCCAGCTTTCCTTACTTCATCTGCAATTACGCTGAGTTTTTCCGTGTCGAGGGTCATAGCGTTATTTTAATGATGCGGGGTTTTTGATTCAACATGCCGCAATTGATGTAAAGGGAGTAATCAATTATATTCAATCGAGTGGACAGGAAGATCGATAAGCTTGTCTCAGAATATATTGAGAGAATAATAGGGCCTTCCCTTTTCAAGAAGGGCAAGGCTGGGCTTGTGCGTGCTGATAGCCTTGATCTGTATCCGCTCTCATTGGCGGTGAAGATAGTTCAGAAGAGAAGAGGTGGCCGTGTTTTCGTTGTGACGGCAACGGAAGAGGGTGCAGAGACGCTCTTTTCAGATATAGACAGCGAAGAGGCTGTTCACCTTCCTTCAAGCGGCAAGCAGCTTTATTCAAAGTACACTTCATCCTCGTCTGAGTATGAGCAGAAGAAGGCGCTTGACAGGATAAGGGCCATGAAGAGCGGGATAGTCGTTTCTTCTTTAAGGGCTTTTGTATCCCCTGTGATGAGTCCTGAGTCCCTTGACCGCTATACAATACGCATCAGGAAAGGTGATGCATTTGAACCTGAGAGCATTGCAGACTCATTGGTCAAGGCTGGCTATTTCCGTTCGTCCTCATGCTTTGAGATGGGGTCGTTCTCCATACGCGGTGAGGTTATGGATATCTTCCCGTTCTCAGCAGATGAGCCAGTGAGGCTGTATGCTGAGTGGGACAGCATCGAACGCATTGCATCATACGATCCGCTGACGCAGAAGGCCCATAAGGATTTCTCACGTGTTGATATCCCGATGATATCTGGAAGCGAGAGTCCTTTGATGACGAACATCGGAAGCTATATAGAGGACGATGACTATTTCATTCTCTCTGGCATGGAGAGGATCGCAACCAGCTGGAAGGCTATGCAGAATGAGGCTAAGGCACGCTTCAATGAGGCATACAAGGAGAATCCTGATTCAATCCTTCCAGATAAGCTTCTCTTCCCTTGGGAGGACTTTTCCTCTTCGCTTTCATCAGCTTTCCTCATCCATGATATCTCACAGCCTGAGTTCCTGCACTTCGCAGTCTCTCCGTCCCGTTCGTATTTCGGGAACGTCAAGTACTTCAAGGAAGACCTGAGCGCGCTTCTGAAGAACAGCTGGAGCGTTACAGTCGTGGCTCCATCGGATGTGCAGAAGGAAAGGCTTGAGAATGTCCTTGGGGATTTCCCTGTGGATATATCCGTATCGGAGCTTTCATCGGGCTTTCAGATTGAGCCGCTTTCGCTTCTTGTCGTTTTGGACGCTGAGGTTTTCGGCCGCCGCAAATCACGCTCCAAGAGCATTGTCGAGACTGTCTCATCTCCGCTTGATTCCTTTGTCGAACTTAAGGAAGGAGACTACGTTGTCCACGTCAATTACGGTATCGGCCGCTTTGTCAAGATAGAAAGGATAAAGTCAAGCAGGACAGAGCGCGACTATATAAAGATACGCTATGCAAATGATGAGTTCCTGTATGTTCCGATCGAGCAGGCGGACCTTGTAGAGAAGTACATCGGAAATGACGGGAAGCCACCTAAGCTTGATGCCCTCGGAACCCAAGGCTGGACGAAGAAGAAAGAGAGGGCGATGAAGAATGCACAGGAGCTTGCAAAGGAGCTTGTGCATCTCTACGCAGAGCGTCAGACAACCCGTGGCTATCCTTTTGACAAGGATAAGGACTGGCAGGTTCAGTTCGAGGCGGCATTTCCCCATACAGAGACACCCGACCAGCTTAAGTGCATCGATGATATAAAGCGCGATATGGAGAGCGACAAGGTGATGGACCGCCTTGTCTGCGGTGATGTCGGATACGGAAAGACCGAGATTGCGTTCCGTGCAGCGTTCAAGGCTGTGATGAGCGGCAAGCAGGTTGCATTCCTGGCACCGACTGTGATACTTGCAGAGCAGCACTACAACAACTTCCGGAGCCGCCTTGGGACTTTCCCTGTAAGTGCAGGCATACTTTCACGTTTCGTAGCTCCGAAGGATCAGAGGAAGGTCCTTCAGGGAGTTGAGAGCGGGAGCATCGATGTTCTCTTCGGTACGCATAAGATCCTGCAGAAGTCCGTCCATTTCAAGGATCTTGGGCTTCTGATAGTCGATGAGGAGCAGCGCTTCGGTGTAAAGGACAAGGAGCGGATCAAGCAGATGAAGACGAATATAGATTCCCTCACGCTCTCTGCAACACCGATTCCGAGGACGCTTTACATGTCCCTTCTCAAGGTCCGCGATATGTCACTCCTTACTACGGCTCCCCGTGAAAGGCAGCCTATAGAGACAACGATAGGGCAGTTCTCAGAGCCACTCGTCAAGGAAGCGATTGAGCGAGAGCTTGAGCGCGGGGGACAGGTGTTCTTCCTTCACAATAGGATTGATGACCTTGAGGATGTTTCCCAGATGATAAGAAGGAACGTCAAATATGCCATCGTTGAGAGCGCCCATGGACAGATGGAAGCTGGGGAGCTTGAGGATATAATGCATCGCTTTGTCTATGAGGGAATACAGGTACTTGTCTCTACAACCATCATCGAGAATGGCATTGATATCCCAAACGTGAATACGATCATCATAGACAATGCGGACAAGTTCGGGCTTGCGCAGCTTTACCAGCTGCGTGGTAGGGTAGGCCGATCTGACCGTCAGGCTTACTGCTATCTGCTTTATAAAGACAGGTCAGAGCTCAACGATGATGCGATAAGACGGCTGAGGGTGCTTTCTGAGAACACGGCACTTGGATCTGGGTTCAAGGTCGCGATGAAGGATATGGAGATAAGGGGCGCTGGGAATATCCTTGGCCGTGAGCAGTCCGGGCATCTTGAGGCTGTCGGTCTCGATATGTACATGAGGCTTCTGGAGGATGAGATAGACAGGCTTACCTCAAATGGAGAGGAAAGGGAAGAGGATGTCCTTCTTGAGCTCGACTACTCAGGCTTCATCCCAGACAGCTATATCCCGGATCCTGCGATGAAGTTCGAGGCATACAAGAAGATTGCATCGGTAAAGACAGAAGGGCAGCTTGAAGGGCTTAGGGCTGAGCTTGAGAACAGGTATGGACAGATGGGTGCTGAGGTTGATAATCTTTTCTGCATCGCCGAGATCAAGATAATATGCCGCCGTCTTTCAATCTATCATCTGTCGGAGCGTGGCGGGGTCATTGAGATTGAGTTCTCGAAGCTTTCAGCGCTCAATCCTGACCGCGTGATAAACCTTCTCAGGCTATCAGATGGGAAGGTGCAGATGGACTCAAGGCATATGGATAAGATGAGAATGCAGACAAGTGCTGTCTCGCTGAAGGATAAGGCACTGTTCATCCTTGAGCAGCTTAGGAGATTGGTATGAGAGAAGAGGAAATCCTGGAAAGGCTTGGGAAGATTGAGATAAGGGAAGGCAAGGAGAGGAAGATAAAGAGCTATGTCCTCCGCAACAACGTGCTTTCAGATAAGGAGAAGGAGACTGTGCTGGGCTATATGCCGCGCTATGGCTTCTTCTTTGAGGATAAGGCCTTGGATTATTCCTCCATCTTTCCTACAGAACGCCCTGTCGTAATTGAGATAGGGTTCGGCATGGGAGACTCCCTGCATGAGATAGCGCTTCGCCGTCCTGACTGCAATTATATCGGGATAGAGGTATTCCTGCAGGGCTTTGTCAAGCTTCTCAAGCGCATTGGCGATGATGACATGGAGAATGTGAGGATAATCCGATTCGACGCGGTGGATGTCCTGGAGCATATGATTCCAGATGGCTCTATTGAGGGCTTCCATATATTCTTCCCGGACCCTTGGCCAAAGAAGAGGCACCATAAAAGACGTCTGATGCAGCTTCCATTCCTTCATCTTCTTGCCTCAAAGCTGAAGAAAGGCGGGTATATCTACATGGTGACAGACTGGGAGGAATATGCAGAGGAGGTTGTCGAGACAGCAAAGAACGAACCTCTTCTCTACAATCCATTCGAGGGATTTGCTCCACCTGTTGCCTGGCGTCCCATAACCAAGTTCGAGAAGAAGGGCATGGAGAAAGAGTACACTATCAACGAAATCTGGCTTGAAAGGCTTTAGCTGATCAAAACCTGTTTGATATGCCCCGATTCCCTTTTATAATCTTTTCATGGCAATAGAAGGACAGATCAGGAGCATAGTGGACGGAATGAGCCTTGATGAGAAGATAAGGCTTCTTGCAGGGTGTGATTCGTGGCATATTTCCGCAGTCGGGAGCGCTTCTCTCCCGTCGATCATGGTAACAGATGGGCCTCATGGCGTGAGAAAGCAGAAAGAAGGTGCAGGACTCAATGACAATGTCCCTTCCACCTGCTTTCCTCCAGCATGCCTTATGGCTGCAAGCTGGGATGAGGCCATGGTTGAGCGTGTTGGATGCGCAATAGGCGAGGAGTGCATAGCTGAAGAAGTTGCTGTGCTTCTAGGTCCTGGCGTCAATATAAAGAGAAGCCCCCTCTGCGGAAGGAACTTCGAGTACTATTCTGAGGATCCGTATCTAGCAGGAAAGATGGCAGCAGCGTTCATTCGTGGAGTACAGCGAAACGGAGTCGGTACATCGCTCAAGCATTTTGCTGCGAACAGCCAGGAAAAGCGCAGGATGAGCAGCAATTCAGCTGTGGATGAAAGAGCATTGAGGGAAATCTACCTCAAGCCGTTTGAGATAGCTGTCAGGGAATCCCAGCCTGCGACCGTGATGTGCTCGTACAATATGATCAACGGCACGTATTCCTCAGATAATAAATGGCTTCTGACAGATGTACTCAGGGATGAATGGGGCTTTGAAGGCGCTGTCATGACCGACTGGGGTGCTATGAATGATCGCGCCAAGGCAGTGATTGCCGGCCTTGACCTTGAGATGCCTGGCCCTTCGCCAAGGAACGAGGAGAAGCTCAGGAAAGCTCTTGAGGATGGCACGTTAGATATTTCCGATATAGACAAGTGCGTGTCACGTATTGTCTCCCTTATACTGAAGACAGGTGGCAATGAGCGCAAGCCATACAGCAAGGAGCAGCATCATAAGACTGCGTCTGATATGGCTTCTTCATCGTTCGTGCTTCTGGAAAATGATGGAGCTCTTCCGCTTGGCAAGGGAAAATATGCTCTTATCGGGGCATTTGCGGAAAGCCCAAGATACCAAGGCGCCGGAAGCAGCAGGATCAATCCAACCATGCTGGACAGTATAAGGCAATCACTTTCAGAAAACGGCGTTGAGTTTGACTATGCGCCAGGTTATATCGTTGAAACCGGTGAAAGCGATGATGGGCTTATCAAAGAGGCTGTTGAGACAGCAATGGGAAAGAAAGCCGCGATTGTCCTGATCGGACTTCCTGAGTCATATGAGAGTGAAGGCTTTGACAGAAGCCACATGAACCTTCCAGAGGGGCATGTAAGGCTTGTAGAGTCCCTTATTGAGGCATCTGTTCCTGTCATAGCTATAGTTCTTGCGGGAAGCCCTGTTATCCTTCCTTTCAGAAAGAACGCAGCAGCGCTCATGTACTGCTATCTTGGAGGGCAGGGGCTTGGAAGCGCTCTTGCATCCGTGCTGACAGGACGAGTCAATCCATCAGGAAAGCTTCCTGAGACCTTCCCGCTTTCCGTAGAGGACACTCCATGCTTCAGCTCATTCTCCACGGGTGAGAAGAATGTAATGTACACGGAGAGCATCTTCGTCGGCTACAGATACTACGATTGGTGCGGGAAAGAGGTTGCCTATCCTTTTGGCTATGGCCTTTCATATACATCGTTCGAGCTATCATCGCTTTCGGTCATGAAGAATGAAGGCAATGTCGAGGTTTCTCTTTCTGTCAGGAATACAGGAAAGAGAGAAGGTGCAGAGACTGTCCAGATCTATGTTGGCATGGAGAACAGCAGGATAATGAGGCCTGTCCGAGAGCTGCGTGCATTTGAAAAGGTATTCCTTGCGCCGGACGAGGAGAAGAGGATTTCCTTCACCCTTTCCCGTGATGCTTTCTCTTATTATGATACAGTGCTTCATTCTTTTGAGGTGGAAGATGGTGAGTACATCATTTATGCCGGAACATCATCCCGTTCCCTTTCGCTCTCTGCAGCTGTCCATATTGATGGGCTGATGAGCGTCCATGGAGCTAAGGCGGAGAAAGGCAAGCTTCCTCCTTTCGAATCGCTTTTCCCATCATCGCTTCCTCTTGTGGAAGAGAGAGGTGAGATAACCATGAACTCAACAGTTTCAGAGCTTCTCAGGACAGAGGCAGGAAAAGCCGTGCTTGGTCCTATCATAAAGGCAGCAAGCGATGCATACAAAGCTATAGGTGGGGATCTGGAGACCATGATGATGGCCATGCTTTACGATATGCCTCTTCGCTCGCTATCAATGAACTCCGGGCTTGATGTTGAGGCTATATACAAAGCACTGAAAGAGTATAGGAGGGCAGATCAGTAGCTTATCAATATCTAATCATCACAGCAAACAATTGCATGCGTTAGAGTCTATTTCACCAAGATTTAACTTGGATTATATATTGATAGATAATGCTTTATGGCAGAATGTCTTGGATATGGATCGTACTGCCAACTGTTCAAACCTCATTGCAAGGATTGCAAAAATCTTTGTTCATTGTGTCTTTGCAGTGGTTTTCCTGCTGACTGTTCCTCTGAAGGCCAGTTACATTGATGAAGGGAGACTGTGGATATTCCTTTTTCAGCTAGCTGTATTCATAATAGGCATCATTCTTTTTGGGCTTGCCATAAACCATCTATTTCGGAAAAGGAAAGCCAATAAAGCGCTCATGCGGACTCTACAGGCCGCTTTTTGCAATTTGATTTTGTTCACTATCAACCCAGCAGAGGATGGTGCAATAAGCTCCAGCTGGTTCAGCATTTTCACATTGTTCTCAGTTTACTTTACCAATCTTGCGATTTGGGAATTCATATCGCTTTATCTGAATAGGATGTCAGCAAAGAATTGATTTGACCTTATAGGAAGTTTTCAGCAATAAAGTATGCTCTCTTGCTTCTGCATAATCTCCCTCTTAAAATGTATTCATGCGTCTTTTCATAGCGATTCTATTTGATGATGATGTTGTTGATAAACTATCACAGCTTCGCGATGCACTGCATGATGAGTCTTCTCATGGAACATTTGTTCCAAGAAGCAACCTTCACCTGACGCTTGAGTTCCTGGGAGAGTGCAGCCCTGCTGAGCGTAGTCGTGCTATCGATGCAATAGATAGCGTTTCGTTCAGGCCTTTCACCATCGAGATGGACAGGATAGGCTCTTTTTCACGTCCTGATGGGGATATATGGTGGGTAGGAGCAAGGGAGGACAATGAGCTCATGACGCTTCAGAGAAACCTGCACAAAGCTCTTCTATCATCAGGCTTCAACCTTGAAAAGCGGAAGTACAAGCCGCACATAACGCTTGGACGCCGGGTGATAACTACAGCCCGCACAGGACAGATAGAGAGAATAGAAGCTGAAGTCAAAGCGATGGACCTGATGCTTTCCGAGCGTATTGACGGGCAGATGGTTTATACATCTTTATATCAAAAAAACATATAATGGTGCTTTATGATTCCGCTTCTTCATCAGGAAACTGATGCTGAGGAATATTATAAAAGCACAGAATTCTGCATCGCAATTGCTATTCTCATATATTTCTATGTATTATAGCAGAATAGTTTTAGAAGTTAGGAATCTTATGAGGGAGTTTCCTGGCATGGCCTGGAATTTCATGAGCGACTTTCTGCTGGTTTCTAGGCTTTCATGGATGCGGTTTTCTTTTTGCTGAATCTTTGGTTTCTGAATATAATTTCACTGAATTGAAATTCAGAAAAGGATGAGAATAATGTTCATAGCGCGTGAAAAGGAACTTGAGAAGATTCATCTGTTCTTGCAATCTGACGATAATGCAATGCTTGTATATGGGAAAAGACGTGTGTGAAAACCAGGCTTATTAAGGAAGCGCTCGTTGATGCATCTTTTCCGGTCATATTCTATCAGTGCTCAGCTGAGTCGTATGAACGCAATCTGGAGTCTTTTGCAAATGAGCTGAAGCTCTCTCTTGGCTCTCCCTTCCTGTTTTTCAGATCTTTTCATGAAGTTTTCTCGTATCTTTCTTCATTGAATCGCAGGATCATTGCAGTCCTTGATGAATATGGTGAGTTCAAGAAGTCATATGGGGGCATATGAAGCTGATTCGATGCTGCAGAAGATAATAGATTCGCTTAAGGGCACTTCTGTCAAGGTGATAGTATCAGGATCCGCAGTATCAATGATGAAGGAGATGCTCGATGAGGGTAATCCTCTATTCGATCGTTTTGGGGCTGTCATAAATCTCAAGGAATTCGATTATTACGATGCATCACTGTTTATGAAAGAGATTTCAGAGAGGGACAAAACAGCATATTACTCTGTATTTGGCGGAAGCCCGAATGTTCTTGAGGCAATTGATACGTCGCTTACGCTTGAGAATAACATAGAGAGGCTTCTTCTTGCTCCTGATGGACGTATTAGATCATTCATAGAGCATTCACTCCTTATGGAGTATGGAAAGATAGGCTCTGCTCTGAGTATTTTTGAAATGCTTGGGAACAGCAAGAAGACCTATACAGAGATCAAGGATAGGCTAGATCCTGCAAATACGGGAAATCTAGCAAAGCAGCTTGAGAAATTCATCAATAACGAGAGCATAAGGAAAGTCAGACCCATAAATAAGAAGAATGAGAAGAAAAGGACTTTCTATACCATAAGCGAGAATCTGATACGCTTTTATTTCAGATATGTTTATCCCAATCGCAGCCAGCTGGAATTGATAAACGAGAAGGCTGTTTTTGATGAGTCTATCAAGCCATCTCTCGATACGTATATCAGCAATCGATTTGAAAGCATCGCTCATGTTTATTTCGTGCGGCTTGCGCGTAAGGGAAAGCTCCCTGGAATCGTTGATATAGGGACATATTGGTATGATGATAAAGAACATCATGCAAACGGCGAGTTCGGCTGTGTCCTTGAATTTCGGGATGGCTATGATGTCTTTGAGGTGAAATATTACAAGGATAGGATGACTGAAAGCGCAGCTGATAAGGAATGTGAGCAGATCCGTGCCATCAAGGATTTCAAGGCTAGGCGGATTGGCTTTGTCTCAATCTCTGGCTTTGACTTCGAAAGCGATGATTATGTCCTGATAACAGGTGAAGATCTATTTAATCCATCTCTTGCTGATTGAGAGAATGCAGATGATATAATAAGTATCGGAGGACAGTATGAAAAAGATATTATCAGCTTCTCTTCTGCTGCTTTTCTCTTTCTCGCTCTTTGCAGCATCGTATGACATAGGAGGAGGGCAGAGCCTTATTCTCAACGAGGATGGTACGTATGAGATAGTCAAATCCAGCATTGATGCAGGTGCAATAATAGGCAGGCAGTACAAGCTGGATCTGAATCGTTCACTCGATCCTATCATCACTCTGATGATGATGGAAGATCCTTCAACTGCGATTCTTGGAAAGGACTTCTATCGCTCGATGATCGAGGAGATGGGGCTGTTGGATATGATTGCTGCTGAGATTCCGGATTTCTCTCTCATCTTCCTCTCTCCGGAGAAAGTCCTTGTGACAATGGAGGGTGAGGATCCCACAGAACTTGATTATCGCATCACAGGCGGCAAGGAGCTTTTTGTATCAGAAGAGGAAATCGGAACCTTCAGCGATGACTTCTCCGAGATTCAGATTATGTCGGAAGGTATTGCCTTTTATCTTGTCCAGCAGGACTTGTGAGATAGGGAAGGGGAGCCTTTGCTCCCCTCTGTCATTTCATCTCATTTGCGATAAGAACCGTGAATGCGACAATCGATGGATCGAGCCCTTCTGGGTATTCCCATGTGTTGCTCTCGTCAGCACCTTCTTTCGGGTAGAATGTTCCGCCTTCAGCAAGCCATGTGTTCTTGTCCGTTGCCTTTGCCTTCGGCTTTACCTCACAGCCATTTATCGTGAGCGTATTGCGTTCAGTCGCTCCTTCCTTGCTTGATATCTCATCAGGGGAAAGCATGAATGTGTTGTATGGAGTGATGCCAGCGCTTGGCTTTACCTCTCCATTTTCAAACTTCCAGGTATTGTAGTCATTTGCACCTGACTTTGGCCTGATGCCTTCATCATCAACGATCCACGTGTTTCTCAGCGTTGCTCCGCTTCTGAGTTTGATTTCTGCTTTCAAGATTCCTCCTTTTGATGAAAATCATAAGGCCCCCATAAGGAGGCCTTTGTTCATGCGTTTTCCTTGTCTCTCTTCGACTCAGCTATCACATCATCTGCCATCTTGCCGTTGAGCTGCTCGTAGTGATCGAACTCAAGCTCGAAGGAGCCTGTGCCGCTGGTCATGCTCTTGAGGTCTATGGCGTAGTTCCTGAGCTCTGCCATAGGGACCTCTGCCTTTACTGAGACGACGTGCCCTTTCTCTTCCTGCCCAAGCACTCTGCCGCGCTTTGATGAAAGGTCAGAGAGTATCGAGCCAAGATATTCCTTATCTACGAACACCTCAAGCTTCATGAATGGTTCGAGAAGCACGACTCCAGCCTTTCCGAGAGCTTCCTGCATTGCGCCCTTTGCTGCGAGCTTGAATGCCATTTCGGAGGAGTCCACAGGATGTTCCTTGCCATCTATGAGCGTTATTCCGATATCCACAAGAGGGTAGCCTGCAAGATATCCTTCCTCCATTGCCTCATGGATGCCTTTCTCGATTCCCGGTACATAGCCCTTTGAGATAGCACCGCCCTTTACAGCGTTCGTGAACTCATAGTACTTTCCTCTCTCGATAGGAGCGATCTCAAGCACGACACGGCCATACTGACCATGACCGCCGGACTGCTTCTTATGTGTGTATTCAGCAAGTCCAGAAGGCTTTGTGATTGTCTCGCGATAGGCAATCTTCGGAGTACGTGTATTGATTGCGATCTTCTGCTTCTCCCTGATCTTGTCGAGGATCATCGAGATATGAAGCTCGCCCATGCCTCCGATGATCGATTCCTTGGTCTCCTCATTGTATGACATCTGGAATGTAAGATCCTCTTCAGCAATGCGGTGAAGCGCATCATTCATCTTATCCTCGCTCTTCTTGTCCTCTGCGCTTATTGCCAGCTGGTATATAGGCTGTGGCATGCGGAGTGGGCGGAATCGCCTCTTGTACTCAGGTCCTGCTACGAATGTCGCATTCGTGTAGGCGATATCGCACTTTGTGATTATCCCTATGTCTCCTGCTGTGAGGCTGTCTGTCTCGATAAGCTTCTTGCCGACTGCCCTGTATAGCTTGCCTGGCTTTGCCTTCTTTCCGATCTCATTGTTGTATATATCGGTTTCGGGAGTAAGCACTCCTGTGACAACCTTGATGAAGCTCATCTTTCCGGAGAACTGGTCGATGGTTGTTTTGAAGCAGTAAGCGGAGAACGGCTTGTCCGGATCGATCTCCAGGGTCGTTTCCTCTCCGTCGTGGCCAATGATGTACTCCTGTATTCCAAGAGGCCATGGGAAGTTGTTCTTTATGAAGTTGAGAAGGGAAGTGATGCCTGCACCTTTGTCTGTCGCACCGCAGAATACAGGTATGACCCTGTTCTCTCTCATTCCGACAGCAAGGCCGTGCCTTATATCATCAGGCTCAAGCGTTCCTTCTTCAAAGTATTTCTCTATCAGCTCATCGGTTCCTTCTGCCGCGTTCTCGATAAGGCGTGCCCTGAAGTCCTCGACTACTGCTGCATATTTCTCAGGTATAGGCATTGGAGTCTCTTTCCCGTTTTCATGGCATTCATATGCCTGGTTCTCGATAAGGTTTATGACTCCATGGAATTCCTCTGCTTCTCCAAGTGCCATTACCACAGGCACGAAATGAGCGTTGAATTCCTCTACAAGTGAATCTATTACATGACGGAAGCTTGCTCTTTCCTTATCCATCTTGTTGATGAATATAGCTCTTGGCTTGTTCCTCTCATCGAGCCTTCTCCAGAGCTTTATGGTTTCAATCTGAGCGCCTTCTCTTCCATCTACGACCATCAGTGCCGCTTCCGTTGCCCTGAATGCACTGATTGCCTCTCCGATGAAGTCTCCTGTTCCCGGAGTGTCCAGGATATTGATCATCTTTCCATCCCACTCCATTGAAGAGAGCGTGGTGTGGACAGACATCTTCCTCTTGATTTCCTCCTCTGTGTAATCGCTGACAGTCTTGCCGCTGTCTACAGTCTCAGGACGGGAAAGAACATCACCATAATAAAGCATCTGCTCTATGAGGTTTGTCTTTCCCGTACCATTATGGCCGATGATGGCCACGTTCCTGATATCCTTGGTACTGACGCTCATCTGAATCCTCCTTTTGAATGCAAATGTGCTGTTTATTATGAGAATGTTAAGGTCTCGTACCTCAGAAGTCAAACTAAATCGGTCAATTGTCTGGTTTTGTGAGGATTATCGGCAATGCGATCCTTGTCACTTCCTGACCATCCTGGGAATGCGATCTGTCTATTAATATACGTTCATAGAATATGCTGCATCCGGCGTTATGTGCTTCTGCATAGCTGCACAGCCTGCCATATGCCTCATTCTTTGAGTCATTCCACGGAACATGCTCTCAGGATATTCTCCTTCGCATTCGTGACAAGGTGGCTTTCCTTTGCCGTTCAGAGCTTCATGCTCGCAATCGAGAAGCCGGGATATGCTGCCTTGATAAGCATCTCGACAGCATTTATCTTCCCGGTGCTTCTCCTGTTTGCCCTTCAGAGTTTTGGCTTGGATGGCATATGGTTCAACTTTGCAGGAACAAACGCTCTTGCTGCAGTGCTTTCCATCGCTGTCATTGTCAAGGAGCGGAAGGAAATCATGAAGGCTGATGCCTGATTTCACTCAGGCAGTTTCAGGTCTCCTTCTTTTATCCAGCCCTTCTTTCTCATAGGGAGGGCAATCAGTACAGCAAGGATTGCAGGAAGGATGAAATGGACTATAGCGATTTCCGGCAGCGATGAGAGCCCCATCTCAGCTACAGCATTGAACTGTCCGACAAGGCCGCTTGTTCCCATTCCAGCACCTGCTGCGTTGTTCGTCATCTTGAAAAGGCATGTCGATAAAGGCCCCGTGATTGCCGATGCCGCTGTTGGCGGTATCCAGATCCTCCAGTTCTTCCAGATGTTCGGAATCTGGAGCATAGATGTGCCAAGTCCCTGGCTTATAAGCCCTCCGATTCCGTTTTCCCGGAAGCTCATCACGGCAAAGCCTATCATCTGAGCCGCGCATCCTGCGCATGCTGCTCCTGCGGCAAGTCCGGATAGCCCAAGGGATATGCATATAGCGGCAGAGCTTATCGGAAGGGTCAGGACCATTCCGACCACAACAGAGACAAGCACGCCCATAGGAAGCGGGTAGAGCGTAGTAAGATGGTTTATGAAAGCTCCAAGCGCGCTCATCATCGCAGAGACAACAGGGGAGATAAGAAGTCCTGTAATTCCTCCAGCAAGTATTGTTGCAAGCGGTACCAGGATGATATCAGCCTTGGTCTTTCCTGTTATCAGCTTGCCGCAAAGCGCTCCGGCAAGTGCAGCAATGCATGCCCCAAGTGGCTCTCCTGAAGCTATTGCGATAGCGCCTGTCTCAGCGATTGTTATCGCACCGCCTCCGATCGTGCCAGCTGTTGCTGCTGCAAAAAGCGCAAGTCCCTTTGCCCCGATGCTGTACGCAACGCCTATTCCGATTGCCGGACATGTAAGGCATTGTGCAACCTGTCCGAAATTAGCAAGCCACTTAAGTCCCGCATAAGTTCCGATCTGCTTTATGATAAGACCGATGATGAGGGATGAAAACAGCCCCTGAGCCATACCATTGAGTATTGAGACAATATAATCCCCAATACCTTTCCTTGTGTTTCCAGGCATTGTCCTTCTCCAATATGAAAATGTTTAGATTGTTTCGGATAACAGGACATCGCTTTACCATTTTCAATACAGCGAAGGCTTCCGACAGCGTGATTATCTGAAAAAGGGAGAGTTTGGTCAACCTTCACCTTCTATATTGGGGGCTGTTCCTATAAAGTAAAATCCTCTGGGTGTTCACTTCTTTTTCAGCATTTCTTCAATCATATCGAGTGATATATTATCAGGGAATCCAAGCCTGCTTTCTTCTATGTCACAATCGTTCAGCTCCTTTTTGAGCTTAGCAATCATACCTATTGACTTTTCGTTTTGCTTGAGCGATTCCTCCAAATAACATAATGCAATTATATTTGCATATAAACTATAAGGGCTTGCCTCTCTTATAAATGTACCGTATCGTGAATCAGATGTTAATACTTTGGGTATCTTGATTCCTGTTGTAGAGTTCGTATCCAGTATTTTTGCATGATGGGCACATCTGTTACGCAATACTGATAACGAATGAAACCATGTCGTTAGGATAATCGAAGGTAATCCATAAACGACAGCAATCGCTTTTTTATCGTACTTATTTAGATATCGGCTATATAATGCAGAAATCTCTCCAAAACTCAGCAACTCTATAGTCATCCATATAGGAGGTACAGGGTTGCTGTATCTCTCTAGGAAATTCGTTATGCTTGCCTCCTTGGAGTTGCTGATAGCTTTTAGGATATGATTTATATACATTTCATTCCATGCATAATCGGTACAGCCATAATATTCTGATTTGTATGGATAAATTCCATGTTCTGAACCAAGTACGTTTGCCATCTGTGAGCGAAGAGAAATCTCGATTTCCTGTATAGCTTCCATCAATACTCCTCTAAGCCGCATATCTCCTACATAGTCATTCCATATTCGTTTGAACGTCGTTCCTGGATAAAATTCATGGGATTTCGATTCATCGTTATAATATCGATTGCAATATCCATTGAAACGAAAGAAATTCAACGTTCGAAAAGTTTCAATCAACGATTGCTTGCCAGATTCTTTGTGAATGATCAATCCTCTATCTATAAGGAGCTGAGCTTGTTCTTCGAATGTAATAAAGGGCTTAAAATATGAGACCTTATTCATCATAAGGCCTCCTCTGATCGGCCACCACGATTGAGGGTAACTAAAAAACAGTCATAGCCTTGGGTGGATCTGTTGGAAGTTTTATAACATTGAAACGATTGGGTGTCAATGTTTCTCTTAAAACATGTTCTTGTTAAAATTGAATATCTCATATTATATATACGCTTTGGCTCGCACTTTTAGCCAACTTCACGTACAAAGATTTCCCTTATTCTCTTTACGGTATTACCTTTAGAGGGAAGGAGAACATTATGAAGATAGTTCTATTCGATACAAAATCATACGATAGGCTTCATTTCGATGAGGCCAACAGGAAATATGGGTACGATATCGTGTATCACGATGCCTCGCTCAATCGGAATACCGCAATACTGGCAAAAGGCGCTGATGTTGTATGCCCGTTTGTGAACTGCACAGTCGATAAAGCTGTTGTGGATATCCTCAAGGAAGATGGTGTGAAGCTTATTGCTATGCGTTCTGCTGGATTCAACAATGTTGATTACCGCTATGCG
>CALXLI010000033.1 GCA_944389155.1 uncultured Spirochaetaceae bacterium | reverse complement strand
GAGGAGCTTCTGAGGAAAGGAGAGGGGACTGTCTCGGATGTTGCATACAGAGTCGGATTCAACTCGCTCTCCCATTTCTCATCTCTCTTCCGCAGGAAGCATGGAATGACACCTTCAGAGTTCAGGGACCGCTGGATGTCCTGATATGTTGATTGTGGATAGCTACTGCAAGAGTTCCTTCTTCCTTTCCCTCATCAGGCAGAAGGCAGGTATGGCTGCAAGCAGGGCAACTGCACCGCATGCGAAGAATATCGCCTGTACACCAAGGAAATCCGCAAGGATGCCGAAGAACAATGGTGCGATGGTATTCGCAACGCTTGTAGAAAGTGAATTGATGCTATATGCAGACTCGTATTCAGCATTGCCCACTGATTCTGCGATCATCGTGCTTGTTATTGGCACCGTGCCTTTTGTAAAGAAGCCAAGAACAAGAGCCAGTATCGATATCATGATTATCGATGGTGTGAGAGCCAGGATTGAAAGCGAAATGAAAATGCATATTTCACAGCATATGAAGAGGCGTTCCTTGCCGATGCTGTCTGCAAGCCTTCCCATGATCACCTTTCCCAGGAGATTCCCTGCAAAGAAGACTGATGTGAAAGATCCAATGAATGCTGCATCGATACCACGGAATGAAAGAAGGAATGGAATGAAGATGAAAAGCGAAGCATTGGCAAATGAATCCAGCAGGCTTGCCATGTTGGATAATGCAAATGCCTTGTTCTTCAATATCGAGCAGTCCAGCTTTTTCCTGGCAGCTTTGTCTATATGCATGTCGGTATGTTTCCTGAATGAGATAGCGATGCATGCAGCAGCTAGGAGAAATGCTGCGGCGGCATAGATCAAAGATGCCGTTCTCCAGGATGTCAGCCCTATTATGAACGTAACAGCAGCGGCAAAGGCAATTCTTCCTATATCACCCGTAGCTGCAAACAATCCCATATTCTTCCCGATATTATCGTGCTCTGCTGATTTTGCGACAGCGGAGAAGGCAATGGGGTGGAAAACACCGAATGCGATGCTTCCAAGGATGAAAGCCGATATAACGGGAATGACTCCTGCTGCTGCACCGAGAATCAGGAATCCCAGGCCATAGCATAAGACAGCAAGGCTGAGAATGCGTGAAGAACCCAATCTGGCTGCAGCGATACCCGCAGGAATCGCAAGCATTATGCCGGAAAAGCTCAGCAATGAGCCAAGCATGCCAACCAGTCCCAGGGAAAGTCCGAATTCTTCTGAGGCAAAGGGAAGGATCAAAGGCATGGCAGCCAGATAGCCATCATTGAAAAGATGGAGAATAGGCAGCAGCATTCATTACCTCCTAGGCATAAGGCGCAATCATATCAGCGCAGGAATCTTCTTTTCCTCTCCTCTTCTTTCAGGCCGAGGAAAGCTATTGGATTATCGCTCGCCATGGCAATGATATCATCATCTGACAGTACAGAGTTCTCGAAGATTGAATAATACTGCGTATATGACTCGACTTTCAGGAGATTCACAGAGAAGTCCGAGCCAAAGAGCGTACGGGAAAGTATAAGGGCCCTTGTCTTCTCATCCTTCTCCTCAATGTATGTCCTGAATTCCTTATAGAACTCCTCGGCACAGCCAGAGAAGGAAACATCCGCATACACACCTCTGAAGTCCTTCATCAGCGATATGATCGTGTGGAACCATGGGCTGTCAGGCATCTTCTTTATCCTCATCGCAAGGGATTGCATATTGTTGCGTGTTGCATATGCATACTGCTTTCCGTAATGTGCGAAATCAATGACGAGATCAGGATAGTTCTCGAGGACCGTGCGCCAGACAGCGGGATCTGTTATCCTCCAGGCTTCTTCCGCAGATACTCCTCTGAATCCCTGATCGTCACAGTGCGTGATGATAGGGACCCTGTTCTTCTCGCAGAATGAGTAGAGGTACCTATGCTTTTCCAGCGTCTCCCTGTCATTAGGCCAAGGACAGAATCCAAGGGGAGGATAGACCTTTATCCCATAGAAAGGCTTGTCTGGAACCGTATGGTCCTTGTGGAATACATGGGATGTGTTCACGTATCTTTCGAGGATATTCTCCATGAAGCTCTGTGAATGCAGCCTTGGATCTATGCCAAGGAAAGGGTAGAACTCAAAAAGCCCATCGGGATGCCTTCTGTAATACTCCCGCATGCCTTCAATCGTGTCCTGTGCGTATTTTGTTATCCTGTCAAGAGCTGGGAGCGAGTAGTAGAGCCTGTCGTTCTCGCTCTGGTCCTGGGAGAAGTCCATGACAAGCGGTATCATGAGCATCTTTTCGAACTCCATGCCGCGTATCGATAGCTTTCCCATATGTATGTAGGGGAGAACAGGACCATACTTTTCCTTCTCGCTTGATGTGAACATTCCCTCAAGGTCATCTTCCATCATTGCAAACGTCTCACCAATCGGGCGCTCGAATGCGGTAAGGGTATTCTCAAGCGTGTTGAGAAGATTGTTGCCTTTCAGAAGCTGCGGGGTGAATATGTAGTTCTGCGTTGCATTCGCCGCAAGCAGCCCTGTCGCCGAATCATAGAAGGATGCGAAGAAGGAAGCGAAATTAGGATGATCCATGGTCATTGCGTGAAAGTGGCAGTCTGCAAAGTATCGCATGAGGCTATTGTATAGAATACATAGCTTCCTTGCTATCTATGCATTGAGGATTTGTTCATCAAATAAAAAGAATCAACCATTGCCCGTTCTGGGTTCCGGACGGACGATAGAAATATGAAAAAGGAGGGTGAAATGCGCAAAGTCATTTCCATAACACTTGTTCTTCTTATGGCTTTCTCCGTATTTGCAGGAGGAGCAAAGGAAAGCAACGATCAGATCGTCATCGAGTTCTGGACCCATGAGGATGCACAGCGTCAGGCTCTTGAGGACTCATATATTGCAGAGTTCGAGGCAACACATCCAAACGTGAAGATCAATGCTACACGTCAGGCTTCATCAAAGATAATCGAGCTTGTGCAGACAGCATTCGCAGCAGGTGAGGGCCCGACTATCTTCAACCTCACAAATGATGCTATCCATTCATTCGTAAGCACAGGCAATGTCGCACCTATGGACTATGAGGCTGCAGGCTATGCAGATGCCCAGGCTGTAACAGATGCATACATTGACGGAATGCTTGAGCCTGTCACATACGATGGCGAAATCTATGGCCTTCCTCTTGAGCTGAACAACTGGTGTATCTTCCTTAACAAGCAGGTCTTCCGTGACGCAGGCCTCGATCCAGAGACTGACTATCCTAAGACATGGGAAGAGATGGTAGAGGTTTCCGAGAAGCTCGTCATCCGCGATGGTGATATCCTTGTACGCCGTGGTTATGATTTCCGTTATCCTTACTATCTTGAGACAATCGTCCCTATGGTTGAGCAGCTTGGCGGACAGCTTATCAGCGATGACGGCACAGAGGCTATCGTTGGCAAGGATGCATGGGTGAAGGTACTTACATTCATGCAGCAGTGGGGACCAAATGGACTCAACCTCGGATCTCCTACATACACGAATGCACGTTCTCTCTTCAATAAGAACAACAATGATATAGCGATGTGCACAACAGGACTGTATCAGGAAGCAAGAATCAGGAATGAGAACCCTGAGTTCTACGAGTCAGGCGACTGGATGGTTGTTCCTTATCCTGTATTCGAGGATGCAGTGAACGATGTATCAGCATGCCATTATGGCCAGTACTACATGGTCAATGCAAATGAAGATCCAGAGACCATCTCCATGGCTTGGGAGTTCATAGCATTCATGCTCTCACATGGTGAGGATTACCTCACGCAGGTCAACCTCATCCAGCCGACAAAGGAGCTGATGAACAGCGATACATATAAGAACATGCCTTACAGTGATGTATTCACAGCTGACCTCCAGAGAGCACATGTTCTCTATTATGGACCGAACGCCAATGAGATCCAGTCACTTCTCCGCACAGCGGTTGAGGGCGTAATGCTTCAGGGAATCTCTCCAGAGGATGCATACACCCAGCTTAAGAATTCCGTACAGGAACTTATCGACGAAGAGGCTTGATTGAATACTATCTGCCCCGGGGAACCGGGGCAGGATCTGAAAGACAGGAAAAACAGTGAAAAAGCAGAAAATGTACAGCATAGAGCGCAAGCAGGCAAGATGGGGCTTTCTGTTTACCGTCCCATGCCTTGTCTTCTTTGCGATTTTCAGTTTCTATCCAATCATATATGCGTTCCTGACGTCATTCACGAACCGTCAGGCTATAGGACGCAACTATTCATTCACAGGGCTTGAGAACTACATCTATATCTTCACTAAGAACAATGGTGGCTTCCCCCTGTCGAACTCTATAAGGGCTACGATAATATTCACACTCGGCACATTCATTCCGATGATCGTGGTTTCATTGATTGTAGCAACGTTCCTCATGCAGCTGAGAAAGGACAGGTACAGGGGTTTCTTCCAGCTGATGTACTACATGCCAGCAGTCCTTTCATCTGTCGTAGCAGCTGCGATCTGGATGATAATATTCGATCCAAGAGGACTGATGAACCAGATCTCGAACTTCGTCATGATGACAACAGGAGTGGATTATAACTGGCTTGTCGATCCTGTGATGCTTCAGGTTTCGACTATGATAATCTACTTCTGGAAATATATAGGGTACTTCGTAATACTCTTCATAACAGGACTGGCATCTATACCTCCGACAATCTATGAAGCGGCAACTGTTGATGGATCTTCAAGATGGCATACTTTCTGGCATATCACGCTTCCTCTTCTCAAGCCAACGACTGCAATGGTATCCATAATGGCTATGCTGCAGTGCCTCAAGACATTCAGCACGCAGTTCATGCTTTATCAGGGAGGATCTCCGAGAGCGCCTATCGATGTCATAACTATGAACATCTATTTCACAGGTATCCGAAACGGAAGGCTTGGAAGAGCGAGTGCAATGAGTATAGTTCTTTTTGTCATTATGCTCTTCTTCACATATCTGCAGCTTGTGGCGAACCGCTCAAGCGAGGATGTTGAGTACTGATAAGGAGGATGGGCTATGAATAAATTTGTTGGGAAAATAGGAATCGTGGAGGTTCTTGTCTGGATATTCCTCATCCTTGTTCTGTTCTTTACCGTCACTCCGATCGTATTCATGTTCACATCATCGTTCATGGATGCAAGGCAGATACTTGCGATGCCTTATCATTGGATACCATCCTCTGATTACTTTTCATCTGCGGATAGGACATTCTTCACGAATTTCCAGAAGGCAATACTCGGAAATAACGATAACCCTACGTTCTTCCGCAATATGTTCAACTCGTTCGTTGTTGCTATCGTTGACAGCGTTACGACAGTGCTGCTTGCCTCTCTGTGCGGCTACGGCCTTGCAAAGTTCAAATTCAAGGGCAGGAACATCGTATTCCTTTCCATAATGGCGACGATGATGATTCCTTTCGAGGCTATCATGATACCGCTTTACATGGTTGTTTCCGGAATGAAGCTGATGAATACATACCGTGGACTCATATTCCCGTTCATGGTATCCGCATTCGGAGTGTTCCAGATGAGGCAGTATCTTCTGACGTTCCCGTCTGAGTACCTTGATGCAGCACGCGTTGACGGGCTTTCAGAACCGAAGATCTACAGCCGCATAGTCCTGCCTAACTGCAAGCCTGTAATTGCGACCCTTGGCATTCTCTCGTTCCGCAACCAGTGGGATAACCTTCTCTGGCCGCTGCTTGTTGCCCAGCGCGAGGCCATGAAGACGCTTCCGCAGTACATCACGCAGTTCAGCGAGGAAAAGATGACCGATGAGGGTGCTATGATGGCATGCGCGCTGCTTGCGTCCATACCGATGATCATATTGTTCTTTGCCCTCAGCAAGTACTTCCTTGGCGGTGCTGCGGTTTATGAATCCAGAAAGGGTTGATTCATGGTATAATCAACTTTGTGAGACGCAAAATCGCATTTCCATTGCTGCTCTTTTCTGTGTTTTTGCTCCTCATCGGCTGTCAGAGGCCCGATGAGGAGATTGTCGTTGAATACTGGACACATGCTGATGATAAGCGAGAGGAGCTGGAGACCGGGCTTATTGCGCTTTTCGAGAAGGAGAATCCTGATATAAAGATCGAGAGAAGGGTGTTCTCTTCATCAGAGCTTCTGCATATGATCCCATCATCGATTGAGGCAGGGGAAGGTCCTGTGCTTTTCAATCTTCCCTCTGAAGAGGTATCTTCCCTTCTTTATTCAGATGCTCTTGCCCCCGTTGATGCATCGCTTTTCGATCGTTCTCTCTTCATAGATGGTGTTTTCGATGCAGTGACAAAGGATGGGGATATCTATGGCATACCACGTGAATATACCAACTGGTGCCTATATGTGAACACTGCTGCATTGGAAGAAGCTGGGCTTGCCGTGCCTCGTACCTGGGAGGATATCGTACACGTTGCCCAGATTCTTACTGAA
Organism: uncultured Spirochaetaceae bacterium; assembly: GCA_944389155.1. Lineage (GTDB taxonomy): Bacteria > Spirochaetota > Spirochaetia > Sphaerochaetales > Sphaerochaetaceae > Ornithospirochaeta. The sequence goes on along the minus strand of CALXLI010000033.1, from coordinate 3,717 downwards.
TACAATGATGGTGTCATTGAGAAGCGTGCCTTTGATTTCCGTTACCCATACTACCTTTCCTTCTTCATTCCGATGGTTGAGCAGCTAGGAGGTTCCCTGATAGGGCCGGACGGAAGCTACATATATGGGGACGATGCCTGGATAAAAGCGCTTTCATTCATGCAGCTTTGGGGACCTAATGGACTGAATCTTGGTTCGCCGACCCTTGCGAGCGCCAGGTCGCTTTTCAATAGCGAAGAGTGCCTGATGTGCCTTTCGGGGCTTTATCAGGAGGAGAGGATCAGGGAGCAGAATCCTGAGTTCTTTGAGAGCGGGAATTGGGCTGTATTCCCTTTCCCTGTCTTTGAAGAGAGTGTCAGTGACAGTTCGTCCGCATATTATATGCAGTATTTCCTTGTCAATGCGAACAAAAGCAGCAAAGAGCAGAGGGCGGGGTGGCTTTTCGCAGCTTTCCTTCTTGAGCATGCTGAGGAATATCTTGATGAGGTTGGACTTGTAATGCCGCTCAAAAGCATAGTGGCTGAGGACACCATCTACAGCAAGCCATTTGGTGATGTATTTGCAGAGGACCTTGGAAGGAGCCATGCTGTTTATTCAGGAGAGTATGCTTCCGAGATCCAGAGCCTTTTAGGAGAGGCAGTAGATAGCGTGATGCTGTATTCTGTGTCTCCTGAACAGGCGGCAGCCCAGCTACGTGCATCTGTAAATTATCTTTTTTCTCATTGACCGCGGTATTCAGTCGGGGTTTTCCCAAAGAATCTCCGGAAGATCTTCGTGAAGTATCCTGGTGTTGGGAAGCCTGTGCTGCGAGCAATCTCTGATACGTTCATGGTTGATTGGGACAGAAGGTTGAGTGCAGCGTTGAGCCTTATCGCATTGAGATACTGCAGGAAGTTTATCCCTGTCTCTGCTTTGAACAGCGTGGAAAGATGGCTTTCCGAAAGCCTTGTCTCGCGAGCTATATCCGAAAGGGATATCTGGTTCATGTAGTTCTTGTTCATGTAGTCTATCGCAACCTTGATCCAATGGTTCTGGACATCTTCCATGAGCGTTATATGGCAGCCATCGCTTATCCTGTCCACATCCTTCTCATCCTCTATTATGCGTATTGCCAGCATCTTGAGGGATTTCTCAAGTTCCTCATCATCCACAGGTTTCTCAAGATAATCGAAGACGCCAAGCCTTATAGCGCGCTTCGTGTATTCAAAGTCGGTGTATCCCGAAAGGATTATCCCATTTGTGACCGCGGCGCTTTCAATCATCTCCAGCCCATTCTTTCCAGGCAGCTTTATATCTGTCACGACGATATCAGGGGAGAGCGATCTTATCATCTGCTCTCCTTCGATGCCATCCTTCGCCGTTCCGACAACCTCAAGGCCCAGACCTTCCCAGTCTATTGTCTCCTTAAGCTCCCTGAGCACTATTTCCTCGTCTTCAACAAGAACAACCTTAAGCTTCTTCATTTGTCCTCCATAGGGATGATGATTGTGATAGCAGCTCCCATTCCTGGCTCGGAGGATATGCTGAATGAGAATGCATCTCCATATTTCAGCTCCAGCCTCCTATAGACATTGTAGAGCCCTGTGTGCTGGCTGTGTTCAAGGTCCGCCATATCGGGAATGGAATGAAAGCCGATGCCGTTGTCCGAGACGCTCATGCATAGTTTTCCGTCTTTTTCATCTATCGTTATATCGATATTCCAGTCTCCAAGCTTTTCGCTCAGTCCATGCGTCACCGCATTCTCCACTATCGGCTGGAGTATGAGCTTTGGGGTTTCCCTGTCCAAGAGATCCTCCCTGCAGTTTATCGAATACCTGAGCTTTTCTCCGAATCTCAGCTTCTGTATGAGAAGATAACACTCAACAAGATCCAGGGATTCCTGCAGCGTTGCGCTTTCGCTCCTGTTGTCGATGCTTGACCTGAGAAGCTTGCCAAGCCTTATCGTTGTCTGGTATATCTCCGTCTCGCCATGCATCTTCGCGAGCGCCTTTATAGTATTGAGCGTGTTGAATAGAAAATGAGGATTCATCTGGCTTTCAAGCGCTTTCCTCTCAGCCTCGGCGCTTTTTGCCTCTTCCTCTCGGGTTCGTTCAAGAAGCCTCTCTATCCTATGCACCATTATGTTGAATGTGATTGAGAGTTCATCGAACTCGCGTATGCCTGTCTTTTCAAGCTTGATGCTGAAATCTCCCCGTTCGAATCGTTTCATGCTTTCGATTATCCTTCTCATCCTCGTGGATATCGAGCGAGAGAATATAAGAGAGAGTATTATTGATATCAGGATTCCGACAACAAGGCTTACTGCGATGACCAGCGTCCATGTCCTGAAGTTCTCGCGCAGCAGCGGATTGAGGCTTATTGCGACAAGCTCCAGCGTCGTACCTTCAAGCGGAGCGCGATAGATATCACTGCTGTCATTCCTGAGGAATGGGAATTCAGAGAAGCTTCCATAACGCTGGGGATGGGTGAGTGAGATTGCTGAGAATGTCTCGTTATCGACAAGGACCACCTCTGAAAACAGGTTGCTGTCGTTGATCTCTGGAATCACCGCATCGCTCATCACATCTATGATTATGTAGCCTGTAAGGGTTCCATCTGCTGCGAATGTGCGCCTGAGTATAGATAGCAGCACCTGACGTCCTGCATCATATCTATGATCCTCTATCGAGATTATGCTGGCCCTTTCCCTGCCGCTTTTCCTTTTCGCAATCGTTATGATATTCGAGCTATCCCAGTCATTCGTGTGTGTCCTCAGGTCATATGCCTCTGGGAAGTTGTGCGTTGATATCCTTATATCGCCTGTTGAGGACACAATCGAGGCAGATGCCTTGTATGTGTCACCAGCCATTGTCACATAAAGCGTTTCATAGACAGAGCTGATGTTCCTTGCAGTCTTCTCCGGATCATTTTCCTCCAGCACTCTTGTTATGATAGGAGATGATGATAGCGTATAAGCTTTATGCCTGTATTCCTCTATGACAGATGAAATGGATGCTGCATCGCTTTCCAGCGCGCTTACAGCCTGTGCCGTCATTGCCCTCTCTATTCCCCTGTTGTAGTTTATGATCGTATAGCTTACGAACAGGAGAAAAGGGACAAGCATGACAATAAGGAAATAGATGATGAGGCGCCCTGAGAGCGTTGTAACAGGTCTTCTCCGCATACTTGATTGTAACATGCAGAGCCTTAAAGATTAAGAAAATCATCAAAGAGATCAGGAGCTTTCAGATACGTATGCGCCTTGCTTTCTGTTATTATGTCACTATCCTTTATGGTATCGCATAGAATGGGGGAATCTGGATCATGGTTTCTGTAGTTCTTTACAGCTATCTCTGGACTCCTGTTTGCATAGCAATAGCGGCATCCGTTCGGACAGGTGTCATATGTCCCGATATAGAAGAACCGCAGATACCCCCTATGTTTGCATAGGGGCTGAATACGGAGAAAACCGATTGTTTTTCGTATAGCAGAGCGATACGAATCCCATATCCTGTGGTAGAATATAATCATGCAGAAGGCGTACCGTTTCAGGCTTTATCCGACAGATGAGCAGAGAGAGCATATGATGCGCATCATCGGCTGCTGCCGCATTGTCTGGAACCGCCTCCTGGAATACTCCTCCAAATCCTATCAACGCCGAGGCGAGAACCATTCGGCCTTTGATCTCAACAACTTCATCGCCCATACCATTAAGCCTGCTTTCCCCTGGCTCTCTGA
>CALXLI010000032.1 GCA_944389155.1 uncultured Spirochaetaceae bacterium | reverse complement strand
CTGGAGCTCTGCTCCACAAGCTCTACGTCAAATCCCCTCAGCTTAACCAGGATTCTTTCATTTGCCATTTTCAAAAATCTCCAAAAATCAATCGTCCGCCGGGGGTTTTCCCCGGCAGACTAGGTATTACTCTGTAATCTCGGTTACCTGACCGGATGCAACTGTTCTACCACCTTCGCGGATAGCGAAGCGGAGACCCTTGTCCATAGCTACCGGGTGAATCAGCTCAACATTGATTGTTGTGTGATCGCCAGGCATTACCATTTCCTTGCCCTCTGGGAGGTGAACAGTACCTGTGATATCAGTTGTTCTGAAGTAGAACTGCGGTCTGTATCCATCGAAGAACGGGGAGTGTCTACCACCCTCTTCCTTGGAAAGTACGTATACAGTTCCAACGAACTTCTGGTGAGGTGTGATTGAATTTGGCTTTGCAAGAACCTGTCCGCGGACAACTTCCTTCTTGTCGATACCACGGAGAAGTGCTCCGATGTTATCTCCAGCCTGACCCTCATCAAGGATCTTGTTGAACATCTCAACGCCAGTAACAACTGTGTTCTGTGTCGGCTTGATACCTACGATCTGAACAGGGTCGTTCACGTGGATTACACCGCGTTCTACTCTACCTGTTACAACTGTACCACGGCCAGAAATTGAGAAGATATCCTCAATTGGCATAAGGAACGGCTGATCAACTGCTCTCTCCGGAAGTGGGATATAGCTATCCATAGCGTCAAGAAGCTCGTCGATGCACTTTGTTGCCTCTGGGTTGTCCGGCTGTGTCATAGCAAGGTATGCAGATCCTCTGATTACAGGTGCGTTAGCTCCATCGAAGCCATACTCTGTAAGAAGATCTCTCATCTCCTCCTCAACGAGGTCAATGAGCTCTGGATCGTCAACCTGATCGCACTTGTTGATGAATACGATGATTGCTGGTACACCAACCTGACGAGCAAGAAGAAGGTGCTCTCTTGTCTGTGCCATAGCGCCATCTGTTGCAGCTACTACGATGATAGCTCCATCCATCTGTGCAGCACCAGTGATCATGTTCTTGATGTAGTCAGCGTGTCCCGGGCAGTCAACGTGTGCATAGTGCCTGTTCTTTGACTGATACTCAACATGTCTTGTGTTGATGGTGATTCCACGTGCCTTCTCTTCTGGGGCATTGTCGATTGCGTCATAAGCAAGGGCCTTGTCACCGAACAGCTTAGCACAATGCATTGTGATTGCTGCGGTAAGGGTGGTCTTGCCGTGGTCGACGTGACCAATCGTACCTACGTTTACATGTGGCTTCGTTCTCTCAAACTTTTCCTTAGCCATCAGTTCCTCCTTGCGGCACTGCCGCAAAACAAAGATATCTAATAAAGGCCCATGCCTTTATATGATTCGAGACAAAATCTGATCGCTTCGGTATCAAGAGGTTTCCAGAGGTCGGCGGAGTCTAGTCCGACGACAATAGAGTCATGTAGTATAAAGACCTATCTTCCGGAACCACCTTATCGCTTGAAGCAATCGGTTTGGCTCTGTTGCTGACGGCCCTCATAAGGGCATGGTCAGACACCTTGACCAATATAAAGAAAGTATTAAGCTTTGTCAACAGCTTTCTAAACTAAAACACAGAAAGAAGTTATGTGATAACGGCAATAGCTGGGATAATGCATTTTCCACTGCATATAGCGTATTGCTGCAAGCACTCCCCCACCAAGGATATGCTCAGGACTTCTCCATGAGATAATTCCTTAGCATTTCACCGTCTCTTTCCACGATATTCTCCTTTATCATGCGATATCCGCACCCTGAGAAGAACGGAAGGGCTGTCAGTGATGAATAAACGGAGAAAGGCGGAGCTGAATTCCTCTCAAGGGCGGAAAGGATCATCCTTCCGATACCCTTCTTCTGGAAATGCGGAGAGACGTACAGGCAATCTATATAGCTTCCATCCGCATTGCCAAAGCCCAGAAGGACGTCACCCTCGACAGCAAGGATTGTATACGTCTCCTTCCATTTATCACTGAAAGAAGGCTTATATGATGAGGAAATCCATGCCAGCATCTCCCCTTCCGTATAATCCACGCAGCATGACGAAAGGATTGAAGAGCGGAAAAGCCCTGCTATCCTGCCATCCCACTCTGCACTATATCCGATCAGTTCCACTTGCCTCTCCTTTTTACAGATATTATCATTCGTGCGATGAAACACGAGACATATAAGACACACGGCACATGCTCAAGACTCATTGAGTTCGATATCGATGATGACGGATGCATCCATAACCTTACATTCCAGGGTGGATGCAATGGAAACCTGAAGGGAATCAGCAGCCTCTGCGAGGGGATGAAAGCCGAAGATGTAGCTTCTCGCATAGAGGGTACGAAATGCGGCTTCAAAAGCACAAGCTGCCCTGATCAGCTTTCAAAGGCGATCAGAGAGGCTCTGAACTCCTAGACATTGATGCCACGGGCGGTAAGGAATGCTACAAAATCATTGAAGATATCTATATCAGCAATGACCTCCTCTCCGTCCATGGCTATACCTTGGCAGGCAGTAAGCGCTATAAGGTCCTCTACTGTTATGACCTCATCCTTCTCTATCTTCTCAAAGAGAAATGGAATCTGCTCATGTCTGAAGTGCTCGTTGCCATTCCTTCTTTCCCAATCAGCGATAGCTGCTATCGTGGATTTCTGGGACAGCCATCCATCTATCTCCCGTACAGTATTCTTCACAAAGCGTCTGGCGTAGCCGGTAAGGGAATAATAATCATCGTAATCTGGAATCATGAAAGCATTCTAGCATAAAAAAAGCCTCCGCCGAAGCAGAGGCCATCTTCTATCTGAAGGATTAGAAGCGGAAGTGGCTGAATGCCTTGTTTGCATCTGCCATCCTGTGTGTATCTTCCTTCTTCTTGAATGCAGCACCAGTTGAGTTGAATGCATCCAGAAGCTCATCGGCAAGCTTGTCGCTCATGCACTTTCCGTTCCTTGAACGAGCTGCAGCGATGATCCAGCGCATTGCAAGAGCTTCCCTTCTCTCTTCCCTGATCTCTACAGGTACCTGATAAGTAGCTCCACCTACACGCCTTGACTTAACCTCAACGAGAGGCTTTACATTGTCAACAGCCTTTGTGAATACCTCAAGTGCATCCTGTCCGCTCTTCTCAGCGATGTTCTTCATAGCAGTGTAGAGGATCCTTGTGGAAATGCTCTTCTTGCCATCGACCATCATGCGGCAGATGAACTTCTCGACAACCGTGCTGTGGTAGATCGCATCCGGTGATACGGTCCTCTTAGGGGCTTTTCTATCTCTTGACATAATCTCGCCTCCCTATCAAGCCTTTGGCTTCTTGGCGCCGTACTTAGAGCGGGACCTCTTCCTATCGGCAACGCCGAGTGTATCCTTGGTTCCGCGGATGATGTGGTACCTTACGCCTGGAAGGTCCTTGACTCTTCCACCTCTGATGAGGACAACTGAGTGCTCCTGAAGATTATGACCGATACCAGGAATGTATGCGGTTACTTCAATTCCATTTGAAAGGCGCACACGAGCAACCTTTCTGAGAGCTGAGTTAGGCTTCTTAGGGGTAACAGTCATTACCCTTGTGCAAACTCCTCTCTTCTGTGGGCATCCCTGAAGAGCTGGAGACTTTGTCTTGCTCTTAGAGCTCTTTCTACCCTTTCTGATAAGCTGATTTATAGTAGGCATCTTACGATACGCTCCTTAATTTATGACCCGCCGTCTCACACCGGGGGCCTATGCCGCACAAGCAGCACATCTATTTCCAACAGCGGTCAGCATGAGCTTGCCGGGCAAAAGCCACGGGCAAGTGCCAACAGGCACTCACTCGTCTTCCAGGCCTTCGTCTATATCGACAGAAGCTCCCACTGTCTTCATATCACCTAGATCCTCGATATCCAGATCCTCGATAGGCTCTGCGGACTTTCTTTCTGCCCTTGCCTTATCGACCTCTTTCTGGAGTTCGAGAAGCTTCTCATCTTCCTCAAGGCGCACATTCCTGTATCTCTTCATACCGGTACCGGCAGGAATGAGATGACCGATTATGACGTTCTCCTTAAGACCTCTGAGCTCATCCTTTTTACCAGCAATAGCTGCATTAGTCAAGACACGTGTCGTAGACAGGAAGGAAGCTGCCGAGATGAAGGAATCAACAGAGAGCGCTGCATCTGACACACCCTGAAGCACAGGACGGGCAATTGCAGGAGTCCTACCCTCTCTCTTAGCCTCTTCGTTGACACGATCGAAGAGATTCTTGTCAACCTTCTGCATCTTGACGAACTGCGTGTCTCCTGCTCTGAGGATCTCCACCTTGCGGAGCATCTGACGGATGATGATGCCAAGATGCTTCTCGTTGATCTCAACGCCCTGCATCCTATAGACCTTCTGGATCTCGTTTACAAGGAATGAGAGAACAGCATTCTCGCCAAGTACATCAAGGACCTCCCTTGATGTCACAGGTTCATCGCAAAGCGGCTCACCAGCCTTGACCTCATCACCTTCCCTTACAAGAAGAAGCGCGTCCTTCGTGTACACCTTGTGAGGATGAAGAGCACCGAATGCATCACGGATCGTAACAGTAGTTGAACCGCTGTTTGCATTTGAGGATGCCTGTATGCTCTCAACCGTGCCTGTAACACGTGCAAGGATAATCGGGTTGATCTTATTGGAAGATGCAACCTTTCCATGACGAGCCTCGAAGAGAGAGTCAACCTGAGGAAGACCTCCAGCGATATCCTTCGTTGTCGTGCTGTCCTTAGAGACCTTTGCGAGGATATCACCAGCTTCGATTCTCTGGCCCTTCTCCTTGACAACCATGTAAGCACCGCCAGGTATCTGATAGCTATTGTACTCTCCAGAATCCGTGCGTACGAGGACTGCTGGGCGGAATGCACCAAGCTGTGCAGATGGCACGACAACCATATCAGCATCTCCTGCCTCATTGAAGACACGCCTGTAGGACTTATCCTCAACGAAGTCATTCATCTCCTCAACCACACCGGAAGACTCTGCGATGATAGGCTCGCTGAATGGGTCGAATGTGATGATAGCCTCATCAGCAGGCACGACCTCTCCTTCATACACAGAAAGCTCTGAACCAGCCGGTACAGGATACTCTGCAGGGGATGCAACGACAAAGACGCGCTCACCCATATCAATCGTATTCGTTGAATGCAGGCGATAGAGCCTTCCGTTCTCCTTTGCCATTACCTCAGTACCGCCACGCTTGTAGATAGGATATCCCTTAGCAACAGGCTTTCCGTCCTCTACCAATAGCTCATCATAAAGCCCTGTGATTTCCTCAAGGACCTTAGATACCGTTATATGGCCTTTCCTTGGGAATAGCTTCTTGCCCTCGCTGTCTGTTATCACAAGGCCCTTCAAGCCGCGGATGATGACAGGATAGCTGAATGAAAGCTTATTCTCCTTTGTAGAAGTAGAAGCTGTTCCTCCAACGTGGAATGTACGCATCGTAAGCTGCGTGCCAGGCTGACCGATTGACTGTGCAGCGATGATACCGACAGCCTCGCCGATCTCAACAGAGCGGTTCGTTGCAAGGTTCCTGCCATAGCACTTGCGGCATACTCCATGCTCAGCCTCACATGTAAGGACTGTGCGCAGAAGAACGCTCTCAACGCCAGCCTTCTCAATCTCCTCAGCTGTCTCGTCTGATATCTCCTCATTGGCCTTCGCAAGCACGACAGGCTTTCCATCCTCATCTTTGAGGAATGGGTGGAGAACATCCTCGACAGGGCATGATCCAGCGATGCGGGATGCAAGTGACTCAACGACAGTATCGCCGTCCTTGACTGCAGATGTCCATATTCCATTGATTGTATGGCAATCTTCCTCGCTCACTACGACATCCTGGGCAACATCAACAAGCTTACGTGTAAGATATCCTGCCTTAGCAGTCTTCAAAGCTGTATCCGTAAGACCCTTTCTAGCGCCGTTGGATGAGATGAAGAATTCCATGATGGACAATCCTTCCTTGAAGTTCGACTTGATCGGAAGCTCAATGATCTTTCCATTAGGCTTAGCCATCAATCCTCTCATACCGCCAAGCTGCCTGATCTGGTTCTTCGATCCTCTAGCACCTGAATCAACCATGAGATAGAGAGGGTTGAACCCATGCTGGCTCTTCTTGAGCTCATCCATGAGCATATCCGTAAGCTCTTCGTTGGTCTCAGTCCAGACTTCAATGACCCTGTTGTATCTCTCTTCCTGTGTAATCTGGCCATCGTGGAACTGCTTGAAGACGACTGACTGTCTTTCATTAGCTTCATCGATGAGCTCTTTCTTCTTCTCAGGCACGACCATGTCCGAAAGTCCGATCGTTGCCCCGAAGAGAGTTGCATACTTGAATCCGAGATCCTTCACGGAATCAAGAAGATCAACAGCGACAGATGGCTTGTTGTTCTTGATTGTCTCTCCGATGACCTTTCTCAGCTGCTTATCGCCAAGGCAGTAGTTCTGGTACGGAAGTCCCTCTGGAATAGCAGAGTTGAAGATGATCCTTCCAGGTGTTGTGAGAATCCACTTCCTTCCATCCGCAACTTCCCTTCTGCCATCCTCGTATATGACCTCAAGTCCCTTCTTCAAGCGATAATAAACACTCTCGTTATAGCTGACAGAACCGGCATCGATAGCAGCCTCTATCTCAGCAATCGACTCAAAGTGCTTTATCTTCCTGTTCGGATCGAGATCAGTTCTCTCCTTCGTGAGATAGAAGATACCGAGAACCATATCCTGGGACGGGAATGCGATAGGCTTTCCGTTTGCAGGGTCAAGGAGGTTTGTCGTGGAAAGCATCAGCGTCCAGCACTCAAGCTGGGCAGCCTGGGTCAATGGCACGTGAATAGCCATCTGGTCTCCATCGAAGTCTGCGTTGAATGCATGACAGACAAGAGGATGGAGCTTAAGGGCCTTTCCTTCAACAAGCACCGGCTCAAATGCCTGGATACCAAGACGATGAAGCGTAGGAGCTCTGTTAAGCATTACAGGATGCTCCTTGACAACCTCATCAAGGACTCCCCAGACCTCTGGAGCTTCCTGCTCTACAAGCATCTTTGCTCTCTTTATGTTCTGTGCGACATCATTCTGGACCAAACGGCGCATTATGAATGGCTTGAAAAGCTCAAGAGCCATCTTCGAAGGAACGCCGCACTGATGCATCCTGAGCTCAGGGCCGACAACGATAACGGAACGGCCTGAATAGTCAACACGCTTTCCAAGAAGGTTCTGACGGAATCTTCCCTGCTTTCCCTTAAGGACATCAGAAAGCGACTTGAGATCCCTCTTGCTGCTTCCCTTTGTAGGATTAGCTGTCTTTGAGTTGTCAAAGAGAGAATCAACAGCTTCCTGGAGCATTCTCTTCTCATTGCGGATGATGATATCAGGAGCCTGTATCTTTATGAGCCTGTCAAGACGGTTATTCCTGTTGATGACACGTCTGTAAAGCTCGTTGAGGTCAGTTGTGGCGAAGCGTCCACCATCAAGCTGCACCATAGGGCGCAGATCTGGCGGAATCACAGGAATCACCTTGAGGATCATCCACTCAGGGCGGTTTCCTGAAGAGAGGAACTCCTCACAATAGCGGATACGGGAAAGAAGCTTGTTATCTATCTTGTTGTTAGCTTCTTCCTTCTGTGCAAGCTGCGCTCTAAGCTCCTCGGAAAGAGCCTCAAGATCAAGTCCTCTCAGAAGATCATAGATGGCCTCTGCACCCATTCCAGCCTTGAATGTATCGCCGTACTTGTCAAGAGCAGCATAGTACTCATCCTCATCGAGCACCTGATACTTCCTCAGATCGGTATCCTGGCCTGCATCTGTGACTACATACTTTTCATAGGAGAGAATCTCCATCAGTTCAGATCTCTTGATATCAAGAAGATAGCTCATGATGGAAGGTGTCGAGCGATAGAACCAGATATGAGCGACAGGAGCAGCAAGCGTAATATGTCCAATACGCTCACGGCGGACCTTCGTATCCGTGACCTCAACGCCACAGCGGTCGCAGACGACGCCTTTGTATCTATTTGACTTGAACTTCCCGCACCAGCACTCCCATGCCTTGGTCGTGCCGAAGATGCGTTCGCAGAACAGTCCATCCCTCTCCGGACGGAGAGAGCGGTAGTTGATGGTCTCAGGCTTCTTCACCTCACCATAAGACCATGCAAGAATCTGCTCAGGGGAAGCAAGCTTTATCCTTATAGAGCTGAAATCCTGTATTTCCTTCATCATCGTCTCCTTAGAGAGTTCCCTTCTCTTTCTTTGCGATAAGCTCCTCGTCCCTCTCGGTCAGCGGAACCTGCTTTCCATTCTCGTCGTAGACTGAGATATCAAGGGCAAGGCCTCTTATCTCCTGCACAAGGACGTTGAATGCCTCTGGCATCGATACAGTCTCTGTAGGCTCACCTTTGACGATAGACTCATAGATCTGGACGCGTCCCTTCATATCATCGGACTTGATGGTAAGAAGCTCCTGAAGCGTATTTGCAGCTCCATATGCCTCGAATGCCCAGACCTCCATTTCTCCAAGTCTCTGGCCTCCGAACATTGCCTTACCGCCAAGAGGCTGCTGCGTCACAAGCGAGTATGGGCCTGTAGAACGGGCATGCATCTTATCATCAACAAGGTGATGGAGCTTAAGGTAATAGATGTAGCCGCAGAATACATCATTGACGAATGGAATACCGGTACGTCCATCGTAAAGCTTTGTCTTGCTGTTCTTTGGAAGCCCAGCCTCCTCCATCTCATGCTCTATCTGCTCCATTGATGCAGACTGGAAGACCGGAGTCTTATACCACTTGTCATTCTTGACAGCGGCCCATCCAAGCTGAGTCTCCATAAGCTGCCCGATATTCATTCGGGATGGAACACCAAGCGGGTTGAGACATACATCAAGCGGAGTGCCATCTTCCATGTATGGCATATCCTCTTCCGGAAGGACTCTGGATACAACACCCTTGTTTCCATGCCTACCTGCCATCTTATCACCCTGCTTGAGCTTTCTCTTGGTTGCAATGAGAACCTTTACAGTCTGCTCTACACCTGGCTGAAGCTCATCCTTGTCGCTCTTCTTCAGGCGCTGTATATCAATGACAGTACCTTCTGTTCCATGAGGGACTTTGAGAGAGGAATCCCTTACTTCCTTGGCCTTCTCGCCGAAGATCGAATTGAGAAGCTTCACTTCAGGGGTTGTATCAGACTCGCTCTTAGGTGTTACCTTTCCAACCAGGATATCACCAGGACGGACGTATGTTCCGATGCAGACAATACCCTCGCTGTCAAGATGCTCCAGAAGCTTGTCGCTTGTGTTAGGTATATCCCTTGTAAGCTTCTCCGGACCAAGCTTTGTCTCTCTTATATCGATGGAGAATTCCTTGATATGTATGGATGTGTAGATATCCTCTCTTACGACACGCTCAGAGATAAGTACAGCATCCTCGTAGTTGTAGCCATTCCAAGGAACGAATCCAACAAGGATATTGCGGCCAAGGGCAAGCTCGCCATTCTGCGTTGCAGGGCCATCTGCAAGGACATCACCCTCATCAACATGGTCACCCACATTCACGATAGGCTTCTGATTGAGGCAGGAATCCTGGTTTGTCCTCTCGAACTTATGGACCTCGTACTTATCGATCTCACCCTTTATCTCAGGATTGTCAGGGCGGACTCTGATCTCTGTCGATGAAGCGTATTCCACAACGCCAGCTCTCTTTGCCTTGATAAGCACACCTGAGTCATATGCTGTCCTCTGCTCCATGCCTGTTCCAACTCTTGGAGCTTCTGGGAACACAAGAGGTACAGCCTGACGCTGCATGTTTGATCCCATGAGAGCACGGTTAGCATCGTCATGCTCAAGGAATGGAATGAGAGATGTAGCTACAGATACTACCTGACGAGGCGATACATCCATCCAGGAAATCTCCTCAGGGGATGCAACACCGTAGTCTCCATAGTGACGGACAGATACCTCTTTCTCCAGGAAATGTCCCTCTGCATCTATCTTAGCGTTGCCCTGGGCGATGTAGTACTTCTCTTCATCGTTTGCATCAAGATACTCAACCTCGTTCGTGACGATTCCGTTCCTTACCCTTCTATACGGTGTCTCGATGAATCCATGCTCGTTGATGCGGGCATAGTTGGCGAGCGACAGGATAAGACCGATATTCGAACCTTCAGGTGTCTCGATAGGGCATATTCTGCCATAATGGGTGTAATGTACGTCACGCACTTCATAGATAGCACGTGCAGAGGACCTTGAAAGACCACCCTTAGGACCAAGAGCTGATACACGTCTCTTGTGGGTAAGCTCTGCAAGTGGGTTCACCTGATCCATGAACTGCGAAAGCTGCGAAGAACCGAAGAACTCCTTTATAGCCCCCACGATAGGCTTGATTGAGATAACCTCCTGCGGCTTTACAGAGTCCTCAGATGTATTCATCTTCTCGCGTGCAGCCTTTGCCATGCGGTTGAATGCATCGGTTATGTTATTCTCAAGAAGTTCCCCGACAGTACGTACCCTTCTGTTTCCGAGCGCATCGATATCATCTTCCTTGATAACGCCATTGCAGAAATCGATGAGGAATGAAACTGTGTTGATGACATCATCTATTGTAAGAGCAGTCTCATTAAGGTACTTCTCCTGCTCCATCCCATAGAACTTCTTATTAAGCTTATAACGGCCGATATCAGAAAGCTGGAAGCCTCTGCCATGGAGGAAGAAATCCTGGAAATAGCTCATCACACGCTTAGGATCCGGGAATGTCTTGAGATTCTGAGGAAGCGAGTTCTTGCAAGCTTCGACAATTGCGCCGATATACTCATTCTGGAACTCTTCAGAACTTTCATGACGATAGCTTGGGCAGAATATCCTCTCGCGTCTGAGGGTCTTGAGCACAGCCAGTGACGGGGAATCGAGATCGCGCGCATTGGTATCGACAACCGCAATCTTCTCAATGCCTCTGTCCCTGAGTTCCTGAAGCTCTATATTTCCAAGCTCCTCACCTGCAAGGAAACGGATTTCACCGTTCTCATCATAGATATCCTTGTAAGAGTAGAAGACAACATTTTCTGAAAGGACATCATCGATGACAATATCCTTAGCCTTATAGAAAGAGGAAACGATTTCCTCCCTTGTCTCAAGGCCAAGCACACGAAGGAAGAAGGTCACAAGAAAAGGCTTCTTGCCGAAATTCACATGGATTATGTTGTTTACCTTCTTCTTCTCTGCTGCAAGAGTTCCCTCATTCTTCTTGGAATCTGTCTTCTCATTCTTCCTTGTAAGGGTAAACTCAAGCTTTGTTCCGGAATATGGATAGAGAGTTCCGGAATATGAAAGGGAAGAAGCGTCGTTCTTCTTGCCTTCCTTGAATACAACGCCTGGAGAGCGGACAATCTGAGAAACGATTACACGCTCAGCACCGTTGATGATGAAGGTACCACGATCCGTCATCAAAGGGAAATCGCCGAAGAATATCTCCTTCTCCTTGATTTCGCCATTCTTGACTGTTTCAAGCGCAACACGGGCCTTTACAGGAACACCGTATGTCCTGCCCTTCTTCTTGCACTCAGACTCCGAGTATTTGATATTCTCCATATCAACGGTATAGCCGTAATACTCAACTCTCATATCCTCATTCGGGGAAACGATCGGGAATGTTGAACGGAAAACCTTCTCTAGTCCAAGGTTAGGGTCGGGACTGATGCCCTTCTCAAGCTTATCGAGCTGCAGGAAATTCCTGAATGACTCAGTCTGAATACCGATAAGATTAGGAAGTTCGCATACTTCCGGCAACTCAGAACCGATGTCAATTCTCTTAATGGCTTTGCCTTTGCTGGCCATCATTGTACCTCCATAAAGCACCGAAGTACCTATTTTTCTCTTTTTATCTATAGACACCTATGCCATCGGGGACTCCGATGGCATAGCCTGGGCCCTGGGACCCAGGTCAAATAAAGGTTAAGACGCTGTTACTTTACCTCGATTTCACAGCCAGCAGCAGTAAGCTTCTCCTTCATGGAAGCAGCCTCCTCCTTGCTTACGCCCTCCTTGAGTGTACCGCCGTTCTCGCAAAGATCCTTTGCTTCCTTGAGGCCAAGACCTGTAACAGCTCTGACTTCCTTGATACAAGCGATCTTCTTAGCAGCGTCAACACTCTTGAGAACAACTGTGAACTCTGTCTGCTCTTCCTCTGCAGGAGCAGCCTCGCCTGCAGCAGCAGGACCAGCAGCAACAGCAGCAGCTGCAACAACGCCGAACTTCTCTTCCATCATCTTGATGAGATCTGCAACGTCCATCACGCTCATTGATGCGATTGACTCAATGATTTCTTCCTTTGTAGCCATATTACCTTCTCCTTATAAATTTATTGCCAACGGTCTAGCAGGTTACTCTGAAGACTAAGACCGTATTCAGTTGGATTCTTCCGCAGGAGCTCCACCCTTCGACTCGACATATGCGAGAAGAGTAGCGGCAAGCTTCTGTACAGGTGCCTTCATCGTTCCCATGAGGGAAGAGATGAGTTCGAGCTTTGTAGGGAGCTTCGAAAGTGCCTCTACCTGATCAGCTGTCATCAGCTCATCGCCGATAAGAGCGCCCTTGACTGTAAGCGTTACGCCATCCTTTCCAAGCTGGAAGAGAGCCTTTGCTACAGTGTTTGCGCTGTCACCCTTTACAAGAGCTACAGCTGTAGGACCTACCATCTGATCATCAACACCGTTCTTATCAAGTCCCTTCATAGCAATCTTTGCATAGCGGTTCTTGACAACACGGTAAGCAGCTTCCTGCTTCCTGAGAGCCTTCCTAAGATCAGTGATCTGCTGAACTGTCATGCCTCTGTAATCTGTGAAAATGAAGCTATCGTATCCAGCAAACTCGTCCTTGAGGGCCTTTACTGCATCTTCCTTTGCAGGTGTTATGCGTGTCTTGTAGTTTTCCATGCTAACTCCTCCTTATACAGCTGCAGACTCTGTTACGTCCTTGGTGTTGACATGAACACCAGGGCCCATTGTCGAAGAAAGAGAAACAGAGAGGATGAAATCACCCTTTGCGTCTGAAGGCTTCTTTCTGATGATCTCAGCAATAGTTGCCTGAGCGTTCTCTGCAATCTTGGCAGCATCCATATCAACCTTGCCAACTGCAAGATGGACAACGCCTGTCTTGTCAGAACGGAACTCTACACGACCCTTGTTGAGCTCAGCCAAAGCTTCCTTGATATCATTCGTGACTGTATGTGTCTTCGGGTTAGGCATAAGACCTCTTCTGCCGAGGATAGGTCCAAGCCTACCTACATCCTTCATCATGTCAGGAGTTGCAACTGCGATGTCGAAATCCATCCAGCCGCCTCTGATCTTATCGATGAGGTCTGTATCACCTACATATGCAGCACCTGCTGCCTTTGCCTCTTCAGCCTTGTCACCCTTAGCGAATACAAGGATCTTCTTCTGAGCCATGAACTGGTTTGGAAGAACAACTGTATCTCTGACTGACTGGCTCTTCTTAAGTGAAAGGGAAACAGCAACTTCTACAGTCTCGGTAAAGGAAGCATATGCACAGTCCTTAACGATCTGAGCAGCTTCTGCAAGGGAATACTGCTTGTTTCTGTCAAACTTCTTTACAGCTTCCTGATATTTCTTTCCTCTTTTCATCTTACTTCTCCACCTCTACACCCATTGAACGGGCTGTGCCTGCAATGATTCTCTTAGCAGCCTCGATATCGTTAGCGTTAAGATCCTCAAGCTTTGTCTGGGCGATTTCCGTAAGCTGTGCATCTGTGAGCTTTCCGACCTTTGTCTTGTTTGGAGTGCCGGATGCTGTCTGGATGCCAAGGGCCTTCTTGATGAGGACCGCTGCCGGAGGGGTCTTCAGGATGAATGAGAAACTCTTGTCCTGATAAACCGTGATGATAACAGGAAGGATGAGTCCAGGTTCGTAGTTCTTTGTCTTGTCATTGAACTGCTGGACGAACTGAGGTGCACTTACTCCATGAGGTCCAAGAGCCGGTCCGATCGGTGGTGCCGGTGTGGCCTTCTGGGCAGGGCACTGCAGCTTGATTACCGCAGTAACCTTCTTCTTTGCCATTTTTCTTCTCCTTAACGCTGAGTCTGGTCTGAGCTGACCGAAAATACGGACTCTGCGCTGGTATTAACGCTCTTCAACGAAGAGCTCCCACCTTGATGAATCAAGGGAGACTTTCAAGCTATATTGTTAAAAACCGATGGCCCTGGATTATACCAGGACCTTCTCAACCTGTGAGAAATCAACCTCGACAGGTGTTGAACGACCGAAGATCTGAACAGAAAGGCGAAGCCTGCCTTTCGTAAGGTCAATCTCATCAATCGTTCCATTGAAAGATGCGAATGGGCCGGATATGACCTTGACCTCCTCGCCTTTCTCAAAGTCCTGCTTTGGACGGAACACCTTCTCTTCCGGCATTTCGCCTGTTCGACGCAGGATGTCGCTATGTTCACGCTGGCTAAGCGGCTTTGGAGGATTCTTTCCTGTCTTGTCAGCTGTAAGGAAGCCTGTGACCCCTGTAATCCTCGCAATCTTCGCAGTTATCGTCCTCCAGGTATTCTCAGGCAGATCAAGCTCGACGAGGATGTATCCAGGAAGGACCTTCTTCATCTCTTCCTTCTTCTCGCCCTTGTCGTTTATGACAACGACCTTCTCCATCGGCACGTTGACGCCTGTGCAATATGCAGCGAATTCGCCATCGATGCTTCTGAGCTTGTTTATCGTTCTCTCGATCTTCTGCTCGTATCCTGTATAGGTATGAACTACGTACCAGCCTTTAGCCATCTTCTCTCCTAGAATATAAGATCAAGGCAGAGGCCAAGGACGATATCAACAACACCAAGCACTACTGCAAAGATGATTGTGGAGATGATTACGATCCATGTGGAATGAAGGACCTCCTGTCTGTTAGGCCAGGATACCTTCTTCATCTCAAGCCAGCACTCCTTGAAATATCTTGCGATCTTATTCATTGCTTTCCCTCATTATTTCGGGATGCCAGCAGGCCAGGTAGGATTCGAACCTACAACACCCGGTTTTGGAGACCAGTGCTCTAGCCGTTGGAGCTACTGACCTGCTCGCACCCCGAATACGTGAATTACTTTATCTTGGTCTCGCGATGCAGAGTGTGCTTGTGCTCGAATGGACAATACTTCATAAGCTCAAGCTTATTTGGCGTATTGCGACGATTCTTCTCAGTTGTATAGTTCTTCTGCTTGCACTCTGTGCACTGAAGAGCAATCTTCTCTACTGGACCTTTCTTCTTTGAACTAGCCATCTCTATTCTCCTGACCCGTGGTCTTTATTTCCTAAACAGCCGTCATGCGGCCCGCAGAAGCGTATGATATATAACAACGCCAATACTTGTCAAGCCAATACGGAAGTACCAAATCGGGATTCTATCAGTTTTCATATGTGGATATCAACAGACACCGAGTTTTTTCTTCAGATTCTCTGGATATTCCGGAATAGCACCGGGTTCTGTAACGACAAATTCAGCAACCTTCGCAGCTCTTTCTAGCGACTGTGATGCATCGTATCCAAGGGATGAAAAGAAAAGGAATGCCGCAGAAAGACTGTCCCCCGCGCCTACCGTGCTGACAACCTCGGCAGATCCCGCATCTGCATGAACACAGAATCCATCTCTCTCATAGCAATAAGCACCTTCCTTTCCGCATGTAACGATGACCTTACCCAGGCGAGGCATCTGGAAAAGGCGATCGATAACACGTTCCTTTCCGCACCCAAGCGCAGAGGCGACTGCCGGGACCTCCTCATCATTCATCTTGAGTATAGTCGCCCTCTTCAGCCCTTCCATGATCAGTTCATCGCTATAGAACGAAAGACGGATATTCACATCAAAGAAGAATTCCCTTGAATCAATTGAATCGAGGATGGCAAACAAAGCCATGCGCGAATAGCTATGCCGTGCAGCAAGCGTCCCATACACGACAGCATCAAAGCTCTGTGATGCGAGGAATGACATATCATCCTCTGTCATATTTATATCATCCCAGGCCGCAGGATCGTTGAAAGCATACGAGGGAATACCATCCGACAGCGTCACCTCAGCAATACCTGTAGGGTTATCAGAGAGATGCACAAGGCGTCTATCAACACCGAGGGAATCGATAGCGGAGAGCGTGAGGGATCCAAGTTCATCACGCCCTACCGCACTTGCCATATAGCTATTTCCACCCAGCCTTCTTATATGCCCTGCAACGTTCAGCGGAGCACCGCCAAGCGTCCGTTCACTGCCATTCACATCCCAAAGTATCTCACCAAAGCAAAGCGCTTTCATATTTACCTCTTTTATAGGATAGTCCCAATCGTCATCTTTTCAAATATCATATTATGATGGATATAATATTCTTAATTGGGATTATTATATACAAACAGGAATATTGGATAACGAAGGGGCAAGAAGCCCCATCTTATCCTTTTATTCCTGTCATTGTAAGAGATTGGATGAACTGCTTCTGGAAAAGCAGGAAAAGGACCAGCACAGGAAGCGTCATAAGTGATGAGAAAGCGAATATCTGTCCCCAGAAAACATACACATCAGATGACAAGGCTCTCAGTGCAAGCGGAAGCGTTCTCCATGTCTCATCGCGGGTAACCAATGTCGGCCAGAGCACATCTCCCCAGATCCTTATGAAACCCATTATGGCAACTGTTGCTATTATAGGCTTTGAAAGAGGCATCATTATCTTCCAGAAGACACCGGAATACTTCTCACCATCAACGACTGCAGCCTCAACAAGCTCCATTGGCATACCTTTGAAGTGATTATAGAAAAGGAATATGAACATCGGATAGCCAGCGGATGGGATAGCCAAGCCCCAGATTGTATTCATAAGCCCCATGGAATTCACGACGATGAACTTGTTGATTATCACAGATTCAGTCGGAACGACAGCCAATGCAATGACGAGAGAGATAATAAGTCCCTTACCCTTGAATGCGAGCATGCCAAGCGCATAGCCTATCATCGAATTGACCACGATCTCTATGCCAACGTTGAGGATGGCAATCATGGCAGAATTCTTGAAGAATCTCCAGAACTGGCCTTCCACCATTATCGTCGCATAGTTGGAAAGGCTTAGATGCCCTGTTGGCAGGAATGCCTTTATCGTGGACATATCGCTCACGATCTGGGTATCCGTCTTGAACGATGACACGAACATGTAGAGTATCGGAAGGACGAAAAGGCATGCAATAAGCACATAGAGAACCATGCTCACAAGCTTTATAGCTCTTGTTTTTGTTTCAGACATTGCCTGCATATCATTTATCCCTCATCAGATAGTTCTGCAGAAGCGAAATACCAAGCACTATAAGGAAGAACACTACTGCAATAGCGGATGAATAGCCCTGCTGATTATTAAGGAATCCCACCTTATACAGCTGATAGACAACCGAAACTGTTGAGTTGCTAGGGCCACCGTTGGTAAGGACATATACCTGCGTGAACAGCTTGAGGGTATTTATGGTGACAGATACAAGAACATATACCATGGTATTGCGCAGAAGCGGTACTGTAACATACCAAAAACGTTTTACAACCCCGCATCCATCAAGCATGCATGCCTCGTATAGTTCTCCAGGAATATACTGCAGCCCACCAAGGATAATCAGCATCTCCAGCCCAAGTGTCTGCCATATATACATGACGGCGAGACAGCCGAGAGCCAGATCAGGATCCTGAAGCCATGTCTTCGATTCAATCCCGAACAGCCCCAATATAGAGTTCATGATGCCATCAGAACCGGGAGAGAAGATGAAAGACCATACAACAGCGACAACAGTCATTGTCACAATCTGCGGACTGAAATATATTGCACGGAAGACTTTTACGCTCCTGATCGGCCTGTTGACGAATACGGCAAGCACTGTTCCGAGCACAACAACAGCAGGAACTACCATAACAGCATAAACCCCTGTATTTATGAACGACTGCCGTGTCGTACTGTTCGTAAAGACCTTCGCATAGTTATCAAATCCAGTGAATTCAACACTCCGCCCCGGACGCATCACAAGCATCTTGTCTGTAAATGAGTAAACAAGAGACATCAGGAATGGCAGAAGTATGAACAGTGAAATCAATATAAGAGCCGGTGCTGAGAAAATCCAGGCAGTCCTGGCCTGATCGCGCCGTAAACCGCTCTTCATAGGCTTCTCCTTTTCAAAAGAATAAGGCCGCAGGGAATCTCCTTGCGGCACTGTGTCATGGAATCAGTTATTCCAGCCGTTGTCGATGATTACCTCATCAATTTCCTGGGATGCATTGTGGAGTGCTGTATAAGGATCAGCGCCTCCGATAACATCGCTGTATACCGACTGCATTGCATTGTAGATTGTCATATGGGCAGGTGTAAGCGGGCGAAGTACTGAAATGCCATCCTCAAGCTGCTTTCTGTATAGATAAAGCCTTCCACCTTCCTGAAGGTTCTCAACCTGATCCATCACGGAAACACGTGAAGGAATAGCTCCGTTGAAATCAGTAACTGTCAGGATATTCTCTGCATCCAAAGCCATCTCAAGGATTGTCCAAGCTTCTTCTGCCTTGCCGTTATCTGCAGCTGCAGTTGTCATTGCCCATACAGTAGAACCAGAGCATGTGAATACACCACCTCCAAGATCTGGGCATGGGACAAGGATTGCATCATCACCGAGGAAGTTCACATGATCTGCATACTTCCAATGACCAAGGAGGGCAAGAGCGCTTTCCTTTCTCTCATAGAATCCATTCTCATAGTCACATGTCCTGCTGATGTAATCCTGGTCAACCATCCACTGCAGATACTCAAACGCAGCAACGGTCTCTTCGCTATCAAGAGCGCCAGATGTCAGCATTGTGCTCTCATCAAGATATGATCCACCCATTGATGCAAGGAATGGCATGTACTGGAAATAGAGAGATGATGGCTTATTCTGCCTGATATATAGTGGATAAGGGACGCCGCTTTCCTGAAGCTTCTCAAGAGCAT
Organism: uncultured Spirochaetaceae bacterium; assembly: GCA_944389155.1. GTDB lineage: Bacteria > Spirochaetota > Spirochaetia > Sphaerochaetales > Sphaerochaetaceae > Ornithospirochaeta. Next base: position 21,049 of record CALXLI010000032.1, on the reverse strand, counting down.
CCTCAAACTCCTCCTTTGTCCAAGCGTCTTCCCAGCTCTCAGGAATCCTTACACCTGCGTTCTCAAGCATTGACTTATTTGCCCAAAGAGCCATTCCAGCATCAAACTGCGCAACAGATACAATATGACCATCATAGTTCGTCTCATTCTTTACCGATGGAATCAGGTCTGCATAGAGCTCCTCCGGCATATACTCATCAAGCGGCTGGATGAGCCCGGATGTATAATATGAAGGAATCATAAGATAATCTGCGATGATAAGGTCCGGAGTATCACCGACAAGAGGAGAAACCTGAAGCTTCTGATCAAGCTCATCCTTTGGATAATACTCATCTGTTATGGCAATCCCTGTCTCAGCCTCTATCCTGTCAAGCACTTCCTGATATTTGGCATCTTCAGAACCACTGCTTACCCATACCTTGATAGTCACGGGGCCTTCAGATGCAGCGCTCTCTGCCGATCCGCTGGCGAACACAGCAGATAGTGCGAAAAGCGTACAGAATGCAAGCAACACTACTTTCTTCATGGAAACCTCCTGAAATGTTAAACGGTTGATATATTTTCAAAACCAAATCCAGTATAAACCCGCTTATTTGCTTGTCAACAAGAATTTTCATAAATAACAAACGTTTAACAGAACAATAACGCAATCCTTAAAACAGAGGGTCCCTGGAAGTCTTAGCATCACCGAAAAAGAACATGAAATCCTGGATTTCCGTATCCATCATCTCACCGCTTACCCTGTATTTCTCGGCTTCCGCTCTCTGAATGCTCCTATCGTATGGACAGCTTCTGAATTCAATATTGCCGTTGTCGATTATCATATATTGGGCATTCTTGTCAGGATCATCAGGGCGCCTATATGATGCGCTTCCTGGATTAAGCCATAACCTGTCCCCTTGAAGAACATGTACGCATTGCCTGTGCGAATGGCCGAAAATCATACGTCTGCCAAGTGATATATCCCCGTCCCCGTGCCAATGCTCATTCCAGTAATTATCAAAGGCATAAGGAGATTCGATGATTCCATACTTCTCATCATACTGATGCTGGACCAGATACCCATAGCCATCTGCACTGAAAGACACATGCAAAGGAAGAGAATCCAGGAAATCCACCTGTTCATTGGAAAGCAGCCGGCAATTATGGTGTATCCACTTGAAATCCTTTCCTTTTGCCCGCATCCATTCACCCGTTCTGTAGACATTTATCAGATGATCGTCATGATTGCCACGCACAACATGATGACAGCCTTTGAATGAACGGAAGAAATCCACGGTGAAGACTGGATCAGTACCGTAATCAACAACATCGCCTGCAAATACCAGCGCATCAAAGGCCGTCTCTTTTTGCATGACCGCCTCTAATGCCTGCCTGTTGCTGTGTATATCTGAAAATACAAGAATGCGCATATAGCCTCCATCTGTATTATCTCAAGATATGACAAACGGTCAACATATCATGTGCTTTCCCTTACAACCAATGACACATCCAGCTTGATCGTAGAGGATGGGAAAGTTCCCGCTTTCATTGCAGCTTCAAGCGATGATATTGCAATCATAGCCATTTCCTTCACAGGCTGCCTGATTGTCGTAAGAGTAGGAGTTATCGAAGCAGAATACCAAGTATCGTCAAAGCCAATCACCTTAAGATCCTCAGGCACGCGGATTCCATGCTTTGAGGCTATCTGTATAGCGGTTGCAGCAATCACATCACTGGAACAGAAAAGCCCATCCATGGAGCTGTTCCCATCAAATACATTCTCGACCAATGTATGATAATCCTGAAGATGGAACATCTCCTTCGTTGCATGATAAACCTTGGCCTCAATCCTGTTCTCCCTTGCTTTTTCCTCAAAGCCTGAGACTCTTCCATCTGCAGGCATAGCCTCATCCTGATCGCCGGCTATCATCACAAGATGCTTACACCCTTTTTCAATAAGATGCCCAGCAGCAAGCTTACCACCATTATAATTGTCACACACAACAGAAATTGCGCCATCAAGTCCCATTCTTTCGATCGATACCACAGGAACACTGTAATCAACAAGGCGTACAGCCTTGAAGTTGCCTGAACAAAGGATTATCCCTGAAACACGGTTCTTCTTGCACTTGTCAAGAAACCGTATTTCCTTTTCCTCATCACCATCCGAGACGAAAAGAAGCGGCTGCATCCCACGGGCTTCAAGCTCATCTTCAAGATACTTGAGCAGTGTCGGAAAATATGGATTGAAAAGCATCGGTATTATTATGCCGACCATCGAGGAATTGCTCTGGCTCAAAGAGCGGGCTATCTCATTTGGCTGATACTTCAGCTTCCGCATCGCGCTTTCGACTTTCTCCCTGGCCTTCGGACTTATATATCCTCTATTGTTCAGTATCCTTGATACGGTTCCAACGCTGAGCCCAGCTTCAGCAGCTACATCCTTTATTGTTGCCATACACCCTCCAATATGATGATAACACAATATTTTCCTTGCATGGCGTTTCTTTGAGCCATATTATAATAAGCGTTTAACATACGGAGGTTGTCATGTCATACTCTCAGCGTTTCAATGCAGTCAAAGATGAGCTTGAATGGCTTTACATGGAACTATATGGAAACAGGGATATGCTCAATTCACTTGAGGACTTCATGGAACGTGCAGATTCCGAAAGGAAGGAAGAGCTCAAAGCGCTGGATGAGAAAAGACTGGCAAACCGCAGATGGTATCTCTCAGAATCCATGGTTGCGGAGACCATGTACACAAATCTATTTGCAGGAACATTCAATGGAATTGCAGACAAGGTCAGCTACCTGAAAGAGCTTGGTGTGACATATCTTCATCTGATGCCATTTCTAAGGACTCCACAGAAAGACAACGATGGAGGATTTGCTGTAAGCGATTTCCTCACGCCTGACGAAAGGCTTGGAACAGTTGAGGATATAATCTCCCTTGCAGACACACTCCGCAAAAACGGCATAAGCCTCTGCATGGACTTCGTGATGAACCATACATCAGATGAGCACGAATGGGCAATGAAAGCGAAGAGCGGGGAAAAGTGGGCACAGGACATGTATATGACATTTCCCGACAGGACGATTCCCGATGAATTCGAGAAGACGATGCCGGAGGTATTCCCAGAGACTGCACCGGGGAACTTCGTATATTCAGAAGAGATGGGACGATGGGTACTATCTACATTCTATCCGAAGCAATGGGATCTTAACTATCAGAATCCTGCTGTTTTCAATGCGATAGCATCAGCGATGGTCATATGGGCAAATAGAGGTGTTGAGGTATTCAGGCTGGATGCTGTCCCATATATCTGGAAGGAAATCGGGACAAGCTGCAGGAACCTGCCTAAGGTCCATACGATCGTAAGGATGATAAGGCTGATCCTTGAAGCTGTCGCGCCTGCTGCAATCCTGAAGGGAGAGGTCGTAATGGAGCCTAAAGAGCTTGCAGCATACTTCGGGACAAAGGAGAAACCCGAGTGCCATCTTCTCTATGGCGTCTCTTCGATGGTGAATATATGGGGAGCGCTGGCCTCAGAGGATACGAGGCTCCTCAAATGCCAGACAGAGGATCTGCTATCTCTTCCTGAGCACTCTGCTTTCGTGAACTATGTACGATGCCATGATGATATAGGCTGGGGATTCGACGAGAACAAGGAAAGGGAGCTTGGCATAGATCCGCTGCTGCACAAGATATATCAATACAGATTCTGGGCTGGTGATTTCCCCTCATCATATGCCAGAGGCGGTCTTTATAACTATGATGAGAAAACAAAGGATGCCCGTACAGTCGGAACAACAGCATCCCTTGTAGGCCTTGAAAGTGCAGAAACAGAAGAAGAGATTGATGATGCTGTCAAGCGATTCAGGTTGATATACAGTACAGTCTTCGCAATGAAAGGGCTTCCTCTGATCAACAGCGGAGATGAAATCGGCATGCTCAATGACAGAGGATACATGAACGATCCTGACAGGAAAGAAGATTCAAGGTATCTTCACCGCCCTGCATTCGACTGGGAAAAGGAGAAGAGAAAGAAAACAGCAGGAACAATAGAGAACAGGCTCTTCTCGATAATCAAGGAGCTTGAAGGCATCCGTTCGTCCTCTACCCTGTTTTCACCTGATGCGGAGGTCTTTACATGGGACAGCCATAACGACAAGGTCTTTGCAATCAGACGCAGGCAAGGGGAAAAAGTACTTCTTTCGGTCTTCAACTACTCGCATGAGAAGCAGAGTGCGCGTTTTGAGTACTTCACAGGACTATACAGAGACATGCTGACTGGAATCACAGCAGAACCTGGGAGAAGCATAGATCTGGATGGCTATCAGGTGATGTTCCTTGCCAACTATCTTCAGGCTGACAGGAACCTATGCTTGTAATAGAAGTAATACGGAACTTCGAAAAGAAGCATCAGCGCCCATCCTATCGCACAGGCATACGCGATTGCATGTATGCCAAGATGCGGAACGAGGATGAATGTGAAGACTACTCTCATCGATGCCTGTATGAATGTTGATATAAGCGTTACGCTCATATTCCCAATCCCCCTGAAGAATCCCTGGATTCCATTTGTATATGCAGGGAATATGTACAGGAAGGCCATCGTTGAAAGATAGAGCTGGCCTTCTTTTATGACAGCGGCTGCACCTTCTCCGCTTATGAAAAGATTCATGATCTCCTCACTGAAGAAGAATACGGCAGAACCTATTATGAAAAAGTAGATGGTTTCAAGCACAAGGCCTCGCCTGAATCCCTGAAGCATCCGTTTTGTATTTCCTGCCCCATTGTTCTGGGCAATGAAGGTTGTCATGCCATGGCTTATCTGCTGCTCAGGCGTGAATGCGAAATCATCGATGCGCGTCACGGCATTATATGCAGCAATCGTAGCAACACCAAGCGTATTCACCGCGCTCTGTATCAAAAGCTTCCCTATCGGCTGGCATGCCTGCTGGAGCGCTGTGACAGAGCCATATGAAAGAGTTGTCTTCAGAAGAGACCTGTCCATCCTTATCTCTTTCGGCTTCAGGCTGAGCATCGGAACACGGCGATAGATGTAGATAAAGCAAAGCAGCGCCGAAACCATCTGGGCAACTGTCGTCGTGACAGCTGAGCACATGATGCCAAAGCCAAGATATCCTATGAAGAACAGATCAGAGACACAGTTGAGCACAGATGATGCCATAAGGAACTTCAGCGGAGTCTTTGAATCCCCTACGCTCTTGAGCGCCTGGGAAAGCGCATTATAGAAATATGTGAATGGTGCCCCTATGAATACGATGCGGATATAAAGCGCTGTGATATCCATAATGGAGGATGGTACGTTCATAGCCCGCAGCAATGGATAGGTGAATACGATGCCGAGCACGGCAACCGCTACAGAAAACAACGTGCCGAATACAAGAAGCGTTGAAAGCTCGCTCTTGAGCTTGTCTGTATCCTTTGCGCCAAAGAAAGAGCTCATAAGGACACCAGCCCCCATGCATATACCGGAAATACCCAGTATCAGGATATTCATGACAGGAGCTGCCATTCCCGTAGCTGCAAGGGCATCAGTACCGATGAAGCGTCCTGCTATCATCGAATCGACAGCATTATAGGCAAGCTGGAACAAATTACCGAGAACAAGCGGTATTGAATAGGAAACAAGCTTCCTGAAGATGCTTCCCGTTGTCATATCCATCGTAGGCATGGGGCAATTGTATCATCTTAGGCCTTGTATTGCGATATCATCTGATGACAAAGTCGGGCATAGAAGCTATCATTCCGCACCATGAGGATAATTCTGCAGCTCTCGCTTCTTTTCGTGCTCACGCTTATAGGTGAAGCCATATCATCAGTACTGCCATTTCCCTTTCCCGGCACGCTTATCGCAATGCTCCTCCTGCTCATCCTTCTCTGGTCAAAAGCCATAAAAGAGGAATGGATGCAGGAAAGCGCTTCGTTCTTCTCTCGCTACATGGCTCTCTTTTTCGTCCCCGCAGGTGTTGAGGTAGTTGAAAACCTTGAAACGCTGAAATCAAGCTGGATTGCCATTGTCGTGATATCTCTGCTATCTCTCTTCGTGACATTCCTTGCCGCAGCCAAAGCTGTTGAGATAACAGAACGAATACTTACAAGGGGAAAAGCATGAAGGAGCTCATTACAGAAAATCCGCTCTTTGGAATCTCAATCACGCTTCTCAGCTACGCTCTGGGCGTATTTCTCAACAAGAAGACAAAGAAGGCCATATTCAACCCTCTTCTGATTGCGGAGATCCTTATAATCGCAATTCTGCTGCTCTTCAATATCCCGCTTTCTGCATACAATGCAGGAGGAACGTTCATCAACATGTTCCTAGGCCCTGTAACTGCGCTGCTTGCCTATTCAATATACAGGGAAAGGAAACTTGTAATAGACCATATCGCATCGATTGCCGCAGGGACGATTGCAGGAAGCGCAGCATCCATCCTGACGATACTTCTCCTGGCAAGGTTCATGACAGCAGACAGCGTGCTCACTTCATCGCTCATTCCCAAAAGCGTGACGACACCGATAGCGATTGCGATCTCGCAGACACTGGGCGGGATAAGATCGATAACGGTTACAGCCCTGCTCTTCACAGGTGTCGCAGGAAATATACTTGCCCCATTCATGATAAAGCTGTTTCGGGTGAAAAGCAGAGTTGCACAGGGCGTTGCAATAGGAACTGCAAGCCACGTTGTCGGAACATCGAAAGCATTGGAACTTGGAGAGGATATAGGAGCGATAAGCAGTATAGCCCTCTCTTTTTCAGGAATAATCACAGCAATCATAGCGATTATCTTCCTTGCATAGCATCCACCCTGCCAATTATCTGCAAATTGCGTAGAATGAATATATGAAGAGACTATTGCCTATACTTGCAATCCTGCTGCTGGCCATTCCGGTCTTTGCTGATAGCGATATCGCTACGCTTGGCATGACAGGAGGCTATTCGGCAAAGGACAATACAGCGCTTTTCGGCATGAATGCTGGCTATTCATACTATGCATCGATAAACAGCATGGTCGGTATCGGCGGCGGTGCGCATGGAGATTTCTCATTCGGGCTCAACCACGGGAATGAATTTACATTCGCAACAGGCTTCATCGGGGGACTGGGGCTTGAAATCCGCATAAAGGATTCAGCGTCATTCAATCTGCTTGCAGGTCCGGCAATAGCCGTTGACAGCGGGATAGATGAGCCTTCGATAGGAATAGGCCTTGGAATCGATGCATCATTCTCATATTTCTTCGGAGAAGCAAGGGTTGTAGGTATCGTAGCTGGAACATCTCTTTATCCACAGTTCCTTGTATTCGATGACTCATCAGACAAAGCATTCAGTCTAGATGCATACGGATACGTAGGGCTTTCCCTGAGATTTCCTGCATCAATTGCTGCATTACCTACGATAATGTACATACTTGACTAAGAAAAGACTACATTGAGGCCACCTTATAACGAGGATAGCTTCTGAGCAGATTATCCGCCTCTTTATCTCGACGCCCTTTCCTCATGCTGAGTACCTGGACAAGGACAGCAGACTCAAGCCTCAAGGTAAGTATCCTGCTGTATCCCATAGCATCCACCAGGGATGAGCAATCTGTGCTGTTGCGTAGATATGAATCCAGGAACTCCTTCAGCGGAAGGGCATTCTTCTCTATATTGGCTCTCATTGCAGGGCTCCTGCCCTCTACGGAATCCATCAGAAAGGAATACTCTTCATCGCCTTCATCGTATCTTCCTGAAGCAAGAAGGTATCGAAGGCGGTTCATATGGTAGAAAGGCATGATCTTATCCTTATCCTTCACCTCATCATATGCCTTATCCAGTACAGTGACAGCCTTGTCTGGATTGCCAGAGGCAGAGTAGCCATCGGCCAGGTATGCATGACAGGAAAAGCTATCGAACGATCCCTTCGCTGTCTTGGAGGCAACATCCCCATAGGCTTTTATGAACCTATCAGGATCCATATCATGGAAGAGATATCCAAGTATCTTGGTATTCTCCGCAGACGCAGTCAGGTTACCTGCAATCCTCGCAGCAAGCACCCCTAGCACAGCGATGGTCAAAGCTGCAAGAGGTCTGGTCCAGACAAGGATGAAATCCTTTATGAACAGCACATAGGATTCCAAGGCAATAGCGATTGCGGCAACGACAGCCATTGCGATAATGCTTTTACGGAAACAACGTATCATAGCTGAAGATTCTAGCAGGTCACATCACATACTGCAAAAAGGCCAGGACGAAGGTGCTTGATAACAGCTGTTCCGCCTCTTATTGGCATGCTTATTGTTATCCATAACATAAACACGCTGTTGTATTTGGATTCTGCAATTCTAAAATAGTATTAGGAACATAGAAGGAGGCATGGATCTTGCTTAGGATCACTGCATTGATGGAGAATACCCCATCTGAGAATAAAGCGCTAATAAACGAGCATGGGCTCAGTCTTCTACTGAATGATGGTACCCACAGAATACTTTTCGACTGCGGATCAGGAGATCATTTCATATACAATGCCCATAAGCTCGGCATCGAGCTGGATGCTCTCGATGCTGTCGTGCTGAGCCATAGCCATTACGATCATGCGGCAGGATTCCGGGATTATGCAGAAGCTGGATACAAAGCCTCTGGACTGTATGTCGGCAAGGGATTCTTTGAAAGAAAGTACGCTAAGGAGGGTGTAAGATACACAGATCTCTCTGCGGGCTGGGATGAATCATTTGCACGTACAAACGGCTTCCACGTCCATACCGTTGAAGGCAAGATGGAAATATTCCCAGGAGTGACTTTATATCAGGGATTCCCCCGTATACACAGGGAAGAGACCATACCAAAGCGTTTTGTAAAGGAAACAGCAGAGGGCTTCATCAATGACGACTTCTCAGATGAGATAGCGATTTCCGTAAAAACGGAAAAAGGACTTGCGGTGATTGTCGGATGTTCGCATCCAGGGATAATGAACATGATTGATGAGATACGCAGATCCACTGGAACGGAAATATATGCAGTCTTCGGAGGAACGCATCTCATGGAAGCGGACGATGAACGCATACAGAGATCAATAGATGGCCTGAGGGCTGCAGGGGCAAAGTTCATCGGCATGTGCCACTGTGCTGGACTCCACGCAGAGGAAATGGCAATGAACGAACTGGGAGATATCGCATCGGGCCTTTCCGTAGGGGATACAGCCATAATCTGTTGATGCCATGATCAAGATTTCCGAACTAACATCATTCTGCCAAGATCTTGTTGAGGCTGTTTCAAAGCTTCTTGGCGGAAGAACAATAAACATCATGGACCTTGAAGGGATCATCATAGCCTCTACCGAGAAAAACAGGATAGGCACCCTTCATACAGGAGCAAGGCATGTAGTGATGTCAGGACATGATCTGGCAATCACAGAGGAACTTCTTCCAAATTATCCAGGGACAAAGGTTGGCTACAATATGCCATTGACATTCCATGGCAGGATGATCGGCGTAATCGGAATGTATGGCATTCCTGAACAGGTCAGGGATATGGCACAGCTGCTGAAGATATACGCTGATAAGTATTTTGAGCTTGAAGGGAACATGGAAGCAAAGCTTGTGGATCTTTCCCTAAGATCAAAGCTATCGGGATTGCTGATTGCGGAAAATGCCAGCATCAATACGATAGAGAACGTAATGGAGATGCTGGATGTCTCATTCTCCTTTCCTGTCAGAATCATAAGGATATCGAAGGATGAAAAGGGAGGACAATCATCTCTTGAGGATATCCTCTCCTACCTCCTTTCAAGCGGGATGATAGATCCAAAGAAGGATTTCTGGAGTCTGGAGGCCGGTTTCCTTTCCCTGATCTGCAGCTCAGAGATTGATATAAGGCAACTTGAAGGGAAAAAGGAACTTGCAGGATGCAGGATGATAATGCCCATGCCTGCTGCAGATTATGCATCCATAGGCAAGGCATCGAGCGATGCCCTATGGATAGAGAAGCACATGGATGCGCGCATAGTTGATCTTACGCAACCACGCATGAGACTTGAGTACATGATGTATAGCACGGAATATGCAAACCGTGACATCGCAGCTTCGTTCATATCAGAGATGCGCCGTTCACTTACGGAAAACGAGCTGGATAAATGCATGGAGGCTGTGATGTGCTACTACGGCAACGGAATGAGCGTAGCGAAGGCGTCTGCCGAACTCGGCATACACAAGAATACACTTCAGGGACGTGTGAGGAAAGCTATGGAGGCTGCGGGAATACAAGACTATCTGCTTGCTGAGAAGCTATACCTCATGGGCCTTATCAACATTCATCTTTCTGGAAAGCTGAAGACTACGTCTTCACTTGATAAACTTGGTTAATCGGAGGGTGGGCAAAATGGAAACTTTCTTTCTATTCGCTCTGATTGTCATATCCGTAATACTTATGGTCCTGGCAATCTCAAAACTCAAGCTACATCCATTCGTCGTAATGGTTGTAATCGCACTGCTGGTCGGTCTTGTATGGGGAATCGACCCTGTGACTGTCGTGAATACAGTGAAATCCGGATTCGGAAACATCATGACAAGCATAGGCATAGTCATTCTATGCGGAACCATCATAGGAACTATCCTTGAGAAAACAGGCGCAGCCCTTACTATGGCTAACTTCATATTGAAGATCGTAGGAAAGCAGCGAAGCGTACTCGCAATCGGATGTATGGGATACATAACTGGAATCCCTGTATTCTGCGATTCCGGATTCGTAATACTCTCACCTATCAGCAGAGCTCTTGCCGAACAGAGCGGCAAATCGCTTGCAGTAATGGCAACAGCCCTTTCCGGCGGTCTTTATGCAACACACTGCCTCGTTCCGCCTACACCTGGTCCTATCGCAATGGCAGGAACGCTAGGAGCAGATCTTGGCCTGACGATAATCGTAGGGCTCCTTCTTTCTATACCAGGGCTCATCGTTGTTCTCCTGTATGCTTCAAAGATTTCCAGCAAGATAGATATCCCTGCAAACAGCGAATATTCCTTCGAGGATCTTCAGAAGAAATATGGCAAGCTTCCAGGAACGCTGCAGAGCTTTGCGCCTATCCTTCTTCCGATAATCCTCATCGCTATTGCAAGCATCGCGGACTTCCCTGCAAAGCCTTTCGGAACAGGCTTCATATACAAAGCAATCATGTTCATAGGAAACCCTGTCGTAGCCCTTATCCTGGGTGTATTCCTTGCAATGACGCTGATTCCTGGATCAGAGAAGAAAAATGCTCTTGAATGGGTGTCCCAGGGAGTGACCGATTCTGCATCAATACTGGCCATAACAGGTGCCGGCGGATCATTTGCAGCTATCCTTGCGCTCCTTCCTATCGCAGATGCGACACAGGGGCTTCTCCAGTCAGGCCTTGGAGTGATCATCCCATTCGCAATCGCAATGATCCTCAAGCTCGCAATGGGAGCATCAACCGTAGCGATGATCACAACAGCCGGCATGATGGCTCCTCTCATGGAGACTATGGGCTTCACATCCCCGCTTGCAAGGGTGCTTGTCGTAATGGCAATTGGAGCTGGCTCAATGGTTGCATCACATGCCAATGACTCATATTTCTGGGTTGTCTCACAGTTCTCTGACATGAAGACAGAGCAGGCTTACAGATGCCAGACGGGCATGACTGCAGTGATGGGTATAACGCTGATAATAATCATCTATATCATCTCCCTGTTCGTAGTATGAACAAAGCAGTATTGATACCTGATTCGTTCAAAGGGACAATGACAAGTGCAGAGATCATTTCCATCATGAAGGAGAGGATCCTGCACTACTATCCAGAATGCACGGTTATCTCAATACCGGTAGCGGATGGAGGGGAAGGAAGCGTGGATTCCTTCCTCACCGCACTGGGAGGAGAGAAGATAGCGATAAGGACAAGAGGACCTTGGAACGATGAAATAGACAGCTTCTATGGCATGCTTCCTGATGGGACAGCGGTCATAGAGATGGCAGCATCAGCGGGCCTTCCGCAAGTTGGAGACAGGAAAGATCCATCAAGGACAACCACCTACGGGGTCGGAGAGCTGATCCTTGACGCTGCACGGCATGGTGCAAGAAGACTTGTGATCGGACTTGGAGGAAGCGCTACCAATGATGCCGGATGCGGAGCGGCAGCAGCCTGCGGTGCAACATTCCTAGACGAGGATGGAAACCGCTTTGTTCCTGTAGGAGGCACACTAGACAGGATTGCGCATATAGACACATCAACGATGGAAAGCTGCGTAAAGGCCCTTCCAATCACTGCCATGTGCGATATCGACAACCCGTTCTATGGCCCGACAGGAGCGGCAGCAGTATTCGGACCGCAGAAGGGAGCGGATGCTGAAATGGTTGCTGATCTTGACAGGAAAATGCAGAAGCTTGCATCGCTCATGGAAAAGGAGCTGGGGATCAACCCGCAATCCATACCGGGAAGCGGTGCTGCCGGCGGCATGGGCGGAGGGATGAAAGCGTTCTTCTCCGCTGAAATGCAGATGGGTATAGATTCTGTGCTTGATATAACGGGATTCGAGAAGCTGGCAAAGGACGCTGATATCATCTTCACGGGGGAAGGCAAGATAGACACGCAATCTCTCCGTGGCAAGGTGGTCATAGGTGTTGCGAGAAAAGCAAGGAAGATGAAGATTCCCGTGATAGCCATAGTCGGTGATATCGGGGATGATATCGATGCTGCATATGATGAAGGCGTTTCAGGGATATTCTCGATAAACCGTGTCGCAGTTCCATACAAGGATGCAAGGCTACGGGCGAAAAGCGATATGAAGCTCACGATTGATAATATCCTGAGATTCATGAAAAGCACAGCCTTAGCTGAATAGGCCTGGAAAACAACAGGTACGGTCAAAGCCGTACCTGTACGCATCACTTCAGGAAATCCTTCCTCTCTGGTGTGAAGATATCGAGCATGACGCCCTTCTCAAGACATACAGCGCCATGAACCACATTCGGTTCCTTATAGGTTGTATCGCCAGGTCCAACGATTATCTTCTTGCCGCCGATCGTGAACTCGAAACGGCCAGAGATGATATAGGAGACCTGCTCATGCGGATGGCTATGAGGAGCACCTACAGCACCTGTCTCGAAGTGCATCTCACACACCATGATATTCTCAGAATGTGCAAGTATCTTCCTTGTTACCCCTTCCCCAGCAGGGAGGGCGGGATAATCCTTTCCATAAAAAGCATTCTGTATTTCAGCCATGAAATTCCTCCAAGGAAATAATAGACGAGAATCAAAGCTATCTCAATCGCTTATCACAATCTCTGTAGGGCCATCTGCCCATCCGATCACACCGATATTCTCAGGCTGCAGGGCAAAGCCGAGCATATAAGATATAATGACTGCACCTATCACGATCATCACATAGCCAATCTTCTTCATAATGCGATTATACTCCATATTCTTCTCCACTCAGCTATCTTTACTGCTATAATTGCTTATTATGAAGAACATACCGGACGTAAAACTTGGAATCATCGCAGTCAGCAGGGACTGCTTCGTGCTATCGATATCAAAAGGAAGAAGGGAAAAGGTTGTCAGCGCCTGCAAGGACAGGGGAATCACAATCTATGAGGTGCCGACTATAGTCGAGAGCGAGAAAGATGCTCTGAAAGCACTGAAAGAAGCTGAGGACAACGGCTGCAATGCACTTGTTGTCTTCCTTGGAAACTTCGGTCCTGAGACTCCTGAGACAATAATCGCAGAGCGTTTTGCAGGTCCTGTGATGTATGCAGCCGCTGCTGAGGAGAGCGGTGACAATCTAATGGGAGGCAGAGGGGACGCATATTGCGGCATGCTCAACTGCTCATACAATCTTGGCCTGAGGAAAATCAAGGCCTATATCCCGGAGTATCCCGTAGGAGATGCAGATGATATCGCGGCAATGATCGGGGAATTCATCCCTGTTGCACGTGCGCTCATCGGAGTATCAAAGCTGAAGATAATCACATTCGGCCCTCGCCCACAGGATTTCTTTGCATGCAATGCCCCGATAAAGGCCCTGTATGATATCGGAGTGGAGATTGAGGAGAACAGTGAGCTGGACCTCCTTGTCTCATATAGAAAGCATAAAGGAGACAGCAGGATCGGGGAAATAGTGAAGGAGATGCAGGAAGAGCTTGGAGATGGCGGCAACACATATCCAGAGCTTCTTGAGCGCATGGCACAGTTCGAGCTTACCCTCCTCGATTGGGCTGAAAACCATAAAGAAGCAAGAGAATACTGCGTGTTTGCAGACAAATGCTGGCCTGCATTCCCTGAAGAGTTTGGATTCGAACCTTGCTATGTAAACAGCAGATTGGCTTCAAAAGGCATTCCTGTTGCATGCGAGGTCGATATCTACGGAGCTCTATCAGAGTACATTGGGACATGTGTAACAGGAGAGAGTGTCACCCTTCTTGATATAAACAATACGGTTCCACGTAATATGTACGAAAGCGAGATCAAAGGGAAATACCCATATACCCTCAAGGATACATTCATGGGATTCCACTGCGGCAATACCCCGCTTTGCAGGCTGTCAAATGGAAAGGTGAAGTATCAGATGATACAGAACAGGCTTCTGGAAAATGGCGGAGAGCCGGACTTCACAAGGGGAACGCTTGAAGGTGATATAGCTCCAGGGAAGATCACATTCTTCCGTCTGCAGAGCACAGCAGACACTGCTCTTCAGGCTTACATAGCAGAGGGAGAGGTACTGCCTGTCGCTACAAGAAGCTTTGGAGGCATAGGAGTATTCGCAATCCCTGAAATGGGCAGATTCTATAGGCATGTGCTTATTGCAAAGCATTATCCTCACCATGGAGCTGTCGCATTTGGCGCTGCTGGAAGAGCACTGCATGCTGTATTCTCATTCCTGGGAGTGAAGGATATTTCATTCAACCAGCCTAAGTCCATGCTCTACAGCGATGAGTGTCCATTCTGAGGTGCAGCATGTATACGGCAGGAATAGACGCTGGAACACAGAGCATAAAGATAGTTGTCTATAACAGCAGGACAAAGAAGATAGAAGCCACTGCATCCCGTCCGCTTTCGCTTATCACAGAAGATGGAGGAGTAAGGGAACAGGAAGCCTTTTGGTGGATTGATGCGCTGAGAGAGGCATTCTCTGAGATACCGGCTGATATAAAGGCAAAGATAGAAGCGCTTGCCGTTTCTGGCCAGCAGCATGGCTTCGTCCCGGTTGCTGAAGATGGCACAGTGCTCTCCCCTGTCAAGCTTTGGTGCGATACATCGACAGCGGCAGAGTGCAAAGAGATAGAGAACGCACTTGGAGGCCGTGATGCGATTGCAGGAAAGCTTGGCAATCCGATACTGCCCGGATATACAGCAAGCAAGATCCTCCATTTCAGGAATACGCATCCAGAGCTATATGAAAGGCTCTGGCGTGTCATGCTGCCGCATGATTATATCAACTTCTACCTTACAGGAAAGGCTGTGATGGAAAGAGGAGATGCATCCGGGACTGGCCTGATGAACATATTCACGGGAGAGTGGGACAAAGACGCAGCCTCTGCAATCTCTTCTGACCTTATCCAAAAGCTTCCACAGATTGCCCCTTCACCTTCTATTATCGGCAGGATAACAAAGGAGAGCGCTGCAGAGCTTGGGCTTCCGGATTCCATAGCAGTAGCTTCTGGCGGTGGCGATAACATGATGAGCGCAATCGGGACAGGAGCTGTAGAAGATGGCATTGTCACGATGAGCCTTGGCACTTCCGGAACGCTCTTTGCATCCTCGTCGAAACCTTTTCACGACAGGAAGAACAGGCTGGCCTCATTCTGCTCATCGCATGGAACATGGCTTCCCCTTCTCTGCACGATGAACTGCACAGTAGCATCCGAGACCATGAGAGGAATGATGGGTTTGGATGTAAAGGAATTCGACAGGATAGCAGAAGGATCGGGAACAGGTGCAGATGGCCTTTTCATGCTTCCGTTCTTCAATGGCGAACGTATCCCTGATCTTCCGAACGGAAAGGGAGTGCTTACGGGCATGACCATGTCAAACGTAACGAAGGGGAATATAGCGCGTGCTGCGCTTGAAGGTGTTACCTACGAATTCCTTCTCGGCCTCGATGCATTCAGGGAGAACGGCATTGAAGTATCACTGATCACTCTTACAGGAGGAGGTGCGAAAAGCGGATTCTGGCGACAGCTTGTCTCAGACATGACAGGCTGCGATGTAAGAGTTGCGGCGGTAGCAGAAGCAGCAGCATTCGGAGCGGCTCTGCAGGCTCTGTGGCTTACAGAAGGAACAAGCATAGAAGAGACAGTGGGAAACCACCTAGGATTCTCGCCGTCCCTTTCGGCTTCTCCTGACAGGAGGAAACATGAAGAGTACCAGAAGCTCTACAGCGCCTGGCTTGGTTATGTAGAGGCACTGACTCCCCTATTCAGTTAGAAGGCCTTTCACAACCACATCTTCCACGTTTCTGATCTTCATGATCCCTGGGCATGACTCAGGGATTCTTATTCCACTGAATACGATGTTCTTCACAGTATGGGTGTCATTATCAAAGCCATCGATATCAATGACAGGGCCGGAAGATCTCTCGCCAGTGATATTATCTGTCCTTATACCGCTGAGGTGCAGGTTCTCAAAGCTCATATCAGAAAAGAGCGGTTTATCGGGAGCAGGCTCTCCATCATTGTTGTAAGGAACAGCGTGTATGGTAACGCACGGGGCAGCAGAATCCCTTATCCTTATATTCCTGACATATCCACCGCGCTTCCATGTGCCTTTCATCTCAAAGCCATTCGATGATGAAGAGATATCATTATCCCAGAATGCAACATCCTCAATGCCTCCCGACATCTCGCTTCCGATCATTATCCCATGACCTGAATGGCTTATGCAGTCAAAGACACGTATAGCCCTTGCCGGCCTCGCTATGATATTCCCTTCGGGATTCTTCCCTGATTTGATTGCCACTGAATCGTCACCGGTCCAGAACTCAGAAGCGTACAGCGTGCAATGCTCTGATGAATCAGGATCCCAGCCATCGCCATTCCACACCTTCTCCGATATGAAACGGCAATGATCTGCTGTTATATTCCTGGAATATATCATATGCACATTCCATGATGCTCCATCGCGCAGCGTGATGTTGCTTATATGGATATCTTGGGCATTGCTTATATTCACCAGGCGTGGCCTTACACGCCCTGGTATGGTTTCCGGTTTCTCGCACTCTTCTATCTTGCTGCCAAGGGCCTTTAGGTAATCAGCAAGCCTCACCGTCTCTTCCTGGATTATGCGCTCGGCAAGCACATGTCCGCCAGAGGCAATTGTCCCACCACCTCGGATAAGGATGTTCTCAGCTGAATCGGCAGGTGCTTCATGATCCATATATCCTATATTCAGAACTGAGCTATAGCACTCTGCCTCAATGCCTTCAAAGCGTGACGGTATGCGTGGAAGATAATCCTTTGATTCACTTGTCCCCTGCAATACAGCCCCTTCATCTATATAAAGCTCTGTATTGCTATGCACACGCAGGGCACCTGTCATGAATACACCTCTCGGAATGTAGATGCAGTTATCTGAAGATGCATCATCCAAAGCCTTCTGAAGAGCTTCGGTATTCAATGTCTTTCCATCACCTGCCGCGTTATAGGGAGGAAGGGTTACGTCTATACGCACTCTCATCTTTCCCGTTCTATACGACGCACTCTCACACTCATCTGAATACCTTATGGAAACAGAATAATCTGTGTCAGGTTCAAGACCAGTGAACTCAAAATGCGTTTTGGATGCTGTTCCAGCAAAAGCACCATTGAGCTCAAGATCATAGCAATCAATATGCTCCTCAGGTTTCTCCCACCAGAGAGATATTGAATCTTCTGTTGCAAATGAATGAATATCAAGCATAAAATCCTCTATAGAATCATATCACAGATTAGCTATTGTAATTATTAAACAAACCTGATAGCTTAACACCTGTTGAGAACATTGCCCTTGTAGCTCAGTCGGTAGAGCGCAACCATGGTAAGGTTGAGGTCACCGGTTCAAATCCGGTCGGGGGCTCTTCTGTTTTTCCTGCAATCACCCAATGAACTCAAAACCGTCCCATGCTGCAGGCCGAAAATCCATTTCAATCGCCAAGTATCATTCCAGGCAACGGAATCATGCATGATATTTAACACTGCGCTATCTTGACCTCCACAACATTGAAACAAACAATGTTAATGATCACCAACAGGAGGTGAAGCATGAAAAAACTATTTGTTATCGTTCTTATTGCTCTGATGGCTATCACATCTGCTTTCGCAGCTGGCTACGAAGGCAAGACCGTGATACTGCACTCCAATGATGTACATGGAACCATTGCTTGCTATGCAAACATCGCACATCTTAAAGGAGAGCTTGAGAGCGAAGGAGCTGATGTGATCCTCGTAGATGCAGGAGACTTCAGCCAGGGAACTGCATATGTCAGCACAACGAAAGGCATGGATGCAGTCACCATGATGAATGCAGCAGGTTACGACATCGCAACGCTTGGAAACCATGAGTTCGATTATGGCTATGCCCAGCTTAAGGAGAACCTCAGCAATGCAGATTTCCAGATAATATGCTCCAATGTCTTTGATGAGAGCGGAAACACGATCTACCCCGCCTACACAATTGTAGAAGAAGGTGACATGGCAATCGCTTTCATTGGATTCGAGACGCCAGAAGCACAGACAAAGGCAAATCCAGCTCTTATCAAAGGTCTGAAGTTCGCTGCAGGCGATGAGCTGTATGCAACTGCCCAGGAGAATATCGACAAAGCAAAATCAGAAGGTGCCGACCTGGTAATCGCACTTGCGCATCTTGGAGTCGATGCAGAATCAGCTCCAAACCGATCTACAGATCTCTATGCAAATACTACAGGCCTTGACTTCATCATCGATGGGCATTCCCACACTGTCATGACAGAAGGTGAGAACGGAGAGCCGATCCAGTCTACAGGAACTGCATTCGAGAATATCGGCGTGATAATAATCGACAACGAGACAAAGACCATAGAAGACAACTATCTTCTTCCGGTAAGCCATGAAGAGGATGGAAATACAGTCTATGACATCCCGAACGACCCCAGCGTCTCAGGTTATGCCCAGGAGATAATGGACAGGGTAAACGGAGAATACAACGTAGTCTTTGCAGAATCCCTTGTAGATCTTAACGGAGAAAGAGATCCAGGAAACAGAACAGAAGAGACAAATCTCGGATCCCTTATCGCAGATGCGATAAAGTGGGAAGTGCTGAAGGATGAAGGCAGCATAAGATTGGACGACAGCCATGCAATCGCTATTGTCAACGGAGGTGGCATAAGAGCCTCAATCGGCAAAGGAAGCATAACGAAGAAAGATGTGAATACAGTCCTTCCTTTCGGCAATACGATAACAGTCGTCTATGTCACAGGCACAGAGCTGCTTGAAGCGCTTGAAGCATCGACATACTGCACCCCAACAGCTGTAGGTGGATTCCCGCAGGTTTCCGGAATCGAATTCACCATCGATACATCAAAAAGCTATGACAGCAATGATGAGACGTATCCAGGATCCACATATTATGGTCCAAAGAGCATCAACAGAGTCACGATCAACAGCATCAATGGCCAGCCATTCGATATAAACAGCGAGTATGCGGTCATAACCAATGACTTCATGGCAGCTGGCGGAGATACATACTATGCATTCGCTTCAGCTGAAGAGAAATTCGATACAGGAATACCTCTTGATGAAGCACTGATGGATTACATCACCACATATCTTGGTGGAACCATAGGTGAAGAATACGCAGCTCCATTTGGAAGGATCACAGTACTCTGACGTCAATAGGGAGCTCTCACGGGCTCCCATTTTTCAAGCAAAGATCAGAGGCTTGACCTGACAATTATGCTGCTGTCTGTCTTCGTTACGCTATAGCCATTATACTGTCCGGCTGGCGTCTCTGCAGTAAGCGCAGGCGGTGGGATAGTAAGGGTTACCCTTAAAGATGCAGAAGAAAGAATTATCTTGCTCAGAATCGGTATGGATGCAGCAATTGACAGAATGATTATGACCAACAGCAATTTCCTCAAAACATTCGCCTCCAATCCGCATTGCGGATATTCTAAATACACATGAGGCTTCAAGAGGAAATCAAGCCAGTTCAAGATTCCGAAAGTCGCACACCGTATTTACCCAACATACTATACGATATCTGAAATATGTCAAATGTTTATATGTTTGCAATTCAAAGAAATACAAAGAACTGAAAATCAAAGGCTCAAAAATGATGCCAGTCTTAGGGGCACAGATTGCAGCGTTTCGCAGCAAAAACCGAATTTACAGCCCCAGTAAAGCAGATCCTCCCGAATGAACAGGATTTCTGCCTCACATCCATTTCTCTATGATGCGAAGTACTGTTTCCTTTGCCTCTTCCCTGTCTGATGATATAGAAAGGCTATCGGCAATGATCACATCAGGAGAAACATCAAGGGCATCGCAGAATTTCAGGAACGTTGTCAGTGTCGGGATCTTCTAGATCTTTCTGGCTACATAATTGCTGAAGACGAAAAGATCAGCGCAGAGGTGGTCAAGATCATCGTGGAAAGAATTCAAGCCTTTAGGATATGCCTTCTTGCATTGCAATACTTAGCAATAAGCCAACGCTGATGCATTGATTAATTATATGATGATTTTAAAATCCTTCCCCAAGTTTGTTTGTCATGGGCTGCGTACAGACAGGCTGTTGCAGCCCTCCTTATGACAAACGTCAGCTATATTCACTCCGGCATATCATATGTAGAAGGGAAAACAGCTCCGTTGACTACCCATACATCGCTAAGATCTGGCTGGCCATCTACGTTGCGGCATACAAGATAATCCCCTTCTCCGTGAGGTGCATCCGATGCATTCGTATAAAGGATATCACCCCAGGCGGTATGCACTTCGAGGACTGTGTCAGCAGGAACCAGAAGAGCAAAGTTCGTATCAGGCTCTGCAATTGTCCTTATATCAATGAAAGTATCCTTGTTACCGGTCAGCTCCTCAGCAGCAA
>CALXLI010000031.1 GCA_944389155.1 uncultured Spirochaetaceae bacterium | reverse complement strand
AGTCGTAGCACATATATGGATTGCTGCGTACAGAGTACCACGAATGCATTGAATGGCCACCTTCGTGTATGAGCGTGAAAACAGAATCCAGCACGCTATCTTCAAAGTTCGTGAGGATATATGGATTGCCTGTATAGCAGCCTGCGGAGAATGCCCCGCTCCTTTTTCCCTTGTTCTCGTACCTGTCCACCCATCTGTCTTCCGTAAGGCCTTTGACAAGTGTTCTCCTGTACTCCTCTCCAAGGGGCTTTACCGCTTCTGAGATAAGGGAGACAGCTTCATCGTAGCTGTGATGGCTGTCTATTCCTGCTACCATCGGAATATAGCAATCCCAATGCCTGAGCTTCTCCTTTCCTATGACCTTTGCCTTTACGCGGTAGTATTCATGGAGGATAGGGAATGCATCATGCACAGATGCGATAAGCGATGTATATACACTTTCAGGAATATCATCAGGGAAGAGAGCTGCAGCCAGTGACGAGCTGAATTTCCTTGCCTTTGCTGAGAATATGTCCTCTCTTATAGATGCAGAGTACAGGTCGGACAGTGTATGCTTATGGGCATCATATGCCTTGTAATAGTTCCTGTATGCCTCCTCCCTTACATTCTCATCGCTGTTTTTCAGGAATTTTGCGTATGTGCCATGCGTGAGTTTCTCTCCATCCACGTCCTCAAATTCCAGTTCTATGTTATTAAGGTCCATGAAGGTTTTCTCAGCAGAACCTGAGACAGGGGAGAACAGGCTCATGATTCTCTCTTCGCTCTCAGACAGGACATGCTTCTTCTCCCTGAGTGTCTTTTTCATCCATATCCTGAATTCCTTGAACCTCGGCTCCTTCATCCACTTCTTCAGCAGGCTTTCATTTCCAGCCATAAGCTCAGGAGAGAAGTACGAGATGGCCTCAGCGTATGATGCTGCCGCTGCCTGGTAAATCCCGAGCCTCCTCTGTACATCCTGGTCGGTGCTATCTGCCTCATATGAAAGGAATGCCCAGTTTCCGACACGTTCAGATAGGATTGATGTCTCTTTTATATACATCAAGGCATTGTACAGTGAATCAGATGAGGATAATAGCGTGCCTTTGAAGGAAGGAGCTTTGCGGAAAGCCTTCCTGAGTTTTTTCATCTCCTTCTCCCAAGTCTTCTCATCTTTGACAAGTAGCGAAAGATCCCATGTATGCTCTTTCTTCTGTTCCTTTCTTTCAATCATGTCTGTTCTCCTCGATCCTAAGCAGCTCAGCCATTATCCTGGCAGCTTTGCCCCTGTGTGAATATCTGTCTTTCTCTCCTTCAGGGAGATCTGCTGAGATTGCATTTGCCTCCTTGATCCAGAATACCGGGTCATAGCCGAATCCGGATGTGCCGGATGGGGTGAGTGCTATAGCGCCTTCACAGCTTTCCTGTATGATGTATCGTCTGTTCTCATCGAGTATGAGGCACAGTGCTGTGGTGAATACAGCGCTTCTGTCCTTCACACCCTCCATATTCTTCAGCAGGAGCATATACCGGTCCCTGTCTGAAAGCTGGTGGGAAGACTCGTCATCTCCATATCGTGCAGTGTGTATGCCCGGCGCTCCTCCAAGGGCTTTCACAGATAGCCCGGAATCATCAGAGATGACAGGGGCCTTGACTATTGAATATAGAGCTTCTGCCTTTATTATAGCGTTCTCTATATATGTCTGGCCATTCTCCTCTGGAGAGAATGCAATGCCTTTGTCCTTCGGAAGGAGCAGGGTATGCGAACCCAGAAGCCTGGACATCTCTATTCTCTTATGGTGGTTATTTGATGCGAAATAAAGCTGCATATGATGAATATAATTGATTTCATTCATATTTTCACCATCTTATCGATTGATTCAAGTATCTCCCTGATCCTGCATATGTCATTTGAGATCGTGGAGCGGGGCAGTCCAAGCATTCCTGAAATCTGCTTCTGTGTCATGCCTCTTCTGGCCTTTGCAAGCTTCTTCCTCCTGCTTTCATATATTCTCCTCGACCTTTTGTATGCATCTTCAAGCTTTGAGGTTTTATCAGCATCTGTCTCCATTGTCATTGCATGCCGAAGCCTTGCCATTGCTGTCCAGTATCTTCCGACAGCGTTCTCTGCTTCCCTTCGTTCTTCTTCATTTTCCATCAGCCTCTCGTGTTTGAGATGGAAGAACTGCGCGACAAGTTCATCATCAGCGGAAAGCACCCTTGATACTGCTGATATGAATCTCTCATTCTCTTCCTCAGGAAGGGTAAGGAGGAATGCAAGGAAACGGCGTCTGTTCGTCCTGCGGGTCAATGACAGTCTGAGTTTCTCTTCCTTCTCATTGCCTCTGATGGCCTTTGCATTCATTTCAGTGATTATCCTGTGGATTGTCTCTGCGAAATCGAGCTTCCTTATCTCTTCTGCATAATCGATGCTTCGATACTCCACCGCTGTTTCATTCATGCTGCTTTCATTGGTGCATATCGAGGGATCTGAATAGAGCACTGCCCGTTCTGTCATCATCATGAACTGTTTTTTCTTCATGAACTGCATGCATCTGTACCTGCATATCTGGGCAAGGTAGCCGTTGTATGTCAGTCCAGATATCCTGAACGCATCTATGATCTTATCAAGATCCTTCACGATCTCGATAAAGAAAGCTGATGCATCTTCCTCCTTGATGAACATGCATCGTTGCGGAATGAGATACAGCAG
Source organism: uncultured Spirochaetaceae bacterium (assembly GCA_944389155.1). Taxonomy (GTDB): domain Bacteria; phylum Spirochaetota; class Spirochaetia; order Sphaerochaetales; family Sphaerochaetaceae; genus Ornithospirochaeta. The sequence goes on along the minus strand of CALXLI010000031.1, from coordinate 7,515 downwards.
CACCTTTGTCCGTTCCTTCACCTTCCCCTCAAGCATCAGTTTCTCGCAGCTTCCCTCCTCAAGGGCGTTGTATTCCAGCACAACCTTGCTGAACTCTCTGTCTTCTTGTCTGCCGAATAGCTTTTTCATGGATTTCTCCTTTTGCAAGGAAAATATTGCAGGAAATATGCCAAAAGCGGATAAAATAAAACAACTCCTTGTTCTTAAAGGAGTTGCTAAGGTTTTATTCTCGAAAATACTATTTCAGAAGTTCAGAAAAACGCTTTTCAAGCATCTTTTCGGCTTCTTCAGCGCTAGCGGATATGGAAGCGCCTGCTGCGTGCATGTGTCCGCCTCCGCCAAACTCTGAAGCAAGTGCTCCAACATCGATTCCTGAATGATGCTTGCTCCTGAATCCAATCTCGAGGACATCTTTCTTCTCCTTCAGGAACACTACGGCTTTTACGTTCTCTATTTCCAGGAGCGTGCTGTAGATATCATCGCTGAGACGTTCATCTGAAATCTCCAGCGGCTGATGGGCTATTATCACTGCACCGTCGAGGATAGGCTTTGAAGCGATGATTATCGATGCTGCATTCTTGGCCGCGCTCAGCTTCCTGCCATCATGCATGGCATCATAGATATCGTATGGAGATACTCCCATGCGCGTAAATTCAGCAACACGCTCCAGACTCTCTGGTGCTGTCCTTTCGCTGAGGAAATGGAAGAATCCTGTGTCCGTTGCGAATCCGGTATAAAGGTATTCTGCCATCTCCCTTGTGAGGGGAACGCCAAGTGCAGCCCTGACCTGATCGACAAGAAGGGTGGTGGAAGGTGAGAGCGGAACGATGTAGCTCAGCCCTTCCTTTGTGAAAGGCTCTCCTGAAGAGTGGTGATCAATGCATACAGTCAGAAGATCCCTCAGCTGGGCAAATGGCTTTCCCGGACGGTCAGGTGTAGAGCAGTCAAGGACTATCACGATGGGATTCCTGCTGATGAATTCCAGAGGGGCCTCTTTCAGGAATTCGCCTTCATATCTTTTTATATCGGAACGAAGGAACTCCCCTTCATTCAGGAGCAGGCATTCCTTTCCCATTGCCTTGAGTATTTCCCTCATCGCAAGGGAGGAGCACACTGCGTCTCCATCCGGGTTGCGATGGGCAATGACTATGGCAGCCTTGCTTTCTTCTATAGCTGATATGAGTCTTGCATCAACTTGCGGAAATATACTTGCCATCGTCTCTTATCATTCTGGGTTCTGTGCGGTTTATGACATTCTCCTTATCTACGATCACCTTTGTGATGCCTTTGATTGAAGGTATGTCATAGCTTATTCCGAGCATCAGATTCTCAACGATTGAACGCAGTCCGCGAGCTCCTGTCTTCTGCTCAAAGGACTGATTTGCGATTGCATCTATTGCATCATCAGTGAAGCTGAGTGTGATTCCATCAAGGGCAAATGATGTCTCATACTGCTTTATGATGGAGTTCTTCGGCTCTGTGAGTATGCGCTTGAGATCATCCTTTGTAAGGTTGTTGAGAGTTACATGCACAGGAAGTCTGCCTATGAATTCAGGTATGAGGCCGAACTTCACAAGATCATCTGGATGAAGCTCCCTATAAAGCGATTCAAGATCCTTCTCTTCCTTGTTCATGATTGTCGCGCCGAATCCCATAGATGAAGTTGCGACTCTCTTCTCGATTATCTTGTCCAGCCCTACGAATGCACCGCCGCAGATGAAGAGGATATTCGATGTATCGATCTTGATCATCTCCTGATTGGGATGCTTCCTTCCACCCTGCGGTGGAACAGATGCGACTGTTCCCTCGATGATCTTCAGCAGTGCCTGCTGTACACCTTCTCCTGATACATCCCTTGTGATGGATACATTCTCTCCTTTCTTTGAGATCTTATCGATCTCATCGATGAAGATGATTCCATGCTGTGCCCTTGGAATGTCATAATCCGCAGCTTCGATGAGCTTCAGGAGGATATTCTCAACATCCTCTCCGACATATCCAGCTTCAGTCAGCGTTGTGGCATCAGCTATAGCAAACGGTACGTCAAGCTTCTTTGCAAGAGTCCTTGCAAGCAAAGTCTTGCCTGTTCCGGTCGGACCTATGACAAGGATGTTTGATTTATCGATCTCTACGCCTGATTCTGCAATGCGCTTTGCATATTTGACTCTCTTATAGTGGTTGTAGACTGCAACTGAGAGTACTTTCTTCGCGTTTTCCTGCCCAATGACATATTGATCAAGATACTCTTTGAGTTCCTGCGGAGTAGGAATCTCCTTTATCTCTGATTCAGTGGAAGAGGATGATGTCTGCATCTGCCCGAGTATATCATTGCATGTATCTATGCAGTTCTCGCAGATCGCGACACCTGGCCCTGAGACATATCTTACGCTGCCATCCAGAGGGCGGCCGCAGAAAGAGCAGTATTTGGAGTTTCTAGCCATTGTCTTTTCTCATTACTTTATCGACGATGCCGTATGAGAGAGCATCATCTGCATCCATGTAGTAATCGCGCAGTATATCCTTTGCGATATCCTCCTCGCTCCTGCCTGTATGCAATGCCATCAGGCGCCTTGTAACCTCATTTATTCTCTGAAGCTCCCTTGAGGATATTATGATATCGCTGGCTTGTCCCTCAGCGCCTCCGGATGGCTGATGTATCATTACCCTGGCATTAGGCAGTATAGAGCGCTTTCCCTTTTCCCCTGCTGCCAGAAGAATAGCAGCCATTGAACATGCCTGTCCCATGCAGATTGTCGCAACAGGGCAGCTGACGTACTGCATCGTGTCATATATGGCAAGTCCGGCGGTTACGCTTCCGCCTGGGCTGTTTATATATAGGCTGATATCCTTTGTGGGGGATTCGCTTTCAAGGAAAATAAGCTGAGCCACTACCAGATCGGCAGTGGCATCTGTGATCTCCCCATCTACGAAGATGATCCTATCCTTCAATAGACGGGAGAAGATATCGTATTGTCTTTCACCTGTCCCAGACTGTTCTACGACATATGGGACAAGTGTGTTCATCCTTTCGTTCAAGATTACTCCTCGTTATTGTAAGTGCCGGCGATGAAGTCATCATAGCTGACTGTCTTGCCAGACTTGAATGTGTTGTTCTCGATAAGGAACGGTGTGACTTTCTCGAACTTAAGGCTGTCGCGGAGGATCTTCTCATAGTATTCCTTGTCCTCATCCTTCACGCTCTTGTAGTTCTTTTCCCATTCCTCGTTGAATTCCTCATCAGAGATAGGGAAGTCCTCTTTGTCCTTGATGGCATCGAGAATCAGCTGGTCCTTGAGATTCTTCATGCATGAAGGCTTCCATTCCTCAAGAAGAGCTTCCTTTGTGGATCCCTGCATTTTCAGGAAGCTGAGGATCTGCTCTTCCGTGAGTCCTGACTGGCGATAGAAGTTCCTCCAGGCCTGCTCAAGCTCAGCCTCAAGCATTGACTCAGGAATCGTTATCTCTGTCTTCTCTTCAATAGCGTTCAGGAGTGCATTGATCTTATCGTTCTTCAGCCTTTCACTGACCTTTTCCTCGAACTCCTTCCTGATGCCGTTCCTGAGGTCTGCAACAGTCTTGTACTCTTCCTTGATATCCTGTGCAAGATCATCATCAAGCTCCGGAAGATCCCTGTGCTTTACCTCTGTCACGTTGATCTTGAGCTTTATTGTCTTGCCATCGTATCCAGGGACATGGTCTTCCTCTGTATATGTCTTCTCTACAGTCTTCTCATCGCCCTTCTTCATTCCGATCACGTCACTGTCGATCTTATAGAAGTTGTAGCCTGATCCGATTGTGAAGACAAAATCCTTGCGCTCTGTAGATGCAACAGGATTGCCGTTCTCATCGAGCTCAGCATAGCTGACTGTTACGATGTCGCCATTCTCAGCTTCTCCATCCTTTGTCCTGACAACGGAGTTCTGCTCTCTCTTCCTTTCGATTTCCTTGTTGACATCCTCATCTGTGACTTCGACAGAAGGAACTTCGACCTCAAGTCCCTTATACTCAGGGAGGTCAAAACGAGGGTAGATATCATATACTACGGAGTATGTTACAGCTTCTCCCTTCTTGAATGGCAGGAGCTTATCCTCATCCTGAAGTACAGGAGTTGAGAATGCAAGCGGCTTATCCTCGAAGTTGAGTGTCTGGATAGTATCCTGAAGGTACTTCTCCATAGCTTCAAATGAGCTCTCTTCCCTTATTGCGTCACCATACTTCCTCTCAACGACAGATGATGGTACCTTTCCTTTCCTGAATCCATCAATCTGGATTGTCTTAGTGTACTTGTTAAGCTTTTCCTGATAAGCCTTCTCCAGTGTGTCGGCATCAATCGTAAGAGTAAGTGAAGCCTGGGAGTTTTCTAGCAACTTTACGCTTTTCTCAGCATCCATATTATACTTCCTTCAAACTATATTTCAGAACTATTCTGCTCTAGCTAAGTAAATATACTGAAATTTTTCCACCATGTCACTAGGTAGAAAAGAATAGAATCCAAGCACTGTTTTCACTGGTTTGCATTGTTCTGTGGCTGATTGGGTTCCGCTATCTCAATTGGAATGAATCCTGGCCTGTAGTATCTGAGGACTCGCATATATGCATCAGTGCCTGCAGCTTCCTTGTTCTGCCTGATATAATCAAATACAGATATTCCCTCATTGTCCTTGGCACTCATGTCCGCACCAGCATCAAGCAGCATTGAGATCATCTCTGGAGAAGAGCTTTCACAGGCATAGATGAGCGCGCTTTTCCCGTTCTTGTCCTTTACGTTTACGTCCACATTGCATTCAAGCACCGCTTTTATGATGTCCAGAGGTCGATTTTGGCGAACTGCATATATAAGAGGAGAGGAGCCAGCTTCATTGGCTGTCCAGTTGAATGAGCATCCAAGAGAATGCAGAAGCTTTATCATTTCAGGGTTTTCCGAGTTCATCACAGCGATATATGCGGCATTCTTCCAGATTTGATTGCTGTTCAGTTCTGCTCCAACCTCTGCCAGTGCCTTAACTCCATCAAGATTGTCTTGGCATATTGCATAGTACAACGGCCCGTTACTGCTTTCGCTTGAGAGGACGTAGTTTGGTTCTGCCCCGTAGCTGTACAGCGCCTTGATGACAGTAGGAGAGCTCATTTCTGCGGCATAGCACATGATGCTTTTGCAGCTTCCTCCCTGATGCGATTCATAGTTCACATCCGCACCTTTCGCTATGAGCGCGAGTGCTGCTTTTTCCATTCCCTTCCTTATTGCATATAGGAGGTTGCTGTCAGCTTTTCCTCCATTCGGGTCTGCTCCTTTCCTCAAAAGCTCTACAGCAATGTTCTCCATATCGTTCATGAGAGCGGTATATAGCGGTGTATTGCCTTTTGCGTCTGCGGTATTTGGATCAGCACCTTTTTCAATAAGCTCTGCAGCTGTCTTCTCCATACCATTTTCTATTGCAGCAAGAAGCGCTGTATTGTTTGGAACAACGCCTTGCTCAAGGAGAAGCAAAGCAATATCTTCCATGCCGTCTGAAATGGCAAGGGATAGAACGCGATTATAGTCTTCTCCGGCCTTTATGCCTTTCTCCAGGACTTTCAATGCGAGCTTTTCGTTTCCTTTTGAAATAAGGGTGGATAGAACAGAGCTATTGCCATCGGCTCCTTTTTCCATCAGCATCTCAGCTATTCTGTACTGCCCGTTGGAGACAGCAACAGACAGAGGTGAACACCCCTCATCATCTGTTTTGTTTACATCAGCACCTTTTTCAATGATAAGCTCTGCAGTGCTCTCTCTTCTGAGTTTCAGTGCAAGTGTGAGTGGCGTGCTTTTGCTTTCGCCTTTGTTGATGTCAGCACCGTAATCAATCAAGAGAGTGAGGATGTCATCATAGCCTTTGATTATCGCAAGCGTGAGTGGGTTGCTCTTCCCTGCATTTATATCCGCTCCAGCTCTCAAGAGGTCGGATGCTATATCAGCATTATCTTTCTCAACCGCATAGTAGAGTGCGGTATTTCCGTTGCTGTCTGCTGTGTTTATATCCTTTGCTGATGAAATAAGGCCGTATGCAACATCGTCAAGGCCGTGTTTCACGGAATAGGGGAGGAAAGCATCTGGAAGAGAGCTGAGCTTTGCGCCTTTTCCTATCAGCATATCTATGAAGGCTGTATCTTTATCAAGGACTGCATAGTAAAGCGGAGTATTCCCTGAGTCATCCTTCCCATTCAGATCAGCTCCGTTTGCTATAAGCGCATTCACTGCATCGCTGTTCTTTTCCTTTGCAGCGGCTATAAGAGGTGTTGAGCCATCCGGGAAACAAGCTCTGTTTATATCAGCACCGGCTGTGATGAGCTTTGGGATGAATGAAAGCTCATTTTCTTCCAGCACAACTCCAAGCGGAGTATAGCCAGCTTTGTCTGCTGCGTTCGGGTCAGCTCCTCCTGCAAGCACCAGAGTTGCAAGTGCAGTTGACTTCCGTATTGCTTCATTGAGTGCTGTGCTGCCTGCATTGTCTTTGATATTAGGATCAGCTCCTGTGTTGATGAGCAGTCTGACAAGGACCGAGGAGTTGTTTTCAATAGCAGAGAAAAGGATTGCTTCCTTGTCCTCAGGAATATCATCACTGAGAAGCATCCGGACTTTCTCCATATCACCTTTCTTTATGAAAGCATCAATCAAAGCATTGCTATTGGCCTTCTTCACAGTATCTGAGGATGCATTGAATTGTGCAAATGCGCACTCCAGCCTGTTGTCTTTGATCATCGTAGCAATGGATGTACGAAGAGCTGCGCCTTTCCCTATCATCGCTACGCATACATCTTCCATTCCTTGCTCGTATGCAAAATCAACCAAGGCCTTGCCATTCGGTGTTTTCTCGTTTACATCCGCACCTTTCTCAATGAGTGCAAGTGAGGCTCTGTCCATTTTCCCGTTGATTGCAAGATAGAGAACTGTCCTTACGCCATCGTTTTCCTGATAGTAGTAATTTACATCTGCCCCCTTCTCAATCAGTGCAAGAGCTATGCTTTCAAGATTATTGCTCAAAGCATTATACAGAGGAGGTTTTGAATAATAGTATTTGTAGTTTGGATCTGCGCCTTGCTCAAGCAAAACCAAAGCAGTAAGCGTCATTCTGTTATAAATAGCAGCTTCAAGATATGAGCGTAATTGGTAGCTTTCCCAAGAATCTACAAGATATTGAGCCACTGTATTTGGATTGAGCGATGTATATTTCTGGATCATAGCAGAAGCTACCGAATCGAGCTTTTCATAAATGGCATCGTTGATATCTTCTATTGCAATAGTTGCACCATGTTCGATGAGAGATAATGCAATCTTTGTCTTGCCGTTATTGATAGCCATATTCAGCGGCGTGTCATAATTTCCCTTCTAGTTTACGTCTGCCCCTTTATCAATGAGCGAAAGCGCAACATCTTCCTGATTTCTTCCTATTGCTCTCTGCAGGGCAGACCTGTTGTTTTGTATTGCGCTGGCATTTGCACCTTTTCCAATGAGTTCTAATGCCAGTCGTGTCTGAT
>CALXLI010000030.1 GCA_944389155.1 uncultured Spirochaetaceae bacterium | reverse complement strand
ATGGATAGAAGAGCCTTCGATGGATAAGACAGATTATCTGATGAAGCATCCACTTGTTAACCTGATTCTCGCAACAGGCGGCCCAGGAATGGTCAAGTCAGCATATTCATCAGGCAAGCCAGCTATCGGCGTAGGTGCAGGAAACACACCGGCACTGATGGACAAGAACTGCAATATAAAGATGGCTGTCGCTTCAATCCTTATGTCAAAGACCTTCGATAACGGTGTTGTATGTGCATCTGAGCAGGCTGTTATCGTCCATAAGGATATATATGCAGAGGTCAAGAAGGAATTCAAGGAACAGGGCGCACACTTCCTTACAAAGGAGGAGCTTACCCTTCTCGAGCCTATCATCCTTGACCCGAAGAGAGGCTCTGTGAATCCGAAGATCGTCGGACAGCCAGCTGCAAAGATCGCAGAGATCGCAGGCTTCAAGGTACCAGCTACGACAAAGGTCCTTATCGGAGAGGTCAAGAGAATAGCTGCAGATGAGCCATTTGCTCATGAGAAGCTCTCCCCTGTACTCGGCATGTACACATGCGACAACTTCGGAGAAGGTGCTGCAATGGCTGCACATCTTATAGCTCTCGGAGGATTCGGCCACACATCCGTACTCTACTGCGATGAGAAGGAGCAGGATAAGATCGACACATACGGCAAGACAGTGAAGACAAGCCGCGTGCTTATCAACATGCCAGCATCACAGGGTGCTATCGGCGATATCTATAACTTCCGTCTTGAGCCATCTCTGACTCTTGGCTGTGGAAGCTGGGGCAACAACTCAATCAGCGAGAACGTAGGCCCGAAGCATCTTCTGAACATCAAGACTGTAGCAGAGAGGAGGGAAAACATGCTCTGGTTCAAGCTTCCACCTAAGGTTTACTTCAAATACGGCTGTCTGCCTGTAGCGCTGCAGGAGCTTGAGGGTAAGAAGAGAGCGTTCATCGTAACAGATAGCTTCCTGTTCTCAACAGGAATGATTGACCGCATCACAGAGCAGCTTAACCAGATCGGTGTAGAGACTGAGGTATTCCACCAGGTCAAGCCAGATCCGACGCTCGGTACTATCAACATCGCAATGGAGCTTGTAAATGCATACAAGCCGGATGTATTCATTGCAGTCGGCGGTGGCTCTCCTATGGATGCAGCAAAGATCATGTGGCTTCTCTATGAGCACCCAGAGGTGAAGTTCGAAGGACTCGCTCTCAGGTTCATGGATATCAGGAAGAGAATCTATGCATTCCCTAACATGGGCAAGAAAGCAGAGCTTGTATGTATTCCTACAACATCAGGTACAGGCTCAGAGGTAACTCCATTCGCAATCATCACCGATGAGAATACAGGAATGAAGTGGGCAATTGCAGACTATGCTCTCACACCTTCAATGGCTATCGTCGACAGCGAGCTTGCAATGGGACAGCCGAAGGGACTGACAGCATCATGCGGTCTTGATGTCCTGACACATTCCCTTGAAGCGCTTGTTTCCTCAATGAGCACGGATTTCACGAATCCGCTCTCTCTCGAAGCAGCCCGCCTCATCTTCAAGTATCTGCCTCGCGCTTACGCCGATGGAACAGACAAGAAGGCAAGAGAGAAGGTGCATGACGCTTCGACAATGGCTGGCATGGCATTCTCGAATGCATTCCTTGGAATCTGCCACTCAATGGCTCATAAGCTCGGTGCGGCATTCCATGTACCACACGGAATGGCTAATGCACTCCTGCTTACCAATGTCATCCGCTTCAACGCAAATGACAATCCTACAAAGCAGGCAGCATTCCCTCAGTATGAGTATCCATCTGTAATCTCACGCTATGCACGCGCAGCTGATTACATCTCAATGGCACTCAACGATGAGAAGAACACAGGCTATATCGTAACAACGCCTAAGATGAGCATGGAGGATAAGGTACAGGTGCTTATCGAAGGAATCGAGAAGCTTAAGAAGGAGCTCAACATCCCATCATCAATCAAGGAATGGGGCGTTGACGAGGCAGAGTTCCTTGCACAGGTTGATGAGCTTTCAGTGAAGGCTTTCGATGACCAGTGCACAGGTTCAAACCCACGCTATCCTCTTATCAGCCAGATCAAGCAGCTCTATCTTGACAGCTTCTACGGCAGAGCTTGGACAGAAGAGAAATAAGAACTTCTCTATTGAATATCTTTGGGCTACCAGTACGGTAGCCCATCTTAATTGACATCAGGAAGGATAGTTTCCCCTCCTTTTACTTTCAATATATGTTTTCCTATAGGATAAGGTCAGCTATCACAATGCAGAAGCAAGGCCCAGCTCACAATCATACACTCTCATCTCCTGCATCCCCAGAAGGATCAGGATCCCCTGCTCCGGGATCTTCGTTCCCGCCATCTTCCGTATCATCAGCCGGAGGCGTTACAGGAGGCTCTTCTTCACCTGTCTCATCAGCAGTCTTCAGAGGGAAGATGTCAGTACCTGTAATCCTCCAAGGCTCTGCTGAATCATCAGTCACAAGATAGCTCGTGACAGTTATCTCACCGGCATCAGGATCGACTGTGACTGTGTACCAATACCCATCGCTTTCAAAGCTGCCGGAACGTGAATGGAGCGCTGCTGCGTTGAATTCAGAGAAGCCATCACCTGAATAGATCTCATTTCCTTTGTGATGATGACCTGTGAAGAGCATCGACACATCGTAATTCCTCATCAGACGGAACAACCTGAGAAGCTCACCTGCCTCAGATCCGAAAATAACCGTTGTCTGATCAAGCGCGCCTCCTGTAGCCACAACCTCATGGGCAAGGAATATCCTGTATTCATTCGGATCGGAACGAAGCGCCTCTTCCAGCATATTAAGCTGATCCTTGCCAAAGATGCGTGAAGCGTTGTCAAGCTTGTATATCGAAACGCCTTTGTAAGAATAACGCATCATCCTTGGATTATCATGTCCTGGAGTCAGAACCTTGAACTCCTCATCCCATTCAGTCCTTGAATGCGTTCTTATATCATGATTGCCAATAACGTAGATGAAGTTGTTCAGCATTGTATAGCTGCGGCTCTGCTCTATGAAATCCTGCGCTTCCCTGCTGTAGATATCACCATCATCAACAAGATCGCCAAGACAGACTATGAAAGGATATACATCAGACTCTGCTTCAAGGAACTTCAGAAACTCCTCCCTATGATCCTGAACCCCTGAATCGGTCCTGTTTATATGGGAATCCGTGAAAAGCACGAATGTGAAAGCCCCGGTTTCATCGCTTTGAGGCTCAGTCGTCTCAGGAGGTGTTGTAACATCACCGTCTGTCCCATCCCCTTCTTCATCCGGATCATCAGGCTGCGGCTGAAACAGATTATCATCGCCAAGCGGTGTTGAAAGCTGAAATGACGAAGAAAAAGGATTGCCAGAGATGTTATCGGTTACACTTGTATAGAACGAGCATGATGCGAAAAGAAGCGATGCAGCTATAAGAACAATGGCCTTCCTCATACTATCCTGCCTCTATAGATATAACCGACCCTGACAGCCCATCCGGATATGATCGTAGTCGGATCCATAAGATACTCAGCCATCTTCATATATGCATCTGCATAGATAGTGCTGTGTCCTCCAATACGCCATGAAAAGGTCGCTCCAAGCACGGGAAGAGCCTTGAATTCACGCTCAGCCCTATGATCCATCGTAAGATACGCCGTAAGATCGACAGGTCCGAAATGCAGCCCGATATTAGCATCTATTATCGGGGAAAGAGAGAAAAGCGGTCCTTTTATGAGATCGCTTGCAAGTATCCCGACCTGGACGCCTAAGCCATATCCCAAAGAGAAGAAATCCCAGCGGAAGGTCTGGGTAAACTCATACTCAGCCCCTGCGAACCAGCCAAGCCCTGGATATATCGCTGTATTGAGATTCACTATATGCTCTATTGTATTTCCCGTATTCCCGCCATATTCAAGAGCAAGATCTATGCGTTCATTGCCCTGTACTCTCGCCCAAAGTGAGAAATCCGATATTGAGAGCATCAGCTCACCATTCAAAGGGGTCTTCTCCTCGCTTACCCTGTAGCCTCCCGCGACACCGGCACTGAACGATACAGCGCTCACTGAGAAAGTGAGGGAAAGTATGAAAATAAGAAATGCCTTCCGTATACTCTGCACATCGGCATCGTACCATGAGAAGGCATTTTTGAGAATATGGAATCTCCTATTCAAGAGCTTCGAGATCAAGATAACCGATCATATCTGAAATCGATGCGCCTGGAGCAACCATCGGATACACCTTGTCATCGGTTGGGATTATCGCATCAATGACTACAGCCTTTCCAAGCTTCACGGCTTTCTCCAGGATTTCCTTCGGATCATCGTCTGGAAGCATCCTCATCCCCTCTATGCCATAGGCTGAAGCAAGCGTAACCCAGTCAAGAGGCGTATCAAGGGTGGTTTCTGAATAATGATGATCGTAGAACAGCGTCTGCCACTGCCTTACCATCCCAAGAGCATGGTTGTTCATGACGAGTATGATTATAGGCAGCTGATACCTTGCTATGGTGGCAAGCTCATTGCAGTTCATTCTGAACGAGCCATCGCCTGCGATATTCACGACACGCGCAGATGGATGTGATATCTGCGTCCCTATCGATGCGCCTGTTCCATACCCCATCGTTCCAAGCCCACCTGATGTGAGGAAACGGCGTGGCCGATGCTTCTGCAAAAACTGCGCAGCCCACATCTGATGCTGTCCGACCTCTGTCGTTATATAGCTATCATCGGGCAGGGCGCTGTCAAGCGCTTCCATTATCTCCTTAGCCCTTGATGAAGCTGTTGATACCTTGAGAGGGAATCTCTTCCTCTTCTCCTCTATCTCAGCCATCCATGCGCTGTGGTCAAGCTTATCTGGAAGAAGCTCAAGCAGGCGCTCAAGCGCGACTTTGATATCCGCAACGACATGGATCTCTGTCATGATGTTCTTGTTGAACTCAGCAGGGTCTACATCAATCTGCACGATGCGTGCCTGACGTGCAAACGTACTGCTTTTCGAGATAACCCTATCAGAGAATCTTGCACCGATCACAATGAGAAGGTCACAGTTGTTTATCGAGACATTTGAAAGCCTTGTACCGTGCATTCCTATCATGCCAGTGAAACGCGGAGACTGTGGTGAGATAGCACCAAGTCCCATCAGTGACGATCCGACAGGTGCATCTATGCGCTCGATGAACTGGGAGAGCAGATCCGATGAATCTGAGCGGATAACCCCGCCACCTACATAGCACATCGGACGCTCTGCGCTCTTTATGAGCTCTGCAGCAGCTTCAAGATCCTTCGTCCTCAGCCTTGACTGCACAGGCAGGACTTCCTTTACAGGAGCATTCTCAAAGTCATAAAGCGCTTCCTGGACGTTCTTAGGTACATCGATAAGCACAGGACCAGGCCTGCCCTCCTTTGCAATATAGAAAGCTTCCCTTATCGTCTGAGCGAGATCCTCAACACGCTTCACGATATAGTTATGCTTTGTTATCGAAAGCGTTATGCCTGCGATATCAACCTCCTGGAAGCTATCCTTTCCAAGTAGAGCCATCGGCACGTTTCCCGTTATCGCAATCATCGGGACCGAGTCCATATATGCGGTAGCGAGTCCTGTCACAAGATTAGTGGCACCAGGCCCTGAGGTCGCTATGCATACACCAGGCTTGCCCGTTGACCTGGCATAGCCATCAGCTGCATGGCTGGCTCCCTGCTCATGGGCTGTGAGGATATGGCGTATCCTGCCTTTGTTCCGGTAGATTGCATCATAAAGCGGAATCACCTGCCCACCCGGATAGCCGAAGACAGTATCAACCCCTTGCTCAACAAGACACTCAATTATTATATCTGCACCTGTAATCTTCAATCAGTCCTCCAGCAAAACAGCACCCTGACGGGCGGATGTAACATGTTTTGAATATCTGTAGAGATATCCACTCCTTATATCGCTCTCATGTCCCTTATAGTTCTTCCTTCTCTCTGCAAGGACCTCTTCGCTTACGAGAAGGTCAAGACGCTCGTTCGGGATATCTATCAATATCTCATCCCCTTCCTCGACAAGCCCGATAGGACCACCAGAGGCAGCTTCAGGCGAGACATGGCCGATGGATGCTCCTCGTGTTGCGCCAGAAAACCTTCCATCTGTTATAAGCGCAACGGATGTTCCAAGCCCCATGCCCTGTATAGCAGATGTAGGGCTAAGCATCTCACGCATCCCAGGCCCGCCCTTTGGGCCTTCATAGCGTATGATGATTACATCTCCTGGCTTTATCTTCTTTCCGAAGATTGCGGAAATAGCCTCATCTTCGCTATTGAACACACGTGCAGGACCTTTATGCACAAGCATTTCAGGAGCAACTGCGCTCTTCTTCACAACAGCGCCTTCCGGGGCAAGCGTTCCAGAGAGCACAGCAATGCCGCCAGTCGTGGAATATGGATTATCTATCGGCCTTATGACTTCAGGATCCGTATTCCTTGCCTTATCGAAGGAAGCGGAGATCGGCTCCCCTGTAACGGTCAGAAGATCGCGGGAAAGCAGAGAACGCTTGTCAAGCTCCTTCATTACGGCCATCACGCCGCCAGCCTGATAAAGATCCTCCATATGATGAGGTCCAGCAGGAGCAAGATGGCAAAGGTTCGGAACACGCCGGCTTATGTCATTGGCCTTGAATATATCAATCTCAATGCCAGATTCATGGGCAATTGCAGGAAGATGAAGCATCGTGTTTGTAGAGCAGCCAAGCGCCATATCAACGCTCAGGGCGTTCATGAACGCTTCCTCTGTCATTATGTCACGTGCCTTTATATCTTTCCGGAGAAGCTCCATTACCTGCCAGCCAGCCTCTTTTGCCAATCTCAGTCTCTCTGAATATACGGCCGGGATAGAGCCATTTCCGGGAAGAGCCATTCCAATAGCCTCACAGAGACAGTTCATTGAATTTGCAGTGTACATTCCGGAGCATGAACCGCAGGATGGACACGCGCTGTTCTCCCAGTCAAGGAACTCCTCATCGCTCATCTTTCCGTCAGCATATCTTCCAACCGCCTCGAACATCGAAGAAAGGCTCATTCCCCTCTTGTCACCACCTTTGATGTGGCCAGCAAGCATAGGGCCGCCTGAAATGAAGATAGATGGAAGATTCAGGCGGGCAGCTGCCATCAGCATTCCCGGCACTATCTTGTCGCAATTCGGGATGAAGACAATGGCATCAAACGGATGAGCTGTCGCCATTACTTCTATGCTATCTGCGATAAGCTCGCGTGAAGCAAGCGAATATTTCATCCCCTTGTGCCCCATGGCGATGCCATCGCATACTCCGATTACCGGAAACTGCACAGGATTACCGCCGTTCTCCCTGACACCTGCCTTTACAGCCTCTGCTATCCTATCCAGCTCCATATGTCCGGGTATTATCTCATTCTGGGCGCATACGACACCGATTATAGGCATCTTGATTTCCCTGTCAGTCCATCCAAGGGCCTTCATAAGCGATCTATGCGGTGCTCTCTCAGCCCCTTCCTTCATCAGATCAGATCTCATCAGATTCTCTCCTCAATTTCCTTGCCGCACTCTTTCGTTCCGACGCACTTCTCGCCCTCTGTCGCTATATCGCGGGTACGGATGCCATCGCTAAGCGCGCTCTTCACAGCGTTCTCGATGGAAACAGCCTCTTTTTCCAATGAGAATGAGTATCTGAGCATGGATGCGGCGGAAAGTATCGTGGCTATCGGATTGGCAATATCCTTCCCTGCTATATCAGGGGCAGAACCATGGATAGGCTCATACATGCCGAAGCTATCCTCTCTCAGCGATGCCGATGAAAGCATTCCGATAGATCCTGTTATCATAGAAGCCTCATCGGAGAGGATATCGCCGAACATATTCTCGGTCAGGAGTACATCAAAGTGCGCAGGATTCCTGACAAGCTGCATGGCAGCATTATCCACATACATGAAATCAAGGGTGACATCGGAATACGACGCAGCCAGCTCTGACACGGTCTCTCTCCAAAGCCTTGAAGACTCAAGCACATTGGCCTTATCAACAAGAGTGACCCTTTTTCTCCTGATACGAGCAGCCTCAAAAGCCTTCTTCGCTATGCGGAGTATCTCAGATCTGGAATAGCGCATGGTATCATAAGCCTCTTCACCATCATCGCTTCTGCCGCGCTCTCCGAAATAGATGCCGCCTGTAAGCTCTCTCACGACCAGAAGATCAACACCTTGCTTTATGACAGAATCCTTCAAAGGAGAAGCTCCGGCAAGCTCTGGATAGATAACGGCTGGGCGGAAATTGCAGAAAAGCCCAAGTCCGCTTCTAAGGCCAAGAAGCGCCTTCTCAGGTCTCTTCGCACCAGGCAGGCTATCCCACTTAGGGCCTCCGACCGCACCGAGAAGCACAGCATCGGAAGCTTTGGCATTTTCCAGGGCATCCTCTGTCAGAGGCATGCCGTATCTATCTATTGAAATGCCGCCAGCATCGATTTCCTTATACGAAATACTATGTCCGAACTTCGAAGCTACACGGTCAAGCACGCGTACTGCTTCACTGACGATATCCGGACCGATACCGTCTCCGGGAACAAGAGCTATCTTAATATCCATCAGAAGTTCTCCTTGATATACTGTGCAAGCCCACCAGCCTGTATCAGACGCTGCATGAACGGCGGGAACGGCTCAGCTGAATATGTCTTGCCTGTAGTCTCATCTGTGATGACTCCAGTTGAGTAATCAACAGAGACGGTATCCCCTGCTGCAATCTCCTCTGATGCTGCCTTGCATTCAAGGATCGGGAGACCGATATTGAGCGCGTTGCGATAGAAGATGCGGGCAAATGACTCTGCAATCACACAGCTTATCCCTGATTCCTTTATCGCTATAGGGGCGTGTTCACGAGACGATCCGCAGCCGAAGTTCCTGCCGGCCACTATGATATCCCCTTTCTTCACATTCTTCACGAACCCGCTGTCTATATCCTCCATGCAATGTGATGCAAGCTCTTTATGGTCTGAGGTATTGAGGTAGCGAGCTGGGATGATAACATCTGTATCTACGTTGTTTCCATAACGGAAAACCTTGCCTACTGCATTCATCAGAAATCCTCCGGATCTGTTATATAGCCAGTTACAGCGGATGCTGCAGCTGTATAGGGAGATGCGAGATATACCTCGCTCTCAGGATGTCCCATCCTTCCTACGAAGTTCCTGTTCGTAGTCGATACACATCTCTCTCCCCTGCTCAGTATTCCCATATAACCGCCAAGACATGGTCCGCAGGTCGGCGGTGATATAACACACCCCGCATCTGTGAATATGCTGAAAAGCCCTTCATCCATAGCTTCCCTCCACACACGTGGAGTTGCAGGGATTATCAGAGCACGCAGGCCCTTTGCCACGTGGCGTCCCTTCAATATCTCAGCAGCGGCACGGAGATCAGAGAGCCTGCCATTGGTACAGCTTCCGATGACTACCTGGTCAATCCTTATATCACGGCCCTCCTTTGCATCATGGGCATTCTCAGGAAGATGCGGATAAGCAACTGTCGGGGAAATTGTTCCAAGGTCTATCTCATATACCTTCTCATACTCTGCATCTGGATCTGAAGAGAAGATCTTCGGTTCCTTTGCGCCATGCTCCTTCAGATATCCAAGCGTCTTGTCATCGACCGGGAATATCCCGCACTTGGCACCAGCCTCGATTGCCATGTTGGATACTGTGAACCTATCATCCATAGAAAGCGATGAAACGCCCTCGCCAGCAAACTCCATAGCCTTATACAGAGCGCCATCGACACCTATCATACCGATGATGGTGAGTATCAGATCCTTGCCTGTGACCCGAGGCCTCAGAGCTCCATGAAGATTGAACTTTATAGAGCTCGGGACCTTGAACCACGCCTTGCCTATCGCCATTCCAGCAGCCATGTCAGTAGAACCAACACCTGTCGAGAAAGCACCAAGGGCACCATATGTACAGGTATGGCTATCTGCCCCGATAACGATATCCCCTGCTGTTACAAGTCCTTTTTCCGGAAGGAGCGCATGCTCAACGCCGACCTCTCCTACCTCAAAGTAATTGGTAATATTCTCCTTCTCTGCAAATGCACGCACACATGCGCACTGCTCTGCAGCCTTTATGTCCTTGTTCGGTGTGAAATGATCGGGAACAAGCGCGATCCTGTCCTTATCGAATACCTTGTCCTTACCGAACTTCGGAAGCTCCTTTATAGCGACAGGAGACGTTATATCATTGCCAAGCACAAGCGAAAGATCCGCCATTATGAGCTGGCCTGGATGAACAGATGGTTCATGCGCGCCTGCTGCAAGGATCTTCTCCGTTATCGTCATTGCCATCTCACACCTCCTTGTCTGTATGTCCCATGAGCATGTCATTGTCAAAGGACATCTTTATGGCGCTATCTCCGCCTGATATGGATGAAGACTCACCATCAAGCATCTTGTTCACAGCAGAAAGGCATGCCAGGATCGAAGCTTCTATGACATCTGTGGATACGCCTCTTCCCCTGTATACGTTAGAACCGTCAGAAATCTTGACGATAGCCTCTCCGAGAGCATCCCTATGCTCTGTGACAGCCTGAAGCTGGTAATCCTCAAGCGAGAATGGATGGCGGATGATCTTCTCAACAGCACGCAGAGCTGCGTAGACAGGACCAGTGCCAGAGGCAATGCCCTCATAGACCTTGTCATCCTTCTGAAGATCTATGCATGCAGTGCTTGTCATCTTATTGCCGCTGTTTACCACATAGGAGACAAGTGACCATATCTTCTTCTCGCTGTTGTGCTCAGTTGACTCAACAAGCGCTATGATATCCCTATCCGTTATGTTCTTCTTCCTGTCGCAGAGATTCTTGAACGCAGAGAAGAGCTCTGCAACCTCACTGTCAGGAAGGACGAAGCCAAGCTCATCAAGCTTTTTCTTGAAAGCATGCTGACCGGAGTGCTTGCCGAGGATGTAGTTTGTCTTCACGACACCTACGCTCTCAGGGGTCATGATCTCATATGTCTTTGAATTTGCCATCATGCCATGCTGATGAATACCAGATTCATGGGCAAAAGCGTTGTCTCCGACGATTGCCTTTGAAGGGAAGATCTTCACACCTGTTATGGTTGAAAGAAGACGGGCAGACCTGAAGAGCTCCTCTGTATGGATGCCTGTCTCGTATGGATAGAGATCCGGGCGTGTCTTCATAGCCATCACGACCTCTTCCAGCGATGCGTTTCCAGCCCTCTCTCCTATTCCGCAGAGCGTGCATTCAATCTGCCTTGCACCGCTCTTCACGCCGGCAAGGGAGTTCGCGACAGCAAGCCCAAGATCATCGTGGCAGTGCATTGAGATTATCGCCTTGTCTATATTGGGAACGCGGCTGCGCACTGTAGATACCATTTCCGCAATATCTTCCTGAGAAGCATAACCTACTGTATCTGGAAGATTTATCGTTGTAGCGCCTGCTTTGATTGCACCTTCGACCAAGCGGCACATGTAGTCGATATCAGTACGGGTTGCATCCTCAAGGGAGAACTCGATATCAGGACAGAGGGATCGCGCGTACTTAACGCTTTCCTCCATCCTTTCATAAGCCTCTTCCCTCGTCATCTTGAGCTTGTACTGAAGATGGATGTCGGAAGAAGCAAGGAATACATGGATACGGGGGCTTTCTGCACCTTTTACAGCATTGTACGCTGCGTTGATATCCTTTTTCAAAGAGCGAGCGAGGGAAGCGACAGTGACGTTCTTCACAGCTTTTGAAATAGCCTCGACAGACTCGAAATCCCCCGGAGAGGAGATGGCAAAGCCTGCCTCGATTATATCAACCCCTAGGGTCTCAAGCTGCTTAGCCATCCTGATCTTCTCCTCCAGGTTCATGCTATAGCCTGGAGCCTGTTCTCCATCCCTAAGGGTCGTGTCGAATATGTAGATATGCTCTGCCATCTTTTCCTCCGTCTTATTTCTTGAGCCAGCTCATCAGAGATCTGAGCTTAGCGCCTGTCTTTTCGAGAAGCGACTCCTTCTCCATTCTCTTCGTTGCATTGAAGAAAGGTCTTCCGACCTGGTTCTCAAGAAGCCAGTTGCGTGCAAATGTTCCATTCTGGATATCCGTGAGGATGCCCTTCATAGCCTTCTTCGTATCATCCGTGATCACCTTCGGTCCGGATACATAATCACCATACTCAGCTGTATCTGAGCAGGAATATCTCATGAATGTAAGTCCGCCCTGGTTGATCAGGTCTACGATGAGCTTCATCTCATGACAGCACTCGAAATATGCCATCTCTGGCTGATAGCCTGCCTCAACAAGAGTATCGAAGCCAGCCTTGATAAGGTGTGATACACCTCCGCAGAGAACTGCCTGCTCACCGAAGAGATCTGTCTCAGTCTCTTCCTTGAATGTCGTTACGAAAATGCCAGCCTTGCCAGCTCCGATAGCTGCA
The DNA here is from genome assembly GCA_944389155.1 of uncultured Spirochaetaceae bacterium. Classification (GTDB taxonomy): domain Bacteria; phylum Spirochaetota; class Spirochaetia; order Sphaerochaetales; family Sphaerochaetaceae; genus Ornithospirochaeta. The sequence goes on along the minus strand of CALXLI010000030.1, from coordinate 6,717 downwards.
GCGTATGCAAGAGCTACCTTCTCGCTATCTCCTGATGGATCCTGATAAACAGCGATGAGAGATGGAACACCCTTCCCTTCCTGATACTGGCTTCTGACAGTGTGGCCTGGTCCTTTTGGAGCTATCATTATGACATTGACATCCTCTGGCGGGACAATCTGACCGAAATGGATATTGAAACCATGCGCGAAGGCAAGATACATTCCCTTTCTGAGATATGGTTCGATTGATGTATGGTAAAGCTTTGCCTGCTTCTCATCGTTTACGAGGATCATGACCACATCACTGCACTTCACAGCATCCTCCGTTGTCATTACCTTCAGTCCTGCTTCCTCAGCTCTTGCCCAGCTTTTTGAGCCATTATAAAGGCCTACGACAACGTCAACGCCTGACTCATGAAGATTCAGAGCATGCGCATGCCCCTGGCTGCCATAACCGATGATGGCAACCTTCTTGCCTTTCAGAAGTGAAAGATCTGCATCCTTTTCGTAATACATTGTGCTCATTTTGCGTCTCCTATATCAGCCTTCGTCTCCGAAGGTAGTTTCCGATAATGGTCTCGAACCACGTTCGAGTGCTGTTATGCCTGTGCGTACAAGCTCCACGATGCCATAAGGCTTCACAAGCTCAAGAAATGAATCCAGCTTATCCAGGCTTCCTGTAAGCTGCATCGTTATGGTTGATGGGGTGACATCTATGACCTTTGCCTTGAAAAGCTCCCCTATCTCGACAAGGTGAGTCCTTGTCTTCTCATCAGCAGAGAGTTTTATGAGAACCAGTTCACGCTGTATCGAGCCCTCCATTGTCATCTCATAGACCTTCCTGACATCGATAAGCTTCTCTACCTGGCGTATGATCTGCTCCGTGATAGCCCTGTCTCCATGCACAACTATCGTTATTCGGCTGATATCAGGGCTTTCAGTCTCGCTTACAGAGAGGGAATCGATGTTGTATCTGCGCCTTGAGAAGAGCGCTACAACCCTCATAAGCACGCCGGACTTGTTGTTGACAAGGATAGCCAGGGTATAGCTGTCTTTTCTATTACTCTCCACTATTCGTCTCCTTCAAGGAAAAAAATAAAGCCCGGGTTCTTCTTTACCACGGGCATCGGTGCATCATCAGAACTCTGAAACCGTGGTTCAGCGTGTAAGGATGATGACAGATAGGAGGATAGAAAGTGAAATGTTAGAGATAAACATGATTCTTTCTCCTCCTTTTTAGTTTTCTTTTCCTTACGGTTTTTATACGCCTCCTCCATCAGGAATGTCAACAAATGTGGATAGAATTTCGATAAAAATGCAGAAAAATCTATAAAAGGGCACGCAAACAGAATAATATTGCCTACCCTATTATATTACAATACAAGCAATTATAAAAATAAGAAAAGCGTTAGAGAGAAATGAACCGCGAAAAGAACTCCCTTGCCCTTCCGTCTTTGCCCTCGCCTTTGTAATGCAGGCAGTCGATTCCAAGTGACCTTGCAGCATCTATATTCCGCTCTAGATCATCTGTGAAGGAAATCGACGATGGATCATACCCCTCGCTCTTTGCAATGCTCAGGAAGAATGCCTTTTCAGGCTTTGACAGATGCATCTTATGCGACGCGTAATAATGGTCGAAATGAGAGAGGATAGACGGTGAGAAGGACTCGACTATCCGAGAGTGAGGCTCGAATGTGTTTGAACCGATGACGCATCTGTATCCATGATCCCTCAGGGCATCGACGATGCCAAGCATGAATGTGTTTACCGTGGGACAGAAGAGATCTGCGAAGATATCTGTCGCGATATGGCTTATGCCGAACTTACGTTCAAGATGATCGTAGTACGATGAGGCGCTCATATACCCGTCCATCAGAGGTGTGTCGTATATCATATAGTCCTCTTCAAGCTCTTTTCCCGGAATGCCGAGAACATCTGCCATTTCAGGCAATACATTCACATGATTGATGATCACATTCCCTAGATCAAATATAAATAGCTGCATATCAATATGATAATATGCAAAAAAGATAATTGAAACGAATATTCTCCGTATTTTCATGCACTCTGTATTCAATGTATACTCCAATGTATCTACGGAGGATGCTTATGAGAAAACTTATTGCTCTAGCAGCTGTCGCGCTTATTTCGCTCTCGCTCTTTGCCCAGGGTGCAAAGGAAGGCGGAGCAGACAACTCTTTGCAGGATGTCCTTGACAAAGGCACTTTCGTCCTTGGACTTGATGACTCCTTCCCTCCTATGGGATTCAGGGATGAGAACGGTGAGATCGTCGGTTTTGATATCGATGCAGCACGTGAGGTGGCAAGCCGCCTTGGAGTAGAGCTTGTACCTCAGCCGATTGACTGGAACGCAAAGGAGCAGGAGCTCGCTACAGGGAACATAGATTGTATCTGGAATGGCTTCACGGTCACACCTGAAAGAGAGAAGGTGATGACATTCTCAGCTCCATATGTACGCAATGCACAGGTCGTGGTTGTCAGAGGGGACTCTGCAGTGAATACGCTTGATGATCTCAAGGGTGGAAGCGTTGGCGTTCAGGCAGGCTCTTCAGCACAGAGTGCAATTGACGATACGCCGGGCTTCAAGGACAGTCTGGGAGAGATTGTGGAGTTCAAGGAAAACCTTACAGCTCTCATGGACCTTGAGATTGGAGGAGTCGATGCGGTTGTGATGGACCTTCTTGTTGCAAATGACAACATAAACCGCTCCGGGAAGGATTTCAGGATACTAGACCAGACTCTCACAGAGGAAGAGTATGCTATTGGATTCAGGAAGGGAGATATAGCGCTTCGCGATGCGGTTGACAGCGAGCTTCTTGCAATGGCTGAGGATGGGACGCTTGCCCAGATTGCCGAGAAGTGGTTCGGTGCGGATATCACGATAGTCGGTAAATAAGATGGCCTCTCTTATCATGCAGATGCTGGAGGGAACGGTAACTTCCCTCCGCATCTTTTTCCTGACCCTTCTATTCTCCCTTCCCCTTGGCTTTGTTGTCGCAAAAGGCAAGATGACCACGATCAGGCCTATACGCTGGATCACGGATCTCTATATCCAGATAATGAGAGGGACACCTCTCATACTTCAGCTGATATTCTTCTACTTTGCCCCTTTCTATATCTTCGGCGCGTCATATGACAGATTCACGGCCTGCATTGTCGCTTTCGTCGTAAACTACAGCGCATATTTTGCTGAGATATACCGCTCAGGGCTTCAGTCAATAGACCGTGGACAGCATGAGGCAGCGAAGGTCCTTGGATTCACAAAACCATATACCTTCTTCCATATCGTGCTTCCTCAGGTGATAAAGAAGATAATGCCAGCGCTGGGCAATGAGGTGATAACTCTGGTAAAGGATACGGCGCTTGCACAGACAATAGGCGTGGCAGAGCTGTTCAGGGTTGCGCAGACAGCCTCATCCAGGCAGTTCTCGACAATCCCTATATTCATTGCCGGTCTCTTCTATTTCGTGATGAACTACATTGTCTCTCGCCTCTTTGCAGTGGCTGAGAAGAAGCTCGATTATTACAGGTGAGCCCAGTATGGATAAGATGATAAATCTGCAGAATCTCTCCAAGGCATTCGGGGAGACAAAGGTTATAAGGAATATATCGTTCACGATAGAGAAAGGAGAGGTCCTCTCCATAATAGGTCCATCAGGATCGGGAAAATCAACGATGCTGAGGATCATAACGCAGCTTGAGAGAGCTGATGATGGCATGCTTGAGGTTGATGGAGATACTCTTTTCAGAAGCATTGACGGAAAGGCTGTTTACGACAAGGAGAACGAAAGGAAGATAGGGCTCAAGACAGGGCTTGTATTCCAGTCATTCAACCTCTTTCCTCATTTCTCAGTGCTGAGGAATGTCACGGAGGCACAGAAAGCTGTCCTGAAGAGAGGAAAGGCCGAGGCAGAGGATAAGGCCATGGCGCTTCTTAGGAAGATGGGACTCGAAGACAAGGCGAAGATGTATCCGTATCAGCTATCAGGAGGACAGCAGCAGAGGGTCTCGATCGCAAGAGCTCTTGCGCTTGATCCGAAGATACTCTTCTTCGATGAGCCCACATCAGCGCTCGACCCAGAGCTTACCCGCGAAATACTCCATGTGATCAGAGGCCTTGCAGAGGAGAAGATGACAATGGCTGTGGTCACGCATGAGATGCACTTTGCGAAAGCAATATCCGACAATGCAATCTTCATGGATGGAGGCGTGATCGTGGAAGAAGGAACCTCGCTCTTCTCTGACCCGAAGGAAGAGAGAACGAGGAAATTCATAGCATCATTCGAGAACGAATGATCAGATGACACAGCCGGAGAGCGAACCTGTAGGCTCTCCTTCCGCAAGGGCAAGGGTACCGTTTACGAACACATACTCGATGCCCTTGTTCTCATCACCCTCGACTCTGAGCCTATCTGGATCGAATAGGACCATATCAGCCTTGCATCCTTCCTTTATATAGCCCCTGTTCTTGAATGAGAGCCTGTCAGAAGCCTCTCCCGTGAGTTTTCTTATGCCTGTTTCAAGAGGCATGAGAGAACGCTTCATAACATATTCGGAAAGGAACTCGACAGCTGCATGCAGGCTCCGGGGATGCGGAACAGGGGAAGAATACAGGGAATCAGAGCCGAAGCACATAAGAGGATGCGTCATTATCCTGACCAGGTTCTCCTCGCTTTCAGTTACATCTTCCATAACAGCAAGCCCTGTCTCTTCCGAGAGGATGTCAAAAAGGGAATCGAGCGGATCCTCTCCCCTTTCGCGGCCTATTTCAGAGAGCGTCATGCCATTGTACTTCCTGCCGCAGTCCAGATGTATCACCTTGATATCATCAGGTCCTACCATCGAATAGATGCTATCCCAGCCCGATGGGTGGAGCATCTCAGCCTTTATCTCCTCACGTTCGTTCTCAAGGCCGAGCGCAAGACGCTGCTCAAGGCGTGAATGAGCAAGGATTGACGGTGGAAGAAGCGAGAAGAGGCTTGTCGAGCCAAATGTATATGGATACTGGTCGAACTTCACATCAACGCCTTCTTCCCTAGCCTTCTCTATCATGGACAGGAGCGTATCCACCTTATCCTGGTTCGCCCGGCCAATCGCCTTCAGATGGGAAACCTCAAGCCTTACCCCGCTTTCCCTGGCAAGGGACAGAACCTCCCCAAGCGATGAGATGACATCATCCCCTTCACACCTGTGATGGACTGCGAATATCCTGTCCTTGCCGGCAACCACCTTCAATAAGCTAAGGAGCTCTTTCCGGGATGCAAAGACGCAGGGGGCATAATATAGCCCTGAAGAAAAGCCATGCGCACCTTTATCAAGCTCATCCGAGAGAAGAGCGCACATTGCATCGATCTCCCGATCATCAGCCTCCCGACCTGAGTCCTCTCCCATCACAGCAAGGCGTATTGCGGTATGGGAGACAAGAAAAGCCTCGTTTATGCCAAGTCCGCGAGCGGTAAGAGTGTCACGATATCCCCTGTAGTCCTTCCAAGACCATGCAGGATATGTACCAAGCACATCCTCGACATAATTCCCGAGGGATGGAGATACAGGGAATGTGCCTATGCCGCAGTTGCCCGATACATCAGTTGTTATCCCCTGCTTTATGCGGACTGCCATGCTATTGTTCCTGAGAGCCTCAAGATCGGTATGCGTGTGGATATCGATAAAGCCAGGAGCAAGGACAAGACCTCTTCCATCTATCTGCTCCCTGGCCCTTGTGATCCCTTCCTTGCCTATGAAGACAATGCTATCCCCGAAGAGTGCGACGTTGGCTTTATAAGGCCTTCCGCCGCTGCCGTCAAATATTGTCGCTCCACTGATGAGCGTATCATACATTCTCCGCCTCCTTATAGGCGTCAAAAACCCTTTTCTCTATAAACGAAGAAAGGTCCGAATAGTTACCGCGCTTCGCAGCAAGAAGGAATGCAGCTCTCAGCTCATCCCCGTCCTCCATGTGGATGATAGGAGGAAGGATACCGCTGGGCAGGAGCACGGCAGAAAGCACCAGATATGCAAAGATCTCAGGATACTCCTCATATGGCTCAATCCTTATCATCTCAGCATACAGCACGGTACCGGCTGTCAGCGGATGATAGTTCTGCCATGCGCTCTCCCATTGCTGGAAAGCCGCAACCATCTGCATGTCTATCGTTGCCCTTTCCTCACCGCGGAAAGGGAAGCGGCAGAGTCCTGACCTGTACTTGGTCGGATCTGCATCATTGATTCCCTGCAGGAATCTTGTCCTGATATCATCAATGGTGTTCTGGTTCATCCTTAGCTTATGGCCGGCAAAGTAAGTCAGAAGCGAACGGAAATTGACTATCACAAGATGTATCTCAAGCGGCAGATGCGAAACAACACGGCCTGAGAAAATTGTCTTTATATCCTTTTCGCTTACATCCTCGCCGCTTATTGCGAGAAGCGCCCTTATGCTTTTTGCAGCAACAGCCAGAAAGCCTTTGTTCTCAGCAATGTCAGCGCTGATGGGAAATTCATCCTGCAGAGCCTTGATGCCATCGACATCAACGCTTCCGGGTCTGATGTTCCTCGTCTTTATAGGTCTGAGCTTGCGCCCATCCGAAGGCTTTTCCGTATCAGCCGCGATAATCCAGGCCCAGCCAAGCTTAACAGCACCATCTACCTTTCCTCCATTGCAGAGGATCCTGACTCTCCTATCCGTAACGCCCCATTTCTTGGCAGCTTCTGTAACATCC
>CALXLI010000029.1 GCA_944389155.1 uncultured Spirochaetaceae bacterium | reverse complement strand
ATCTTCTCCGGATTCTCAGTGCTTATGATAAGATGCTCGGGAGCATACTCATTTATCGCATCAATGAGAGCCCCATCGCTATATACAGGGAAAGCAGCTGAATGTGAAAGGGATGGGAGCATGTACTCTTTCCGTCCAAGCTTCTCAACCTCCATTTCAAGCTCCTTTTCGATGCTGTCATATATAGCTTTAGCCTCTTCCTTGCTATCTGCACGTATCGCAAGTATAACCTGGCTATCCTTCCCATGTTCAGCCTGTGACAGCAGATCAACAGCGGCAAATAGCGGATTCGAGTATCTGTCAACTGCGACCATCACCTCTGACGGCCCTGCTATCATATCAATGGAAACAGTCTGGGAAACAAGCATCTTGGCACTCGTGACATACCTGTTCCCAGGGCCGAAGATCTTGTCGCGCGGAGCAATGCTCTCAGTACCATACGCAAATGCAGCAATAGCCTGTGCACCTCCGATCTTCATGATCCTGCCAACACCTGCACTCTTTGCCGCATATAGTATTGCCGGATTGACCTTGTCATCATGCGCAGGCGTTGCAAGTATTATATCCCGGCATCCAGCAGCCACCGCAGGCACTGCAAGCATCAGGACTGTCGAGAAAAGAGGCGCAGTTCCACCCGGGATATAAAGCCCGACACGCTCTATCGGAACGATCTTCCTATAGCACAGCACGCCTGGCGCTGTCTCAACGACCTCGCCTTTCGGCATCTGCGCTGAATGGAATGCCTTTATATTATCCCGCGCACTGTCAATTGCACTCCTGAGCTCCGGGGAAAGAGAATGAGATGCATCCTCTATCTCAGCTTCTGTCACGAAAAGAGCGGATGGACGGGAACCATCGAAGCGCTCTGCAAGCTCAAGCAGTGCCTCATCTCCACCGCTTCTGACCTTTTCGAGAATACTGCGGACAGAGTCCAGTATTTCTCCATTGCCTTCTTCCGGACGCCTCAGAAGCTCTTTTGAATATTCAGAATACCTCAGCAGCATAATCACTCCGTCATCTTCTCGATGTTCATGACAAGTATACCCTCTGCACCGATAGCCCTGAGGTTTTCGAATACAGACCAGAAACGCTCCTCATCGACCGCAGACTGAACGGAAATCCAGCCATCATCCATCAGAGGAGTCACTGTCGGGCTCTTCATTCCGCCTATTATCGAGGCAGCCTCATCAAGCTTCTCCTTAGGAAGATTGAAGAGGATGTACTTCTTCTTCCTTGCCATCATCACAGCATCTATACGCTCAAGAAGGCGTCGAAGGGTCTCTTTCTTATCATCTTTCATATCGGGACGGGCAATCATCACAGCTGATGAGCGATATATGCACTCAACTTCCTCAAGTCCGTTCATCCGAAGAGTCGTACCAGTTGAGACAAGGTCCGCAATTGCATCAGCAACCCCGATCTGGACTGTTATCTCAACAGAGCCAGAGACAACGATTATCTCAGCGGTAACGCCAGCATCCCTCAATATATTCCCAAGTATCCTAGGATATGATGTAGCAACCCTCTTGCCTTCCAATGATTTCAGGCCTTTATACTCAGAACCTTTGGGAACAGCTATGGAAAGGCGGCACGAAGCGAACTTGAGATCCCTTACGACCTGAAGCTCAAGGCCTGTCTCATCGTACTCATTGCGTCCTACGATGCCGATATCAGCAACACCCTCGCTGACATATCGCGGGATATCATCATCGCGGACAAAGAGGAACTCAAGAGGAAAGTTATCCGCAACTTCCCTGAGAACACGTGCATCGCTTCCAAAGTCAATGCCGCAGCCCTTGATTATATCCAGGCTCTTTTCAGATAGCCTGCCGCTCTTCTGTATCGCTATGCTCAGCATCCTCTCCATATTCTCCTCCTAAAGAAAAAGGCCTCCACCAAGGGAGACCTCAATATACAGAAACCCACCATGGCAGCATCAGGCTAGAAAAGCAGATGATGATGGTGTGCAATCTTTCTCATACCCTGACGATAAACCAACATGGAAATACAGGTCAATGCTCAAATGGCGAAGATTCCATCTTTTCCTGATTCCAGCCTTGGATATATTCAATCAGCCTCAGGCCATGACTTTAAAAACAAGTGTGCAGCTGCATATGAATTTGAATATCAATCACAATTCATGTATTACGGCTTGCAAAGATATCAGAGGTGTAATTTCCCGTAAGGAAATCAATGATACCAACACGGAATATACCATTCTCATCATAATGCGGAATAAGCTCAGATCTTGTTATCATGAGCTTGCTGAATGAGTTCCCGACAATACTGAAAGGATAGAGCTCTTTCCTCTCTTTTTCCTTATCCTCAATGCTGAATGCAGATTGGATGTAGTACTGATACATTCCCTTATTGACTACAAAATCAATCTCATGCTGCTGTTTTCGACGCTTTCCATCTGTACCTGCTGCGTATTTTTCCACAACACCGACATCAACATTGAACCCTCTCTGCTTAAGATAGTTGTATATTACGCATTCCATAAGATGTGTCTGCTCAATCTGCCGGAAACCAAGCCTTGCATTCCTCAATCCCGTATCTGCCGGATAATATTTGCATTGCGAATCGAAATAAGCCTTTCCTCGGATATCATAACGCTGTGCAGATGAAAAAAGAAACGAATCCTTGAGATATCCGATATATGTCCTGACTGTATTATCCGTAACCTTCTTTGCCTTTTTCATGCTGTTTATTGCATTTGTCAGACTCGTTATGTTCGTAATCGATCCGGAAACAGAGGACAGGACATCAATAAGCTCTGACAGAACATCTGGCCTTTGGATCTTGTATCTTTCTGTAATGTCCTTGATATATATCTCAGAAAACAATCCTTCAAGGTATGCAGATTTATCAGCATCGCTCCTTTTCTGCAATACAAGCGGAAGACCACCCCAGAGCATGTAATCATTGAATGCTGCTTCCCTATCCTTTCCGGAAGCTGGAAGATATTCTGAGAAGGAAAGAGGGTAAACCTTAACCTCATCCCCCCTGCCCCTGAACTCGGTCATCACATCCTTGGATAGCATCTTTGAATTACTGCCAGTAACATAAACATCAACATTTGGCATGCGGAGAAGACTATTGAGAACACTGTAGAGACGAGGTGGATTATCCTTATCCTTGAGTTCTTTCCCAGATATAGCATATTGAACCTCATCAATCAGTACATAATATTCCTGTCTGCTATCCTGAACACGTGTCTTTATATATTCATACAGGACAAAAGAATCGGTGCATTTGATGAATTCAGGGTCATCGAGAGCCACACTGATTATATTCTCTTCCTTCACCCCGGATTTGAGAAGATGATTTCTGAAAAGCGTAAAGAGCAGAAAGGATTTGCCGCATCTGCGTATTCCGGTTATGACTTTGATAAGACCATTCCATTTTCTATCAATCAGCTTCTGAAGGTATTCATCTCTTTCTATATACATATAATGTATAATACCATAACTTTAAAAATATATGTGCATTTGCATAAATATTCGCAACTATTATACATTGATTTCAGTACTCAGACAAAGAGAACATTGCTGGTTTGGTTCTATTTACGACCAATAGAATATATTATATGGTTCGAAATAAGACCAAAATTGATTATATTTGGTTGTAAATACAGAATTATGTACGTATCATAGTTATATGCTGAAACGTAAGATTGAAAGAGAATTACGTAACTGGAAAGAAAATCGAGGAGATGAATGCCTTCTCGTAAATGGTGCAAGGCAAATCGGAAAGACCTTCTCTATAAGACAATTCGGACATGAATACTACGATGAATTCGTAGAGATCAATTTCATTGAGAATCCACTCTTGCAATCAATATTCGACAACGCTCTCGATAGCGCTTCCGTCATACGGCAGCTCAGCCTTCGCATTCCAGGATTCAGGTTGATAGATGGCAAGACCCTCATATTCCTTGATGAGATACAGCAATGCCCGAATGCACGCACTGCATTGAAGTTCCTCAGCACAGACCATCGCTTCGATGTTATTGCCTCTGGCTCTCTTATCACGCTCATGTCGCAGGATGTTCCTTCTCTCCCTGTTGGGTACGAGAAGGAAATAATGATGTATCCACTCTCATTCGAGGAGTACCTCTGGGCAAGAGGATACGGGGAAGACATCTCCTCTGTCCTATCTGAAGCCTTTTCAGATCCTTCAATCTTAGATAACGGCATCGCGTCACAATACACATCACTTCTGACAGAATACATGATGGTCGGTGGTATGCCTGCTGCTGTAAATGCATCACTTGAAAGCAATGCCTGGGATGACGTGAGGAATGTCCATAACAATATCCTGCGACTGAACCTGCTGGATATAGAGAAATACAGCAAAGGCCTTGACAGGGAAAGAATACGCCTTGCTCTTGACGGTGTTGTACTGCAGACAGGAGATGGCAAAAAGTCATTCAGCTATGCCCAGATAGAAAAAGGACGATCCAGGGCCAGGGATTACATGCCTGCAGTGGAATGGCTTCAGAAAGCTCAGCTGATATACCCAGCATCATCCCTTTCCCGTGTTGATATCCCACTTTCGATGTATAAGGAAGAAAGAACCTCAAGATACTATCTTTACGACATCGGTATGTTTTTCAATATGGTTGCAGGAGATAGTCTTCTTCTACGTAATGCCATTCTGGACAAAGAGTGGAAAGGCGCAGCAAAAGGAAGATTCTATGAGGCGCTTGCTGCTGACCTGATGCATAAGAATGGCCATACTCTCTACTATTATGATATACCGCAGAAGCTTGAGATTGACTTTCTGATCGAAAGAGATGATGCCATTCTGCCGATAGAGGTGAAGAGCGGGAACAACAAAGCCTTGTCGCTTTCAAAGCTTCTATCACAAAGTGACATTCCAAAAGGCCTGAAGCTCACAGAGTCTTCATACGGAAAAATGGAGAAGATCATCACTCTCCCGCTTTTCATGGCAGCATTCCTATGAATCAGCTTTCATCCCTTCTCATGAAGCGCAATATAGCTGCATAAACGAGGACGGCACCGGATGAGAGGATGATCGCTGAGAAAAGCGTCATGATCACAGAGCCGACAAAATGAGGGAAGATAAAGAGTATCAAGGAGACGATGAAGGAAACAATGGACTCAAGCCCAAGCGAGCCATACCCAATGCCAAGGCGTGAAAGCGCAATGCAGTCTGTGAAGTTTATTACGGCTGTGATGAGGAATGCTGCAGCAACTATGTATATCACAGCGCTAAGAAGCGCAGATGGATTCGAGATTGCAAGCGCGATTATCACAATTCCCAGGACTATGTTCAGAACTGTCTTCACAGCAGCAAGCGTCTTCACGAACGATGGGAAATACGAACGGAAGCGCAGAAGCGAGATGACCGACCTGACTCCGTCAAAGACTATATAGATACCAAGAAGCGAAATGACAACTGACAGGAAATCATCGGGACGTATTATCATATAGGCGCCGATAAATACCATAAGAAGCCCGGACAGGGCAAGAGGCAATGCTTTTCTCATATCTGGATTATCCACCAAAGCGGGCATTTCTGCTACTATTGCTTTATGGCAAGGCATCTTCTTTTTGACGCAGATGAGACACTTTATGATTTCGCAGCAACTGAGCACTATGCTCTCGGACGCCTCTTCAAAGAGCTTGGCATACCATATACAGATGAATGGATAGGGCCATACCACGAAGAGAACAGCAAATGCTGGACGATGTTCGAGCATGGGGAAATGTCGATAGACAGGCTGAAGAGCGCAAGATTTGAGATGTTCTTCTCCCGCACAGGACTGCCATATGATGGAGTGAAAGCCGGAGAGGACTATACGACATATCTAGGGGAAGGCGGTTTCATGCTTCCAGGAGCTGTCGATTTCCTTGAGGATATAACGAAGGACTATGAGGCATCCATCATAACAAACGGCATTGCATACACACAGCATAGGCGTTTTGAGATCACAGATACGGTAAAGTACTTCAAGCATATCTTCGTCAGCGAGGAGCTTGGCGTGCAGAAGCCTGATAAACGTTTCTTTGACAAAGTCCTGGAAACACTTGCCTTGGATAAGGAAGACTGCATTGTTATCGGAGACAGCGAGAAAAGCGATATCAAAGGAGCCAGGAATGCAGGAATCGAGAGCATATTCTTCTCACTCAAGGGGAAGAGCAGCGATATGGCAGACCATAATGCGCATTCATACAGCGAACTTTCATCGCTGATCAGGGCAATATGCTGACACGCGATGAGATCAGGAAGATAAATGCAATCATAGAAAGAGCCACAAGAGAGGGCCTGATCACCAAACACCATCGCTACTCTCTTGCGGCAGCACTTGAAAAGCTGAAGGAAAGCTATCCGCTTGATGAGATTGCATCTTCTCCAGCATTCTCTGAAATAATAAAGAGGATAAGAAGCTGAATGTGCAGCGCTTGCCTCTTCTTATTTCTCCTTTCTGAAGCAAAGGAACCAATCAAGGCAGTACATGTCGCCGCTCTTTGATTCCATCCTTTCCTTTGCTGTCCCGCAGCTGCCAGCCGTAGGGACAATGGTATCATCTCCAGGCACCCAGTCAGCAGGGGTTGCGACGTTATCGCTGTCGGCTTTCTGAAGCGCTATCACGATTCTCTTTATCTCCTGGAAATTACGTCCTGTTGAAAGAGGATAATAAAGGATGGTCCTGACAACCCCTTCCGGATCGATTATGAAGACAGCTCTTACTGCCTGGGTATTCGATGCACCCGGCTGGATCATTCCGTATTTCGTCGCTGCTTCCATCCTTATGTCCTCTATGAGAGGGAATGTCACCTCTATGTTCTTCAACCCCTTCCATTCAAGTTCCTGGATCTTACGAAGCCATGCGATATGGGAGTAAAGCGAATCAACGCTAAGACCTATAAGCTCGGTGTTTATCGCCTTGAACTCATCAATCATGGATGCAAATGTCATGAACTCTGTCGTGCAGACTGGAGTGAAATCCGCAGGATGAGAGAAAAGTATCACCCACTTTCCCTTGTAATCATCAGGGAAGTTTATTTCTCCCTGTGTCGTGACAGCCTTGAATGCTGGTGCCTTATCGCCGATGAGCGGCATCTGAATTCTTTCTTCCATAGTATTTCTCCTTTAGTTAGCCATTGCTAACCAAAGTATAATATGACATTCCTTATTCGTCCAGTTTCTGTGTTTTCCTTTGATTTACCACACGGTGCATGAAAGAATACCAGTATCAATCAAAGAACTTGATGTAACATGTGATGAGTGGACAAAGCACCTTAATACAGAAACCGGTGAGATTGTAGATATCCCTGACGATCCAATAGCAGCAGACATGGACGAAGAGGATATTCCTGATATCAGCGATGAGAAGTTTGTGCAGCTACCCTCTCAATGGGATCTGCATGAGTATCAGATAATGAAGGAATTCGCAGAAAAACTGAAAGATGCAAAAGCACAGCAAAAGATCTTTTCAGCACTGAGCAGACCTCATCCTTACAGAAGATCTAAGGATGAGGTTGCTAGGGATGATTACTTCGCATTCTGCATGGAAGCCTTCAAAGCCATTGCAGAGCGCTGGCGCAGATACCATGAGATTCCATACGTGGACTGGACTACTTTCTCCAGAATGAGCGGGAGAAGAGCGTATAGACCGTGAATAGCTCAAGACGTCCGACAAGCATCAGGAACGAAAATACCCAGAGCGCCCAGTCAGGATAGACAGCAAACGTAAAGTCCATGCCTATTCCCCCAAGACCAATGCCTATGTTTCCAAGGCATAGTATGACAGAGGTGATTGTCACGATGAAGTCCTGATCGCAAAGCGCGATTATCGCACAGCCCATGAAGAATGTGACAAAATAGCACCCGATGAAGCCTCCGATTGCAAGCGATGTCTGGTTATCATAAAGATCATCGCCAACACGTACAGGACGGACTGCATTCGGATGTACCCTCCTCATCATGGCGTTGTATCCAAGGCGCATCGCTACAGCAATCCTGATAACCTTGATGCCGCCTCCTGCAGATCCAGCACAGCCTCCGATAAAGCATGTGATGAGTATGAGCATCTGGGAGAACAGAGGCCATGTATGGTAGCTATCCGCGCTGAAGCCGGTTGTCGTTATGAACGAGACGATATGGAATGCTGCCTCCCTGATAGAATCCGAGAAGGTTGAGTATATTCCTCTTGAGAAAAGCTGAATGGCAATAAGAAGGGAGAAAATGGAGATTATGGAAACATAAAGCTTAAGCTCTCCATCCCTGAGCACCTTCCTCACGTGTCCCCTGAGCAGGAAGAAATACAGGGAGAAGTTAGCACCTGCAAGCATCATGAATATCGTACAGACCCATTCTATATAAGGACTGTGATAGTCTCCGATCGATGCATTGAGAGGTGCGAATCCGGCAGCACCCATAGTACCGAACATGACAGTGAGCGCATGATACAGATTCAGTCCGCCAAGCATCAGAAGAACAACCTCGATGAATGATATTCCGATGTATATTCCCCAAAGCGCCATCGCCGTGTGTCTGATCGTTGGCGTAAGCTTTGACTTTGTCGGCCCTACGCTCTCAGCCCCGACAAGGGCATTGCCCTTTACGCCGAAGATAGGGAGGACCGCAACGAAGAGGACCACGACGCCCATTCCGCCAAGCCAGTTGGTCAGGCCTCGCCAGAATATTATGGACTTCTCTATTATCTCTATGTCCGGCATGGCGGTAGCACCTGTCGTCGTGAAACCTGACATTATCTCAAAATAGCACTGCGCATAGCTCTTCATCGAATCGGCGAAATATAGAGGAAGCGCACCGAAGGCTGTCATAAGCACCCATGTAAGGGTAACGATGAGCATTGATTCCCTCGTGCCTATCCTCAGCTCCTTCTCCTTTCTTGTCAGGAATATTGCAGCAAGGGATGAAAGCAGCATGATGCAGACAGTCGCAGTAAATGCCTGGAAAGCCCTTCGCTCTCCATACCCTACAGCCATGAATGTCGGCACAAGCATTATCGCTGCGATGAAAAGCATTATGTACGCAAGAAAACGGAAGACAGAACGTATATTCAGATTCATGTCAGAAGATCCTCAACATATGCGTAGTTTGCGTGGGCTGCTGATATCAGGAGAGTATCCCCTGCCCTGATCTCATAATTACCGTCAGGGATTATATTGTCCTCATCTCCGGCGGTCTTGACACCTGCAATGGTGATCTTGCCCCTGAAGTTGACTTCCTTGAGCTTCTTCCCGACAAACCTGAACTCAGGTGTGACAAGATATTCATAAACCTCGAGCTGACCATCGAAGAGAGTATGGAGGCTCTGTATCCTGTCACCTCTGAGGAACTTCACTATAGCATCGACAGTCGCATTTGTCGTTGAGACGACTCCGTCGATATCCATAGCCTCTGCAAGCGCTATATAGCTGTTGTTTGTCTTGATAAGCGATACAGCACGGTTTGTTCCGAGTCTCTTTCCATAGCTTGCCGCTATGATGTTAAGCTCATCATTATCAGTGACAGCTATGAGAAGGTCTGACTGATAAAGCCTCTCCTCTTCCCAGAATCCCTCATCTGATATAGCGCCATTGAGGACTATGACAGATGGGAAATCATCAGCAAAGCGCTCGCATACATCAGCATCCTTCTCGACAAGCGTCACGTTGCGCCTCATCTCATCTGACATTGACTGCAGCACGAACTTCGCAATACGCGTTGCTCCGACAAGCACTATCTTCCTTATCTTCGCAGGCTTTACATCAGCAAGCTTGCTGTACATATCGCTTGTCTCATCATCATCGACGATCATTGCAATCTCATCGCCGTCATGCAGTATTGTATCGCCGGACGGTGTGAAGGATTTTCCCCTGCGCCTGACACCGATCACGACAAACCGACCAGGAATCTCACGCCTGATCTGGGCAAGGCTCTTTCCATCGAAGGCATTTCCCTTCATAACCTTGCTTGTGAACATCATGAACTGGGCATATGGGAAGTATTCAAAATCCCTGAAAAGCCCTGTTGTTATGATTCCTACGATCCTTTCAGCTGCCTCCTGCTCAGGATTCACTATGTGTGATATCCCAAGGACATCTCCGCTCACGCCAGAGCCAAGATAGGTTATGTTCCTGATAGCAGCGATTGTCATGACACCTTTGAAGGAAGATGCAACTATGCCGCATGCGACAAGGTTCGTTTCATCGCTATCCGTTACAGCTATGACAGCATCTGCATCTGCACACCCCGCTTCACGCAGCATGTCAAGGTCTGTAGCAGAACCACAAAGAGCAAGACAGTCAAGCTTGGCACTAGCGGAGGCACAGCGCTCGCTGTTGCTGTCAAGGAATACGACAGCCTTTTTCTCGTCAATGAGATGACGGGCAAGCCGGAGCCCTCTGCGACCAGCTCCAAGTATAATGATTTTCATAAACCCTCCAAAAAAAACAAGCAAACATAATCAGTTTATCATTACAGGCAAAGCCATATTATCGTTTCCAGAACGTTCTTGTAAATAAAGTATAGATAGTATAGAACTCAAGGCGTCCTGCAAGCATCAGGAATGAAAACACCCACAGACTCCAATCAGGGAAGATATCGAAGGCAAATGATGAACCAAGCCCCCCTATTCCTGTCCCCAGATTTCCAAGGCACAGGAATACAGATGAGAAACATGTGAGGAAATCATAATCGGTCAGGGCAATCACCACAGAGCCAAGGAAAAGCGTTATGAAGTAACAGCCGACATATCCCGCGATCGACAGTGCTGTCTGGCTGTCGTAATGGCTCTCACCGACCTGTATCGATGAAACTGAATTAGGATGGATGCGCTTTATCATCGAGTTGTATCCAAGACGCATCATCACAGAGATCCTTATTACCTTCATGCCCCCTCCTGCAGAACCTGAGCAGGCCCCGATGAAGCAGACGACAATCAGGAGCATCTGAGAAAACATTGGCCAGAAGTTGAAGTCATCAACGACAAATCCTGTTGTCGTCATCATCGAGACAACATGGAATGCGGCCTTCCTGAGCGACTCGGAAAGCGTTCCGTACGTCCCGGAGAAAAGCAGCTGAAGCGTTATGCACAATGTCGATACCGCAATCAAGGCTATGTAAAGCCTTAGCTCTCCGTTTCTTGCGACCTTTCTGAAATTGCGCTTGATCGCATAGAAGAAGAGCGTGAAGTTAACGCCAGCAAGGAACATGAAGATAGTGCATACCCATTCAACATAGGCACTGTCATAGCCACCTATCGAATCATTGAGGGGAGCGAATCCAGCAGCGCCGATCGTCCCGAACATGACAGTCACTGCGTTGAATGCATCAAGGCCTCCAACCATCAGAAGAAGGGTTTCAGATACCGAAAGCCCGATGTAGATGCACCAGAGCACACCTGCTGTTCCTCTTATTGTCGGTGTGAACTTGGATTTGGCAGGTCCGACAGCCTCTGCTCCGACAAGGGCATTGCCCCTGACTCCGAATATCGGGAGGACAGCAACGAAGAGCACGACGACTCCCATGCCGCCAAGCCAGTTCGTCATGCTTCGCCAGAATATTATCGACTTATCCAGCGCTTCTATATCAACGATGACAGTCGAGCCTGCTGTCGTGAAGCCTGACATTATCTCAAAAAAGCATTCAGAGTATGTCGGGAGGCTTTTGCTGAGGTACAGCGGAAGAGCTCCGAAAAGCGCCATCACCACCCATGTCAGCGATACTATGAGCATTGATTCCTTCGATCCGATCCTGAGAGTCTTATCCCAATGCGTAAGGTGGAGTATATAGAACGAAAGAAGAACCATAAGGGCAATTGTAAGGAGAAAGCCATGCCAGGCCTCCGATTCCCCGAAATATACCCCCATGAAGAACGGTATGAGCATAAGCGCCGCAATAAAGAGCATGATATAAGAAAGAAAGCGAAAGACCGAACTATAGCTCATACATCTCCCCGTGCATCACACTGCATACTACCACAGTGTCAATGGCAAACACAAACGAAATGTTATATCATCGCAGCATGCAGCTAAGTATCCTGCTCTTCCTACAGAGCATACATTCACATTTCCTGGATCGTGCGATGAACTTCATATCCCTTCTTGGGGAGGTATTCGTTCCTCTTATCGTACTTTCAGCACTATACTGGTGCGTAAGCCGCAAAAAGGCTTTCACGATTCTCTCATCCCTTATGACGGCACTCCTTGCAACGCAGATAGTCAAGGCGATCGTACGCTCTCCTCGCCCTTTCCAGGCCCATCCAGAGCTTATAGAGGGTGACAGGATAGAAACAGCGACAGGCTATTCATTCCCCTCCGGACACAGCACAACATCATCGTCTTTCTACTCTTCGCTTTCATGTGTATGCAGGAAGAAATGGCTCACTGCGATATGCACCATCCTGATAATCCTGGTTCCTGTTTCAAGGATGTACCTGGGGGTACACTGGCCGATTGATGTGCTTGTCGGCACTGCAATAGGCCTTGCCTCAGGACTGCTTCTTTCGGGAATCTTCGCCAGTATCTATGATGATAAGGAGAAATGCATACGCTTCACGCTGGCATCCGGCCTGGCTGCCTTGATACTCTCAGCTATTCTTGCAGTGCTTCTTGAACTGGACGCAATAGACAGGGTTGCGTTTGCGGACCTTGCATCGAATGCTGCTGTTGCATCAGGGGCCATGCTTGGAGTATTCCTTGACAGGAAATCACTGCAATACGATGAGAGTGCCGGTACAGCATTGAAGAAAGCTGTGCGCTTTATCCTTGGATTTGCCGCTGTCCTTGCAATAGGTGCCATTGCAATGCTTCTTCCGCTGCCGCACTATGCATCTTCATGCGTTCTGTTCTTTGCAGCAGGATTCACTGTCACTTTCCTCTTCCCATGGATAGCAGTCAAGGCAAATCTTTTCAGATGACTCTGGGAAAAGCTGTTTTCCTGTCTTTGTAGACAGCACGGAAGAACTTATCGGCATCCTCACTGCTGTCTATATGGCCCTTGCAGAGAAGCGCGAACAGACGGCCGCATACCTCACTGTCAGCCAAGGCATTATGTGCATCATATTCCCATCCCATTGAGGATGCCAGGGACGTCAGCTTATAAGAGCTCTGCCCTTTCCAAAGCTTCCGCGAAAGAGAAAGAGTACAGTAGTACTGATTGTGTATCGGCTCAATATTCCATGATGCAAGCGTCCCCCTCAATACGGAGATGTCAAACTGCGCATTGTGGGCAACCAATGGAAGAGGCCCGATGAAATCCTTCACTTCGCTCCAGATATCTGCCATGGTAGGAGATGAGAGTATCTCCAATGGATCAAGATGATGGATCTGGAAGCAGAATGGGTCAAATACAGGGGCAAGAGGACGGATGAGGGAGTAGTAGCGGTCCTCGACACACCCATCCTCATCCATCTTCACAAGTCCGATCGAGCATGCACTGTCCTTTGAGGCAGAAGCTGTCTCAAAATCTATGGCAACGTATTTCACGGTTTTTTCCCAACACGCGCTATATAGACACGGCCATGCACATTCATTGAGTATTCAAGGCCAGATGGCACTATCACGCACTCACCTTTCTCTATTGTCAGGCTCTCGCCGCCTTCAGAGAATCTGGCAGAACCTTCTACAGCAAGGACAAGGGAAAGATTCTCCCCGTTTATAACGTAATTGCCGCTTGCTGCGGAAAGGAGGAAGAAATCATCCTGAGGCATCCTGTAATCAGTTCTGTCATATCCATCCTTTTCCATCTTTGCCTTCTCTGGATGCAATGGAGCAAATGACATTATGCGCTCAAGCTCCGCAAGATCCATCCTCTTCCTTGTAAGGCCTCCACGGAGAACGTTATCGGAAGAGTTCATGAGCTCAACGCCGTTGCCGAAGACATAAGCATGCAGAGTATCAGGCTCCAGGAAGAGAGCTTCCCCTATCTGAAGCGTGACCACATTCATGATATACGGGAACAGTGCCCCGATATCCCCAGGATACTCCTCCAGGCACTCAGCGGCTATGCCTTTGCGCGTGAGGAAAAGCCCATCCCATGCATTGCCTTCGCTTGCTGAAATCGAGGATGAAAACTCATCAAGAAGCTCCTTTTTCTCATCTTCAGAGAGTGCATAAAGGCCAAGGTACAGACTCTTTATGCTTCCACAGAGCGCTTTGAGCTTCTTTGCATAGAAGGACGGGACAAGCGATGCAAGATCCGCAGCAGCTACCTCAGCATCCCTGAAGCCGCAAAGGGCTGTTATCGGAGAAAGCGCTGCAATGACCTCTGCCTTAGGGTTCGGATCCTGATAGTTATGCTCTTTTCCTTCCCTTCTCAGCCCCTCTTCCCTCTTCCAGCCATCCTCTGCCTGTGCCCTGGTCGGATGGCATTGAAGCGAGAGCGGCTTATCGATGGCAAGTATCTTGAGAAGCAGAGGAAGCTCACCTGAGTCATTCCACTCATTTCCAAGATATGACTTATCGTTTTTCAGAAGCTCTGAAAGCGCCTCACCTTCCTCTGTCCTGGACTCTCCAAGCGGATGGGTGCCAAACCAAAGCTCAGCCTGCGGCCCTCCTGTATAACCTCCAATAAGCGAAGGAATGAAATCCTTGTTGCCCCAATCATAATCCTTGACTGTTCCTATTAACTTTCTGATTCTCATGTTCCTATTGTACCACCTTCTCCTTAAGCATCTTCAAGAAATATCTGAATAGAAATAGAGCGATGAAGAATGTTATGAAATCGCTCAGCGGCTGTGCAAGCACTATCCCCCAAAGTCCAAGGAAACGAGGGAGCACTGCAATGAGCGGAAGGAAGAATATCCCCTGCCTCGACATTGCAAGGACAGTTGCAGGAAGAGACTGCCCTGTGCTCTGCAGGGCCATGTTTGCTGTCGTTACAAGGCCGGTGAGTGGAAGCATAAGAGCCTGAGAGCGCAATGCCATGACCCCGATTTCCATCACTGCACTGTCATCTTTGCGGAAGATCGCTATTATCTGCGGAGCAAATGCAATGCACAGCAAAGCAAGGACAAACATGATCAGAGTGCCGACAAAAGCAGTGAAGACAGATGCTTTCCTGACCCTGTCATAGCGCTTTGCACCATAGTTGAACGATGAGACAGGCTGGAATCCCTGGCCAAAGCCAAGCATCGCACTGAAAGCGAACATGTTGATTCTCCCCGATATGCTCATCGCGGCAACAGCGGCATCTCCGAAAGCGGAAGCCCCGACATTGAGCGCAATTGACGCAATGCTTGCAAGTCCCTGCCTCATAAGCGTGGGGAGCCCGACCCGTATTATGTTCATGTATGTTCGGCCCGCCTTCGAAACCTTCCTCAGCTGAATACGGACACTTGAACGCCCGGAAAGGAAGAATGAGAGAAGGATAAGGAAGCTCACAAGCTGGCTGAGCGCTGTAGCCATGGCAGCACCTGCTGTCCCGAAACCGAGGACAAAGATGAATATAGGATCGAGAACTATATTGAGCACACCTCCAGCAGTAAGTCCTATCATGCTGAAGAATGCCTTTCCTTCAGCTCTGAGATAATTGTTCATCACAAAGGACAGGCACATCACAGGACAGCCGTAGAATATGTAAGTAGCATAATCCTCTGCATATGGAAGGATTGTATCAGTAGCGCCAAGAAGCCTCATCAGAGGTGCTCTTGCAGCGATTCCCACAACCATCAGGATAACAGAAAGGAGCAGCGCAAAGAAGAAACCTGATGATGCAGTGACAGTTGCCTTATCATCCTCTTTGGCTCCAAGCTGCCGCGACAGTATGTTTCCTGCTCCCATTCCGATAGTGAATCCTATGGCCTGGATTATCGCCATTATGGAGAAGACTATCCCAACAGCGCCTGTTGCAGCTGTACCAAGGGCTGAAACGAAGAATGTATCTGCTGTATTGTACAGTGCAGATACCATCATGCTTATTATCGTCGGGACTGCCAGCCTCCCTATGAGACGGGAAACCGGAGTCTCCGTCATCCTCTTATAGTGTTCTGCCCTCTCCTTCTCAGTCATCCACAGGTTCTCCTCTGTGAACAAAACGCATCAGAAGGAATGCCGCAAGCATGAAGACAAGGCCGAAAATGAAGAGAGCCGGATATCCAAAGAGATCTATCGAGCCTCCTGCAAGAGGAGGTGCAACGATTGAAGCCAGCTGTGAGAAGAAATAGTACGCTCCCGTGTATATTCCAATCGTATTGTATGAAGCCATCTGCCAAAGCATAGGGAATGAATTCGTGACAACAGTAACCCAGAATATCCCAAAGAGGAAAAGGAGAGCCCAGAAAAGCGCAAGGCGGAGTGCAGGATCCATACCTTCTGTCAGCGTCCCATGGAAAAAGACCAGTGCGAGTATGACAACAATCGCCATCAGAGATACCCTTATCGTCCTCTTTCGTCCGAATCTATGCGCAATCTTGCCTGATGGAACAGCAAATGCCGCATATGCTATTCCAACCATTCCAGAAGAAAGTGCTGCTGTTCCAGCGCTTGTGCCCATCTCCTCTATCGTATACACACCGACAAACGGGAGGATGCCCTGATACGCTATGAACCAGCAGAGAAGGGAAAGCAGGATGAAGAGAGCGCTCTTCTCCTTCTCGCCGAAGATTCCCTTGAGGCTCTTCAGCATAGGCTCTTTCTCATCGCTTTCGCATTTTTCCTTCACTGTGCTGTTCTTCTCCTTTACGAAGATGAAAAGAAGAACAACAGCAATGACCACGAAGACAGATGCAACGGGGAACGCAAGGACCTTATCAACCTCTCCATGTCCAGGAACATTGATCCTGACATCCATAAGACGGGCAAGGAGCACTGTTCCAAGAATAGTGGCAAGTCCTCCCATCGTATTGATGACACCATTTGCCTCGCTTCTCAGGTCCGCAGGAACCATGTCAGGCATAAGAGCGACAACAGGTCCTCTGACTGCCTGCTTGAAGATATTCAGGAAAAATACCGTGATGACAAGCATCAGCAGGGAATCGAGGGCAGAGAACGGAACGAGCGCAAAAAACAGCGCAGAGAGCGGAAGTAGCGTTATTATATAAGGTATTCTCCTTCCGATCCTTGTCTCCGTCCTGTCAGAAAGAGCTGAGAATATCGGGATGAGAAGTATTGCAAGGATATTGTCCAGCGTCATTATCAAGCCAACAAGGAAACTTGAATCAAGATAGTACCCAAGGAATACCGGTACGTAGTTGTCATAAAGAGGATCCATGAGCCCCATCGTGAAGAACCCAAGCCCAATCAAGAATGTCGTGGCATAATAACCTGATAGCCCTTTCTTTTCCTTTTCCATGGTCTGAGTGTAACACTTACAGGGAAAAGCGTCTTCACACTGGCCTGACCTAGTGGTATAAAGAAGCGCGTGATAAACAACATTGAAGAGCTCGGAAAACATATAAAGCTGACTGATGATGAAAAAGCCTGGAAAGAAGATGGGGAAAATACACTGCCGCTTCTTATCTCCGACCATATTGCAAAGATGCTTTCAAACCCTGCGATAAGGGTGCAGTTCGTCCCTTCCCGCAAGGAGAATGAAGATACAGTAGGGACGCTTGATCCGCAGTGCGAGAAGGAGAACAGCCATTCCTCACGCCTTGTCCACAGGTATCACAACAGGGCAGCCTTCCTTGTAACGGACAGATGCTTTGCATACTGCCGCCACTGCTTCCGACGTCGCTTTACGGGAAAGCTCACGGGAGAAGCAGGCGAAGAGGAAATCAGGGATGCTGCAGGATACATAAAAGAACACAGGGAGATAAAGGAAGTCCTTCTCACCGGTGGTGATATCTTCACGCTTCCGGACAGCCATATAGACAGGATGCTCAGCATATTCAAGGCAGAATGCCCTTCTGTGATCTTCCGTCTATGCACACGGGCCGTAGCAACAGCTCCACAGCGTTTTGACAGCGCGCTCTTCTCTGTCATAAAGAAGAACCAGACAGGTGCTCCCTATTACCTTATGACGCAGTTCAACCATCCAGCAGAACTCACGGAAGAATCATTGAAAGCTGTCGGGGGCTTTCTCGAGCTTGGCATCCCCGCGTTCAATCAGACTGTGCTGCTGAAAGGCGTAAACGATGACGAGGGCACGCTGATAGAACTCTCAGAGAAACTCCTTATGAACAGGATAAAGCCTTACTATCTCTTCCAGGGAGATCTCGTGAAAGGAACAAGGCACCTAAGGGTCTCGATTGAAAGAGGCCTTGAGATAGAGAAGAACATAAGGCGCGAGCTATCAGGGCTTGGAATGCCGCAATATACAGCTGACCTGCCGGAAGGTGGTGGCAAGGTAATCCTCACCCATGACTATCTCATAGGAAAGGACAGTTCATCATATATCTTCCAGACACCGGAGGGAGAGATCAGGCATTACCCTCTATGAGAGCGGAAAGTATCGCATAGAGGCCCTCGCATGAAGATTCAAGGGATTCTACGGAAATCGCCTCATCGGTAATGTGGGCAAGCCTCTCCTCGCCTGGACCATATCCAATAGTCTCTATCCCCTTCTCCCCAGCGTAATGGCTGCCGTTTGTGCAGAACGAGTAATGCCCAAGGCCTTTGAAGAGACCAGCTTTCCTAAGGCCTTCTGCCGCAAGTGAGACAAGACGTGAATCATCACGGGCAATCCAGGATGGGAAGAAGCGCGGAGCTGATAGCGACAGGCCGGAATACGTAACAGTCGTGCCATACGCAACCGATGCCTTTGCATCCACTGAAGCTATTGCCTTATTGATAGAGTCAACGATGCCCTCTGCACTCTCTCCCGGAAGAGTTCTCCTGTCATATGTCGCTATGGCTTTATTAGGTATTACGGACATTCCAGGATATGGTTCTGAAATCATGTCGGTGAGGGCCATTATGCCCTTGCCAAGAACAGGATGCTCCGAAAGGGGCATTGAATCTATGCGCGCTATTGCATCAATCAGGGTATATATTGCATTCACTCCCTCTTCAGGATTCGATGAATGGCATGATTTTCCAAACGCCTCTATCTTGATCTCAGCCCTGCCACGCTGCCCTATATTCAGCTTTCCGTCCGTTGATTCAGCAATGATCACGCAGTCTGGCTTGAAGCGTTCAGAAACCTCTCGGGAAGCTATTCCTTCAAAACGCTCCTCCTCAACTATGCAGGCGGCTATTATACGGCCAGGAAAGCTCTTTCCTGCAAATCTGGAAGCTGCGATGATGGAAGCCGCAACTCCGCATTTCATATCGGAAGCCCCTCTTCCACGTATCTTACCGTCCTTTATATCACCTGCAAACGGCGGGAATGACCAATCAGATTCCTCTCCGATCCCAACTGTGTCGATATGCCCATCAAGCACGATGACAGGACCGGGCATTCCACCGTCTATGATGCCGACAATGGAACCAGACGGAAGGATTTCAGTGTGAAAACCGCTTTCTGAAAGATAATCTGACAAAAATGAGACTATTGCAGACTCAGAGCCTGTAACAGACGGAATACGAATCAAGGAAGATGCAAGATCAATAACTCTGTTGTTCATAATATAGGAAATGCCCTCGCTGGGAGGGCATTCTGTTTAGATATCAAGATATTCAAGAAGGCGGGCAATCTCAGCGCTTCTAGCTTCATCACGGGCATTCATGTACTCTTCCTCTGTCGCATCGACGGAAACAACAGGTTCACCGAATACAGGAACCGTTATAGGCTCACGCACAGGAGATTCAGCAGAGACGGTCTCTGGTACTGTACCGTACTTTGCAAGGATTATGTCCAGGAACTCCTCGACGATAGCATCCTTGTTTGCTTCATAAAGCGCCGCAACATCCTCATCGCTGTACTCAGTGCCACCGAAGAGCGCTCTCTTCTCCTCATCTGACAGGCTGTTGATCATCTTAACCGCCTCATCTGCAAGGTCGGAGATGATAGCTTCTCTGTTATCACTATAGAGCACGGATGCAATCTCATCTGCAGAGAGGATATCTATCTTGCCTTCAGTGGAAAGAGCTGAATACTCTTCCGCAAGCGCATATGCAATATCGGAGATGATATAATCCCTGTACTCAGGATAAAGCGTCTCAACCTGCGCATCTGTTCCAAGGACATCTATCTTCTCTTCAGTTGTAAGTGCATTGTATCTTTCAACGATTCCATCTGCTATATCAGAGATGATGTATTCCCTGTATCCTGGATAGAGAGCCTCAAGCTGTGTATCAGTTGAGAGAAGCATTATCTTCTCCTCTATAGGAAGGGCGTTATATTCATCGATTGCAGCTCCGATAAGATCAGAGAGAATGTAATCCCTTTCTGCTGAGTATATCTCCACAGCCTGATCATGCGTACCGAGAAGCGCTATCTTCTCTTCCGTCGAGAGTGCATTGTACTGATCGATGATCGAAGAGATAAGGACGTTCAGGACATACTCTCTTTCGTTTGCATAGATTGTCACAGCCTGCTCATCTGTTGAGAGAAGCTCGATCTTCTCATCTGTCGTGAGCGCATCATACTTCTCGACAAGGCCGTTTGCAATATCCTGTATGATGTAATCCCTATACTCAGGATAAAGCGTCTCAAGCTGCTTGTCTGTTGAAAGAAGGACAATCTTCTCTTCTGTCGAGAGCGCGTTGTACTGGTCGATGATCGAAGAGATGAGGTCGTTCAGGACATACTCTCTCTCGTTTGCATAGATTGTCACAGCCTGCTCATCTGCTGAGAGAAGCTCGATCTTCTCTTCTGTAGTGAGTGCATTGTACTTTTCTACGATACCGCTTGCTATATCAGAGATGATGTAATCCCTTTCTGCCTGATAGATCTGCGCAGCTTGCTGATCTGTTGAGAGAAGTCCGATCTTCTCCTCCGTCGTAAGAGCATTGTAGTTCCTGATAGCCCTGTCAATGACATCGGATGCAATCTCATCTGAATGAGCTCTGTAGATCTCGAGAACTGCATTTTCAATATCAAGGGTTTCATCGTCAGGAAGGGTAAGCATTGCAAGAACCCTGGATGCGATCCTCGAGAATGCCTGCACATATACATCCTCTTCGCTTGTCCCAAGCTTTTCAGCGACAATCGAAGCAACGTAATCCAGATTCTCATCCGTCACAAGCTCATCTATCACGTTCTGCACGATTGTATCTATGCTTTCCTGGACAGAAGCTTCGAAGAGCGACCTGAACTCATCGCCCTGGACGTACTGGGAAATATACCCAGGAATGGATGTCTCGACTTCTGCAGCAATCCTGTCGATGAACGAGTCATCACCAGCCAGGATGTCAGCAGCCATACGTGCGATCCGCTCTTCCTGAGCAACCACGGATGTGTCTGTCTCAAGAGGCTCGGTTACAGATAAGATAGGCTCTTCCTGTCTTTGGCGAGCCGCTTCAAGGATTGAACTCTGCTGACCTGGCCTGACTTCCAGCATCGTAGCGAAAGAGAATACCGCAAGCACGGCGGTAACTGCCAGCAATACGATCCGTAGTTTCTTCATAAATGCCCTCTTCCTTAAATTGTATCACACAAAAAAGACACTTGTCGAGAAAGACTATTTATATCTGCATCATTGATTATGGTTATTACAGGCTTTCCTGACGAGAATAACGAAATCCCTATGTCTTTCTGTGCCTCAGAACGCTTTCTGAACTCCTCGCTTGAAAGAGCACTGCGCTCTGCTGCCCTCTTCTCCCTCACCCCATACCCCGCTGTGACAAGTATCACGCGGTCGCATGAACGCACAAAACCCATCGATTCCAGAAGCGCTGCATTTATGACAGCTATCTTCCCTGCCCTTTCAGCTTCATGCGCAAGAGAGAGAGCCTTCTCCTTCATCCAAGGATGGGTGATGCTGTTGAGTGCTTCAAGCTTTGCCTTGTCCGAAAAGACAATCGCCCCAAGCTTCTTCCTATCCACAGTGCCATCGCTTCTTATCACATCAGCGCCAAAGGCCTCTGCTACATTGTCCTTATTCTCAGCAAGCGCTTCATGGCCAAGCGCATCGACATCAATGACAGCAAAGCGATCTTCAGGAAGCAGGGAAGCGAAGGTATCCTTTCCTGCGCATATCTTTCCGGTCAATCCTATTATCATCAGTGCATATCTCCCCAGGAAGCTCCGAACTCAAGAGAAGCCCGAAGAGGAACGCTCAGCTCCACAGCGCTTTCCATCCTATCCTTCACAAGCCTCTCCATCTCATCTTTCTCCTCAATCGGGACTTCGAATATAAGCTCATCATGGACCTGAAGAAGAATCTTTGACTTCAATGCCTTCTCAGCAATCGCAGCATCAACGGAAATCATGGCCTTCTTCATTATCTCGGCAGCTGTTCCCTGGATCACAGTATTGACCGCAACTCTTTCAGCGCCGGCCTTCTCTACTTTGTTTGAGCTGTTGATGCCAAGCACATCACGTCTGTGGCCTCCTTCCGTGAGGACATAGCCATGTTTTGAAGCGAATGCATTCGTCTTCTCGACGAATGAGCGGACGCTGCTGTATCTATCAAAGTACTTTGTTATGAATGACTGGGCATCGCTTCGTGATATCCCAAGCTCTTTTGAAAGCCTGAAAGCTGACATCCCGTACATTATCCCGAAGTTTATGGTCTTTGCGATACGGCGTTCATGTGCATCTACCTCCTCAACGCTCTTGCCGAAGATAAGCGATGCTGTATAACGATGGACATCGACTCCGTTTATGAATGCGGCGCTGAGTGCGCTGTCAGCACTCATATGAGCAAGCACGACAAGCTCGATCTGCGAGTAATCAGCGGAAAGGAACACACAGCCTTCCCTAGGAGTGAAAGCAGATCTTATAAGCCTGCCTTCCTCTGTCCTGACAGGAATGTTCTGAAGGTTCGGATTGCGAGATGAAAGCCGTCCCGTAGCAGTGCCTGTCTGCAGGAACGAGGTATGTATCCTGCCTTCTCCATCCTGAAGCATCGGCAGAACTTCAATGTATGTGCTTTTGAGCTTGGCAAGCTGCCTGTATGAAAGAAGGTCCTCGATTATCCTTCCCCCTTCCTCCTTCAGCCCTTCAAGCGTTGCCGTATCCGTGGAGTATCCACGCTGTGTCTTCTTTCCTGTCTTCATATGAAGCTCATCGAAGAGGACAGCAGAAAGCTGCTGGGTGCTATTCAGATTGAATTCATGGCCTGCTATATCATAGATTTCCTCAACAAGTGATTTCAGCCTTGCAGCGACTTCCTCATCCATAGCCTTGATACGCTCAGTTGAAAGATGTATTCCTTCCCTTTCCATCTTCGCAAGTATCGGGATGAGCGGAAGCTCATAGGTTTCAAGGACACCGAGGAGATTCTTTTCCTCAAGCTGCTTCCTCAGTACATGATACAGCCTGAATGCCATATCACTATCCTCTGCAGCATATGCTGTTGCCTTGTCGAGCGGAACTGACGAGAAAGGCTGGCCGTTCTCAACAACATCCTCGTAACGTGTCGTTACCGCGCCGAGTATACGGAGAGATAGATCATCGAGGTTATAGATATTGGCATTTGAGTCCAGAAGCCATGCAGCGATCATCGTATCGAAGACGATACGTGAGATATCAGAGCCAAGATGCCATATGACCTTCAGATCGTACTTTATGTTCTGATTTACGATTCCTATCCTTCCGGTTGCAAGGTATTCATCGAAAAGGGCCTTTGCATCTGCCTTGCTGACATATTCCTCTCCACCAGCAATAAGAGGAACGTAATATGCCCTGCCCTCTTCGTATGAGAAGGAGAAACCGACTATATCAGCATCTTCCTCAAGTCCTGTCGTCTCTGTATCCAAAGCCATGATGCCTTTCTTCTCAGCAATACGGAAGTGCTTCCTCACATCTTCTATGTCCGTGATGGAAGCATATATGCCTTTTTCCGCAGCAGGGGCTTCATATGCTTTCTTCTCCTCGTTCTTAGCTTCCTTCGTCTCCTTTCTGTCCGGAGAGAGAGATGATATACGCCTTGCAAGGCTTCTGCAGCCTCGCTCTTCAAGCTGTTCTATACCATCTGCAAGCGTCATTCCGCCAACGCTGAGCGATGAGAAATCAAACTGAGGGGGAAGAGCCTCAAAATTCAGCTCAATAAGCTTGCGGGACAGCTCACCATCAGACCTTCCATCTTCAAGCTTTCTCTTGGTAGCAGCAGGAAGCATATCAACATGGCGGTATATCCCATCAAGCGAAACATATTCAGAGAGAAGCTTCACAGCTCCTTTTTCTCCCAGTCCCTTTATGCCAGGGATGTTATCAGCCTTATCGCCGATGATTGAAAGGAAATCAACAATCTGGGATGGTTTGACACCATACTCTTCCAGAACCTCCTTCTCCTGCATCATCTTGTACTGCGACTCTCCTTTCTTAGGAGGGCGGAGAGCTGAGACATGCGGGCCGACAAGCTGCATCAGATCCTTGTCCGCTGTGACGATCACGGTCTCTATCTCGTTCCTCTCAGCTTCCTTAGAAAGCGATGCTATTATATCATCAGCCTCAAATCCAGGGTTCGACACAGCCTTTATATTCATAGCTTCAAGGGTATCCACGATCATCGGCACCTGTGCATGAAGGTCTTCTGGAGCCTTGTCCCTTGTAGCTTTGTACTCCGGATACATAACATGACGGAACGTGGGGACCTTCTCATCCATCGCTATTGCAAGATAGTCCATCTTATAGGATGAGAGAAGAGAAAGAAGCGTTGAGAAAAAACCAAAGTACGCACTTACATTCACGCCTTTCCCATCAGTCAGTGGATTTGATATATGGGCAAAGTAGTTTCTGTAGATTATCGAATAGCCATCCAGTATATAAAGGCGCTTTGAGAATACTTTCTTCTCTTCAGGCTTAACCGCCTCCACGCTCTTCTTCACCTCCCTTTCCTTCGCAAGCTCAGTCTGGTCAAGATCCTTATCTGTAAAGAGTGAATCACTCATCGCGTACCTCCAGCTTCAGCGTGTCGTATCCGGGCTTGGCCCTTCCTGAATAACGCTGCTCTATCTCATTATGACTCGTTTCATGGTTGATATGGGTAAAATAGACATTCTCAGCTCCGATCCTATCAGCAGCCTCAACAGCCTGGTCGAATGAGAAATGACTCCAATGGGGTCTTGATCTGAGAGCACCTATTATAAGGGTATCAAGTCCGGAAAGAACCTCCTTGTTCTCATCGTAGAGGATATCTGAAACATCAGTGATGTATGCAGCTTTCCCGAACCTATATCCTACTATGCGCATCATGCCATGCATCACCGGGATAGGCACAAACTCAATCTCTCCTACCTTGAAAGGCCTGCGCTCCTCAATTGTTACAGGCCTCAGCGAAGGGACTCCCTTGTACTGCCATGTCCTGAACGCATACGGGAAAACCGCTTCGATTGTCTTCAGTACAGGTTCGGTTGAATATATCGAGAACCTATCATGGCCGGAAAAGACCCTCAGATCATCCAAGCCCATGAGATGATCAGAATGCGCATGCGTATACAGCACACCATCCAATGAGTCAATCGATGCCCTGAGTGCCTGAAGCCGGAACTCATAGCCTGTATCAATCACAACGCTTGTGCATCCTCGTTTTATCAGGATTGAAGAGCGCCAGCGTTTATCTCTTGGATCGGCAGATGAGCATACCGGGCAATGGCAGGCTATGACTGGGATGCCATGGCTGGTACCTGTTCCGAGAAATTCTATCTCAGTCACTGAAGGCCTCTTGTCCTGAGATATAATCTACGAATGTTCCTGTTCCGGACCTGACGTATTCAACGCCCTTGCCTATCATCGCCTTTCCCTCATCCGAGCCAAGATATGAGACAAGCCGTCCTAGGTTTTCCCCGGACTTCTCCATAAGCAGGGAGAACACCTCACCTCCATCGCTCTGCACTATCCGCTCAGCCTCAGTTTCGCTCACACCGGCCTCTACCAATGCAGATTCAATCGATGATTCAATGTAGGAATCCTCGCGGAAGGTTATACCAAAGAACTTTATCGAAACCTCCGGTACAAGAAAGTAGATGATAAAGAACACAACAATCGAAAAGAAGAATAAACCAATGAATCCTCCGAAGAGGCTTTTCTTACCTAACATGCTGATATGATACCCTGAATGGAAAGGCAAGTGAAGGGCGGGGAGGATGCGATCTTTTCCCGCAAGGTTCTCTATATCAAAATGGCACATCGGGCCTTATATGTAGAAATTGTGTTCTTTTCCTATTGCAATGGCAAGAAACATATTCATATGAGATAATAGCCACGGATGAGAGAAAAACGAACTTTTTTGGAGGAACCATGAAAAGAAAACTGCTTGTGGTGCTTATCGCACTGGCAATCGTACCAATCACGCTCTCCGCTGCCCCTTTCTTCCAGGTAGGACCGCTTGTTTCCTACAACAGGACTGTAGTCGAAATGCAGGAGACAATGGAAGGAGCTGAGGCTTGGAATATCAACAACTTCTCCTTTGGTGCTGATATCCGCATAAACCCATTCAAATACCTGAGCATCGATATCCCTGCCACAATCGGCTTTGGAAACCATAGCAGCGTAAGCATCGCGCTCATTCCGACAGTGAATGTGAACATCCCTATAACAGGATTCTTCGACCTGGCTATCGGTGTCGGTCCGCAGTTTGACTTCCAGTATGTTGGCGACAATCATGACTGGACGATGAACGGCCTGCCGATGGATAATGCAGGAGACGCATTTGCACAGTCCAAGCTTGCATATAGAGCAGGTGCTACATTCAATCTTTCATTCCTGAGTGTCGGCCTGAACGTCATCCTTCCTTGCAAGGCTTCCTTCAGCGAAGGCGGCTGGGATGTGATGAATCCAATGTGGGAATCAACAAGAGTCTCTGCAGTGGCTCTTTTCAACTTTGGCTGATGGTAGGGTGCACTAGCACCCTATCCTATACTTTGCCCCCTTACCGCTCCCGCAAAGCTCGACAAATCCTTTCTTCACAAGCTTCCTGAGAATCCTGTATGCCTGATCCGGGCCGATACCGAGAAGCGAGATCACATCAGAGCGTGTCACCTCCCCTTTTTCCTTTGCAAGCTTCATGACCATATCCTCAGCACGATGGAAATCTATTTCAGTTTCCTGCAGATAATCCAATGTCTCACGTTCTCTCTTATATGCTTTTGGGCTTAATCTATATCTGCCAGAACTTTCTTCAGCAAGACCACTTGAAACAAGAGAGCCAATGACAGCCTTCAATCGTGGAACACTGATGTGAACTGTATCCTGGATTGCGCTGAAAGAAGCATTACCCGACTGCAGCACAGAAAGCACCAAAAGCGAGTTTATCGAAAGAGGACGCCCTATGCGCTTTTCCTCAGCTGCGATCATCTTTGCAAATGCAACATCTGGCTTAGATCTCTGTATGAACAATTTCACATAGGCACCTGTAGATTCTGAATAATCCGGCAATGGTCTGCCAAATACGATCGAGCCTTCGAATATCCTGTCAATTCCCCTTCCTGTACGCTCTGCAAGTCCAATACGCTTGAAGATGTCAGAGAGAACAGGATTCCTGCTATGCGGTTCGGTTGTCAGCAGATTTGATAGATTGACTCCTTCGATAAATGTGCCTGGACTGCTTATTGTCAGCCCTTCATCCTCCACTGCGACCCTTACGGATTGGAGCATTGTGTAATCTCGATGGCAGAATGCATTGACAAGACCTTCCCTGAATGAGCTTTCGGAGAATTCTGGTACAGGAATCCTCAAAAGCCCATAATTGATCTCTCTTTCAGGATTCCAAGCTTTCATATTGTTCAGGAATATCTCGAATGTAGCCAAAAGAGGTTTAGAGTACTGTTCATTCATCCTTACGCTTGTCCCTTCAAGAACCTGAAAGCTTGATACAGCTGTCGGAATAAGTTCCCGAAGCCTATCTTCCCTGCCGATCATCAGCAATCCAGCAACTGTTGGATAAAGCTTGTTCCCATCACTCTTGACAAAGCATAGCGCCTTATCCAATTCCTCATCGTCCAGCTCAAGAAGCTGGGACTCTCCTTTGCTTATGCGTATAATCTTTCTCAGCCTGATACGTTCATTAGGATCCAAATCCTCAATGCAGGCACTGCGGACAATCTGTGAAGAATAATCCAAGGCTCCAAGCTCTGATAGTCTCACATTGATTTCATACGGATACATAGGAATGTTCTCAGGGCTTCCATCAGCTTTCAGCCGTCGTCTGAGGATCTTGCCTTCAGATGTAGATACTATCGCACGGCTTTTTGGTACTGATATCTCAAGAACATCACAGCCATCCTCATGCAGTATATCAGCCCTGACAGAAACAGATGGGACAGTCCTATTTGCTATCATAGCCGAAGCACCTATGACATCTCGATGTTTCTCATGCACTCCTGTTATGCAGCCATCATCCTCAACACCAAGATACAGCATACCGCCCTCGGTATTGGCAAATGCAACAACAGCCTCAACGATTTCATTATCGCCAAGCTTATCTATGTCGCTTTTGAATTCTGTCAGAAGATCCTCATGTTTAGGTACTATTCCCATATGAACCTCCAAACACATCTTAACACGCGCGCGTGTTTATATCAAATCATTTTTACACGCGCACGCGTTAATGCATTGGAAGCTCAGACTTCTATTGACTCTGCTTCTTCCATCCAGGCTGCAGCGGATGCATCGGATGGCATTCTCCAATCAGAACGTGGGGAGAACGTGACAGTTCCCACCTTCGGACCGTCAGGAAGGCAGCTGCGCTTGAACTGCTGAGCAAAGAAGCGCCTTATGAACACAACAAGCCATTTCTTTATGACCTCATCTGTATATATATCCTTATAGGCTATATGCGCGAGGCGGAATATCTTCTTAGGAGCAAAGCCGAAACGCACCATATAATAGAGGAAGAAATCATGCAGCTCATACGGCCCTACTATATCCTCAGTCACCTGTGATATCTTCCCGTCCTTTGCAGGAAGAAGCTCAGGGGAAACAGGGGTATCAAGTATGTCATAAAGAACATCAGCCTCTTCTTTCTTTGATGTATCGGCAGTATAGCGGACAAGATATCTGACAAGTGTCTTCGGTATTGATGAATTCACCCCATACATGCTCATGTGATCGCCATTGTACGTTGCCCATCCAAGCGCAAGCTCAGAAAGATCTCCTGTTCCGATGACAATGCCACCTGTTTTGTTCGCAATGTCCATCAGCACCTGGGTCCTCTCCCTTGCCTGTGCATTCTCATAAGTCACAGAAAGGTCGTTCCTATCCTGCCCTATGTCCTCGAAGTGCTGAAGCACGCTCTTTGTTATATCAACTGTGCGGAAGGAAACGCCTACGGACTCTGCAAGACGCTCAGCATTTGATTTTGTCCTTTCAGTCGTTCCGAAGCATGGCATTGTCACAGCTATGATATCAGCAAGATCTCTTTTCAGGATAAGGAAAGAATTCACTGTCACAAGAAGGGCAAGCGTTGAATCAAGACCTCCTGAAAGCCCTATGACAGCGGTCTTGGCATGTGCTGCCTCCAGTCTTCTGGCAAGTCCTAATGCCTGAAGGGACAGGATTGTGCGGCATCGCTCTGCCCTTTCCTTGTCATTGTCAGGAACGAATGGATGCCTTGGGAACAACCTTGTCAGCGTTGTTTCCTCAGCACAAAGCCCAAACGGAACTATCGCATACCCTTCATCCTTTATGGAGTATGTATTCATCCTCATTCTCTCAGAGACAAGCTTTTCAGTATCAAGCTCGGTTATGAGAATGTCTCCACCAAGGAATGATGTACCAGAAGCAACAAGTGAGCCATTTTCAGCTATGAGATTACTGCCGATGAAGACCATATCAGTAGTGCTCTCCCCATATGCAGCATCTGCGTAGATATAACCGCAGACGAGGCGTGCAGATGTTGATTGGACAAGGTTCTTTCTGTACTCTGCTTTGCCTATGACCTCATCGGATGCTGAGAGATTGACAATCACAGTCGCCCCGTTCTCAGCCAGATGGACAGATGGAGGATCAGGAACCCAAAGGTCCTCGCATATCTCAGCACCGATTTTGAGCGATGGCATGGAAGTGCATGAAAGGATTATCTTACGGCCAAACGGAACTGTATCACCTAGGATATCAACAGGAATATTCTCTTCAGGAGATGGTGTGAACCATCTTGTCTCATAGAACTCACCATATGATGGCAGATTCTTCTTTGCAATAAGCGCTAATACATGCCCATCCTTTACGGCAACAGCGGTATTGAAGAGCTTATCCTTATACTCAAATGGATAACCGACAAATACAAGGACATCCAAATCAGCAGATGCGGCCACAATCCTCTCAAGCGCGCACTCTGCACTTTTTCTTAGTCTTTTCTGGAAGAACAGATCCTGAGCTGTATAGCCAGTAATAGCCAACTCGGGAAAAACAAGTATCTTGACGCCTTTCTCTACGGCGCTCTTCATCATCTGGGTAATCTTATCGCAATTGAAAGCAGGATCAGCAACTCTTAGCACAGGTGATGCTGCCCCTACCTTTATAAATCCATCATTCATACTGAGATGATAGCATAATTCAGCCTTTACCAAAAATATATCCAATAGCAAAACAAGAGCCGTTTCCGCACAGGCTAAGAAACGGCTCGCATCAAAAATTGAAATCGGAAGACCTGGAAACTATGTACTTTGTTCTATAATCCCCAAATCGAATTCCCTTATCATCGGACAGCGCTCTCGCTG
>CALXLI010000028.1 GCA_944389155.1 uncultured Spirochaetaceae bacterium | reverse complement strand
AAGCCAAGAGATACTGTAAGGGATCCAAAGAAAGACAAATGGATCGGAAAGGCTCTTTCCAGACATTATCCAGAAGCGGGCAAAGCCATGCTAAGACGAGCTGAGACATACAACAGCCAGATTGCTGGAATGAAGAAGCATGAGAGTGAAGGTCGACTTCTTGTCATAGCTCCTGACGATACATGCGGTGTGACAACGCTGAAGCATAATGATGAGAATATAATGCAGCTTTACGACAAAGGCGACAAAGATGCTGAACAGATTGTTAGTTTCTTGAATATAAATTGAAAATCTTGGGAATAAAAAATTGAAAATCTTGGGAATTTTCTTGTAAATCTGTAGGAATAATGTAAAATTCAAACAAGAGGTTTCCGTTGTACAAAAAAAGATATATTGAAGAGCAGATTGTCCGGAAACTGCGTACAGCAGGTGCTGTGGTTGTCTCCGGACCTAAATTCTGCGGAAAGACAACTACATGCATGCGCTTCCAGAAAAGCTTTGTGAAACTCAATACTAAGAAGTCCATACAGCTTGCAGAGCTTGACCCGAAGGCAATGCTTATTGGTGATAATCCAAGGCTTATAGATGAGTGGCAGACAGTTCCTGATATCTGGAATGCGATAAAAGATGATCTGGATGATGAGTATAGCTTTGGAAAATATATCCTCACAGGAAGCTCAACCCCTGCAGATAAGACAGATATCATGCACTCAGGAGCTGGCAGGATAACTGTGCTGAAAATGCGGCCTATGTCGCTTTATGAATCAGGTGAGTCTGATGGCAGTGTTTCCTTGTCATCGCTTTTTGAGGGCGAATACATACAGCCTTCGATCAATGAGTATTTCTTTCTGGAGGATGCTGCTTTTCTTATCTGCAGAGGAGGTTGGCCTATCTCTGTACTTGCTGAAAAAGAGATTGCGATTGAGATTACCCGCAATTATTACAACGGACTTTTCTATTTTGAGAACAGCAAGAACGAGAAGTTCAGATCTAAAAGCCCGGAAGTCCTTCGCATGATCATGCGAAGCTATGCAAGGAATATATCAACAGAGGCAAGTATTCAGACGATTATCGAGGATGTGAAGCAGTCCAATGAAAGGACTATGGACACAAAGACCTTCAATGATTATATGGAGGCTTTGCGGGATCTTTATATCATAGAGGATCTATCTGCATGGAGTCCTTCCATAAGATCAAAGACAAGCATCCGTTCAACTCCTACCAGACATTTTGCAG
The DNA here is from genome assembly GCA_944389155.1 of uncultured Spirochaetaceae bacterium. Classification (GTDB taxonomy): domain Bacteria; phylum Spirochaetota; class Spirochaetia; order Sphaerochaetales; family Sphaerochaetaceae; genus Ornithospirochaeta. The sequence goes on along the minus strand of CALXLI010000028.1, from coordinate 16,316 downwards.
ATACATCCTTGGCCTGTGCTGCGTTGAATATATTTCCCTCTGATCTGCTTGATGACATTGAATCCTTTGGCCTCTTCTTTGAGGATTTTGCTGTTCGTGATCTTTCCATATATTCCTCTTTCCTTGGAGGTAAGGTAAAGCACTATCGTGATAATGCTGGTCTTGAGTGCGATGCAGTGATACATCTTCCCGATGGACGCTGGGGAGCTATCGAGATAAAGATAGGAGGTGATGATGCAATACATCATGGGGCAAGAACGCTTAATATGCTGAAGAGGAAAATCAGGGATAAAAGCAAAGAACCTCTTCCTTCTTTCATGATGATCCTCACAGCAACAGGTCCATGCTATAGAAGAGAGGATGGGATATATGTTGTTCCTATCAATAAGCTAAGGGCTTGATTTACTCTAATACGGAAAAAGTTCCGTACTAGACAGTTCGCACGACTCATTCTACCATGAATACGTGAGATATATAGAACGCATATCAGATAAGCAACTTGAGAAACGGCTGCGTATTTTCGGGGCGGTGCTTATTACTGGTGTCAACTACCTTTATAGGACGAGCCTATAGGCTTGGACGTGAGCGTTGTTCCGATGACTCCGAGAAGCGTTACCTCCGGGCTCATCACCGGCACCCCATCCATCATGGCTCATTGACCGGAGCCCGCCCAGATTTCGAGACCTGGGTAATGTAATTGTCGCGGATGTTGACCGCCGCACAGCGGGAAAATATGCAAGGCAAAGAGCGGATGGGGTTTATGAGATTCCTGTTTCGCTCCTTGCTCCATGATCATAGGTACGATATTGTCATGTCATCATAGACAGTTACGGAGAATGCTTCAGTATCACCGACACCGCCTCCCTGCCAAGGCTGGCGTGATGAGAAAGTCAGCGTTACATGACCAGGTTCTGTGCCTGCGAATGTGAATGTATGCACCCCAGGCTCTCCTATTAGAGTACCGCTTGTGAAGCTTTCATCTATCATCTCGATATGTCCCGCACCCATTTGTCCCCATATCCAGGAATAGCCTGTTGAAGGGTTTTCTGGGAGCGTTATCGTGATTGTCTTGTTATCCTCTTCGCTATTGCCTGCCGTTGATGCACATGAAGAGAGAATCAGGGAGAGGATTATTGTAATTCCCAAAGCAAATCTTTTCACTTTGATGCCTCGATTATACTGATAATCTCTGAACATAGGGATCTGATTGCTGAAAACAATGTATTCCAGAGGCTTTCCTCTGCTTTCTCAAGATTGTGGCATTCTTCTGAAAGTGATGCCAATCCAGCTTTTTCTGCAAGCTTCCTGATGCGCTTTGCTTCCTTCTTTATATCCTCGTTGCTTCCGCTTCTTATAGCATTCTCAAGCTTCTCAATGTGGCAATCACTGCAGAATGAAGATAGTGCATTGCTTAGTGCTGTCACGTCTCCACAGTAATCTTCAAGAGCTGTTTCGTAATCCATTCCGATTCTAGAGGCAATATTCCTTATGTTCATGAAATGAATATTACAGCAATCGGTTAAGAGGTCAAGAAAGCTTAGATGAAGAATATCTGTTTTTCATTTTGCTTGTCCCCTGTATCTGTAGCGTGATAAGATACAGATGGTCCGGTATGAAAGATAGAATCTACATTGCAATCGATCTGAAATCCTTTTACGCCTCTGTAGAATGTGCATCACGTGGCTGTGACCCCTTGGATACGAATCTGGTCGTTGCTGATGAGTCAAGGTCGGAGAAGACCATATGCCTTGCTGTATCCCCAACGCTCAAAAGCTATGGAATAGGAGGACGATGCCGCCTCTTTGAAGTGCATGAGAAGCTGAAAGATGTGAATGCTGCAAGGCTCAGAAAGGCAGGACGCAGAAGTTTTTCCGGAAAATCTTCCTCTGACAAAGCCCTAAAAGGCAATCCGTCGCTTGAAGTAGATTTGATCATAGCTCCACCGCGCATGGCATTGTATATGGAGATAAGCGCCAGGATCTATGAGATATACCTACGTTATGTATCCCCTGATGATATCCACGTATATTCAATAGATGAGGTCTTCATCGATGCAACTGATTATCTTTCGCTCTACTCGCTTTCTCCTCATGACCTGGCTATGAAGATGATACTCTCAGTGCTGAAGGAGACAGGAATAACAGCTACAGCAGGAATCGGAACGAACCTGTATCTTGCAAAAGTCGCTATGGACATAATGGCGAAGCATATGAAAGCTGATGAGAATGGCGTGCGTATTGCCCAGCTTGATGAGATGAGCTATCGTCGTGAGCTTTGGTCGCATCGTCCGCTGACGGATTTCTGGAGAGTCGGCACTGGATATGCCCGGAAGCTTGAGGAATTGAGGCTCTATACGATGGGAGATATTGCAAGATGCTCGATAGGCAAGGACGATGAATACTATAACGAAGATCTTCTATATAAGGCATTCGGCATCAATGCAGAGCTTCTGATCGATCATGCGTGGGGCTGGGAACCTTGTACCATGCGCGATATAAAAGCATACAAGCCAGAGTCAAGCAGCATAGGAGCAGGGCAGGTACTTCAATGTGGATATTCCTTCGATAAGGCTCTCATCGTGCTTAAGGAGATGGCTGATAGCCTCTCGCTCTCTCTTGTTGATAAGGCAATGGTGACAGAGCATATAGTTCTTCATGTTGGATATGATAGAGAGCAGAGCAAAGGCTATGAAGGAGAGATGAAGACCGATAGATATGGCCGTACTGTCCCTAAAAGCGCTCATGGCAGCATAAGGCTGGAAAGAGCAACATCGTCAGCAAATGCTATCATAAAGGCATCTGCAGAGCTTTTCAGTCGTATTGTGGACAAGCGTCTTCTGGTACGGAGAATATACATAACAGCATGTGAGGTGATAAGCGAATCAAAACGGGTCTATAACATAGATCTCCTTACAGATGAGAGTGAATTTCTGAAGGAAAGGGAGGATGAAGAGAAGGAGAAGAAGCTTCAGCAGGCCTCCCTCTCAATAAAGAGGAAGTTCGGCAAGAACGCTATCCTGAAAGGCCTTAATTATGAAGAAGGAGCTACCGGTCGTGAGAGGAACATGCAGATAGGAGGGCATAAGGCATGAAGCGATATGATGATATCATCGAAATGCCTCATCATGTTTCCAGAAAGCATCCACAGATGTCTCTTTCTGATAGGGCTGCACAGTTCTCTCCCTTTGCCGCCCTTACAGGGTATGATGATGTGATAGCAGAGAGTACTAGATGCACTGATAGGAAGGCTGAGCTTTCTGATGATGAGAAAACCGAGATAAGCAAAACGCTTGCGGAATCGATTGGAAAGCCAATTGTCATTACGCTGTTCATTCCAGATGATAAGAAAAGCGGAGGACGCTATGAAGATATAGAGTGCACGATAAAACGCTTTGATGGCAGCAACGGCACTCTTATACTCAGTGACCGCTCTAGGATAAGGATTGATGGTGTCATAAAGGTAGAGAGAAGGGCTATTGAATAGAGCTAGAGCTGTATTTTCTAATAGCAGCTTCTTTCTATGCGTTTTTTTCCTTTTCCATCAAATCAGGATTGGCATAATCATAAAGCATTCCTGCTGCTTTCAGAGATTTTCTTCCTTTTGAGGATTCTGCAACGGATACCATCTCTGCATCTTTGCCATTTCCGAATACTGTCTCATCCATGAGTATAGTATCTCATATTTATTCTTATACGTGATACATTCTTTTCTCTTTATTATGATAGGTGGGGGCAATATTGCCCCCTAAAAGGTTAAATGGTTGTGACTGTAATACCGGAATAATCAGCGGGCAGACCTGTTACAATCTGTGCAGGATCAGACTCTGCTCCGATGTAGCCGTTACAGTACAAAGCATCGGTCGCCGAACTATCTCTTCTGAGTGTGATGCCTGTTGCAGAATCATTGTTCAATTCAATGTTTCCGTTGGTTGCGTTTCCGACAAAAGCTCCTATTGTCTGCGGTAGATAAGATGATGCAGACTTCGGTTCAAGTGTTATGGTCATATCTGAAACAGCTGAATTCTTTATGCTTCCTTTATTGAACCTTCCGGCTAAGCCGCCTACTGAGCTATATATACCGGTTATGTCAAGGCCAGATACTTTGCAATTATCCATCTCATTGGAAATGTTGCTGTACGCCGCACCTATGATACCACCAAGGTATGAGTGATAAGCTGCACTGACATTATATTTGATATAGCTTCCGTTATCAGCTTCAACGCTTAGATCTCTTAAGGTCAACTTCGTATTACTGCTTTCGTTCCTGCCGATTATTCCTCCAGCATTCGATGATGCCTTTATTTCGACAAGACCTTTGGTATGAAGGTCTTCAAGAGTAACTCCAGATACTCCAGAAGAAGGCGCACTTGGAACATAACCGACAAATGCACCTATCATGGAATCTCCCTCAATTGAAACATTCTCAATTGTACAGTTCTTTATAACCGCTCCATCTTCAACAATTCCGAAGAGTCCAAGATAAGATTTTCTATGATCATATGAGGAGGTTACATTAGATTTTACAATCTGCAGGTTGCTGATTGTATTTCCTTTTCCGTCAAATATTCCTCTGAAACCATTGAAATCAGAATCCTTTAATGAGTACGGATCATTTGCAGATGTTGCTTCTTCTTTGATATTTCCTATTGCCACCCATTTTAATCCTTCTAGATCAATGGAGGATGAAAGCTCTATAGTCTTTCCTTCAAAGGAATTTCCCTCATTTACAAGTTGTGCAAGACCTGCCAGTTCTTCAGGAGATGACAATGAGAATGAGAATGAAGTTTCCGAACCTGAATACCATGATGTATCAGCTTTTGCATTCCACGTATCATCGAAAAAGGCATACAATGTCTTGTCCGTACCTCCTATTGCATACATAGTATCTGCTTTCTTTGTGCAGGCACTATCTGTATACCATCCTGCAAATGTATACCCATCAAGTTTTGGTTCTTCGATTTTGCTTAGGTCTATAGTTGATCCAGCTTCCATCTCAATTACAATTGAGGGCTTGCCATTGTTAAGACGTAAAGTCAGCTCAACAATCTTGATAGACCATTTTGCATAGAGGTCAGTATTCTCTTCTACAATTATGCTATCAGGAGCAGGCCTTGTGCACTCTGCATCATAATACCAGCCTTCGAATGTATAATTATTTCGTGTAGACAATGCGCTACTGCGAAGAGTTTGGCTTTTCCCCAATGTATAACTATATGGAGTTGTCTTTCCCCCTTCATAATTATCATGATATGTTATCTGGCCTTTTTCTGTACTCCATTTCAGGTAAATATCTGTATTGGATTCTGCCTGTATATATTCTCCTGAAGAAATCTGCTCTGTCAGATCTTTATCATAAAACCAGCCAACAAAAGCGTTGTCATCATTTGGCTTCCCTATTATTGAACTGCTTGAGGACGGAGTGAAGTAAGAGCCTACTCCATAAGAATCATTATCTATGTAAGTTGCCTCAGGATTATTTCCGACATTATGATAGGTGATTGTTGCAGCTTCATCAGTCCATCTGAAGTATAGAGTAATATCTTCTGCTACTTGAATGGATTCTGTAAGAGGCTTTGTGAATTCCTGATCAAAATACCAACCGCCTTTATATGGTTTACTGCTATCTGGAGCTTTGATCTTAGCGGATTGCCATGAAGGCGATAGTTTTAAAGAACTGTTTCTAGGATATTCTTGAGTAACAGGTTCTGTACCTCCATAATAACCTGTAACCACATATCGCCTGAAGCTCCATTTTGCATATAGGTACAGGTCTTCTGTTATGGTTATTGTTCCCTCTGCCTTATTAGTGCATGCAACATCATAATACCATCCATCAAAGACAGCGAGATCATTGTCATTGGTTGGGATATATGTATCAAGATTGAGTGTTTCACCTTGTTTGTATGCTATCCAGTTTATATCTCCACCTTCTTCGAGTACAAAACCGATATTAAAAACAGGTGTATTGTCTATAGCGTTCCACTTTGCATAAAGCGTTATATCCTTCGTTATTGTTAAGCTTGAAGGTGCTTCATCAGTTAATTCTGAATCAAGGAACCAACCCTCAAAATTATATCCTGAACGTGTTGGTTTCTTATCATCAGGATTGATGCTTGTCCCTTCTCTATATTCTTCAGTTTCCTGCTGAATTCCAGGTTGGATAATGTATGTTACCGTATAAAACTTCGTATCCGGTTCATGCTTGCATGATGTAACTATAGATAAAATAACGAATAAAATAGAGAAAAACGTGATTTTGATTTTTATGCTAACACGTCTCTCTTCTCTCTCTCTCTCTCTCTCTTGTTGATTGAAAAGAATCATTGTATACCCCTTGCGTATAAATCTATCATCATAGTGCAAGGCATTCAATATAAAAGAGAGCAGGCCAGTTAAGACCTGCTCCTGAGTTTAGGCAAATACTCCGTATATTCCATTTATTGAGATTATCGCAATGATGATAGGGAGTATCCATGCGCAGTAGATTCTAAGCGCGTTCGGCACTTTCAGTCCTTCTCCTGTGTTTGCTTCGCTTATGAAGCTGTTCCAGCCCCAGCCATAGCGATGTGTGCAGAAGAGCACATAGGCAAGGCTGCCAAGTGGAAGGATTATGTTGGAGACAAGGAAATCCTCGCCATCAAGTATTGTTGACCCCGGCCCAAGAGGCTGGATTGATGAGAGGATGTTGTATCCGAATACAGCAGGGAGGGCAAGGATGAAAAGCAGGATGAAGTTCATCACAGCAGCTTTCTTTCTTGACAGTCCCTTCATGTCCATCCAGTATGCGCAGATGTTCTCAAACACTGCAATGAGCGTTGACAGTGCTGCGAATATCATCGCAAGGAAGAAGATAGCTCCCCAAACTCTTCCTCCGGTCATCTGTGTGAATACGTTCGGAAGCGATATGAAAAGAAGTGATGGCCCCGATCCTGCCTCTACGCCAAACGAAGAGCATGCAGGGAAGATTATGAATCCAGAAAGCAGTGCAACAGTAGTGTCCAGGCATATTATTCTGATAGATTCTCCTCCAAGCGTTCTCTTCCTATCGAAGTATGAGCCGAATATAGCCATAGCTCCGATTCCCAGGGAAAGCGTGAAGAATGCCTGCCCCATAGCTGCAAAGACAGATTCCGAGAAGCCATACTCATGTACAAGGTTGCCGAAGTCAGGCCTCATATAGAATCTGATTCCTTCTTCTGCATTCGGCAGGAGGCATGAGTGTATGGCGAGGATCAGCATAAGGACAAAGAGTATAACCATCATTACCTTCGTAATCTTCTCGACTCCGTTCTGAAGCCCGATTATCACAATGCCTGCTGTTATGAGAAGAGCAAGCCCGGTAAGTACAGTCTGAAGGGAAGGGGATGCTGTAAGAACTGAGAAGAATGATGATACGGCCGCTGTATCCATTGAAGCATTCAATCCTCCTGATATAAAGGAGAAGAAGTAATACAGAAGCCAGCCCGTGATGACCGAGTAGTACATAAGCAAGAGATAGTTTCCCGCAATCGATACATAGCCAACTGCGTGCCATTTAGAGCCTTTCTGCTCCAGATTCTTCATAGCTCCGACTATATTCATGCGTCCGGCCCTGCCGATTGCGAATTCCATGATCATTACAGGAACACCCATGAATACCAGGAACAGAAGATACAGAAGCACGAATGCAGCTCCGCCATAGCGTCCTGTTATGTACGGGAAGCGCCATACATTTCCAAGTCCTATCGCACAGCCTGCAGACAGCAGGATAAAGCCTATCCTGGACGATAGTTTCTCTCTTTCTTTCATGAAAAAAGACCTCCAATACGATTTAGGGCTCGCTCCTTAGCCCATGATAAAGCCAGCTTTTCATAGCTGGCTCGCTTAACTAGATATTCTTTCCCGGATACTCTGGATCTGATGTATATAGAAGACCTAGCTTCCTCAATCCTGAGCTGTCCCCTGGGGATGGAATATGGGTAAGATGCACCTCTGCATTCTTCAGAAGCGGAAGTGCCTCGATTGCCTTTCTTGCATCCTCTGTCTCAGAGGCGCTCATGGCAAGTGCAATGAGGATCTCATCCAGGTTCATGCTGACACCACGCCCTGATAGGATATCCCTTTTCATTGCTGTTATGCTTTTTATGACCTTCGATGAGATAAGATCCCTTTCCTTTGGTATTCCTGTCATGACTTTGAGTGCATTGAGAAGGAGGGCAGAGCACGCATGCAGCATTTCTGAATTATGTCCTGTTACGATGCGTCCATCGGGAAGTTCTATAGCAGCTGCACAGACGGTGCCATTCTTTCCCTTTCCTTCTGCCATTGCCTTTTCCAGTGCTTTTCTGGAGGGCTCCACGACAGTCCTGTCTGTCTCCTTCAGTCCCATCTTGTCCATTATCGCACTGATGCGGTTGACTGTCCCTTCATCAGCAAGGCCTGAAACGTAGTCTGTCCTGATCTGGAAGTACCTGCGGATGATCTCATCCTTTCCTGCTTTCCTGCATATATCATCATCTATGATGCCAAAGCCGCATCTGTTGACTCCCATATCTGTTGGGGATTTATAGATACAAGGCTCACCTGTGATCTTCTCAAGGATTCTGGCAAGAAGAGGGTATGCCTCCAGATCGCGTGAATAGTTGACCGTAATCTTGCCATATGCGTTGAGATGGAAGTGATCGATGAGGTTTACGTCTCCGATATCAGCAGTCGCAGCTTCATAGGCAACGTTTACCGGATGCTCAAGCGGCAGATTCCAGATAGGGAAGGTCTCAAGCTTTGAGTAGCTTGGCTTCATTCCCATCTTGGCTTCATGGTACATCTGCGACAGACATGTGGCTAGCTTCCCCGATCCAGGGCCTGGCGCTGTGACTATTACGACAGGTGCATCGACTTTGATGTATTCATTCTTGCCGTAGCCATTTTCAGAGACAACAACATCTATGTTCGCGGGGTATCCTGGAGTGCGGGGATGGGTGTACACCTTTATTCCCTGCCTTTCAAGCTTATCCTTGAATACCGATGCAGCTACCTGATTCTCATATCGTGTTATCACGACTTTGTCGCATTTTATGCCATATGCGGCAAAGTCCTCTATCATTCTCAGTACGTCTGCGTCATAGCTGATGCCGAAATCAGAGCGGATCTTCCGTCTTTCGATATCTCCCGCATAGATGCATATGATGATATCCAGCTTGTCTTTCAGGCTCTGGAATACCTTCATCTTGTTGTTCTCATCGAAACCTGGAAGCACTCTTGAGGCGTGCTTGTCGTGCAGGAGCTTGCCTCCGCATTCAATATAAAGGCGTCCAGACGATGCCTGGACCCTTTCTAGAATGTAACGGGTTTGCTCTTCAACGTACTTTCTGCTATCGAATCCGATCTCTCCTCGCATTAAACGTAACCCTGAGCAATCATCGCGCGGGAGACTTTCATGAATCCTGCGATATTAGCACCGTCAACGTAGTTATCCTTCTCAGAATATGTCTCAGCTGCTTCACTTATGTTCTTATAGATGTTGTTCATGATGTTCTGGAGTTCCTGATCGACTCTCTCTCTTGACCATGTCATGCGTGCAGAGTTCTGTGCCATCTCCAAGCCCGATACAGCAACACCGCCAGCATTGGCAGCTTTTGCAGGAGCAAGCAGGACACCATTGCCCATCAGGATATTCTCAGCTTCGACAGAGCAAGGCATGTTAGCCCCTTCTCCAACGAGCTTTACGCCGTTCTTCACAAGGTTCTCGGCATCTGCCTTGAGGATTTCGTTTTGAGTTGCGCATGGGAATGCATAATCTGCCTTGATGTTCCATACAGGATTTGGCTCCTCTGGATTGCGTGCAATGTATGTAACACCCTTGTACTTCTCAGCATACTCCTTTATCCTGCCTCTCTTTACGTTCTTGAGAGTCATTACATAGCTGAGCTTCTCTGGCGTGATTCCCTCTTCGTCGTAGATCATTCCTGAAGAGTCGGAGAGCGTTACGACCTTGGCCCCTAGTGCATTGAGCTTCTCAACTGTATACTGCGCGACGTTTCCGGATCCGGATACTAGGCATGTCTTTCCGTTGAGCTCCATGCCCTTTCCCCTGAGTATTGCATCTGAGAGGTATACCAGTCCGTATCCTGTTGCCTCTGGCCTGATATTGGATCCGCCGAAGTCCATTCCCTTTCCTGTCAGAACGCCTGTGAACTCATTCTTGATTCTCTTGTACTGACCGAAAAGGAATCCTATTTCCCTGCCGCCGACTCCGATATCGCCAGCTGGAACATCTGTATCTGGTCCGATATGCCTTGAAAGCTCTGTCATGAATGACTGGCAGAAACGCATAACCTCTGCATCTGATTTGCCTTTCGGGTTGAAATCGGATCCTCCCTTGCCACCTCCCATAGGAAGACCTGTGAGGCTGTTCTTGAATACCTGTTCAAATGCAAGGAATTTCATGATTGAGAGATTTACTGAAGGATGGAATCTCAGACCGCCTTTATATGGGCCGATAGCAGAGGACATTTCGATCCTATAGCCTCTGTTGATCTGTACGCGTCCGTTATCATCAATCCATGGTACACGGAACATAATGACCCTTTCCGGCTCAGTCATCCTTTCCAGAATCTTGTGGTATGTGACTTCTGGCAGGTCCTCGATGATCTTGTCGATTGACTGAAGGAAAGTGTAGACTGCCTGCTGGAATTCCTTCTGGTCAGGATCAGTCTTCAGTACGTGTTCATATACACGCTGTGTTTCGTCATGCATAGTTTTTATCTCCCTATGGAAGATGATTCTACAAATTAGCGATGATGAAGAAAAGATATCCAGGGGTTGTAAATGAAAAATGCCGAATCTTCTTATGGATTTAACATTTGATTCATAAAATACGATAATACCCGGCAAATCATGAGGAATCATGATAGACTGTCCATAATTAGGAGGAGCGATGAAAATAGGTATTCTCACAAGCGGGGGAGATTGTCCGGGGCTTAATGCTGTCATACGAGGATTTGCCAAATATGCGTTCAATCAGATCAAGGATGTTGAGCTGATTGGAATATCAGATGGATATCTAGGTCTTATGACGAAGGATGTGAAGAAGATGCAGCCTTCGGATTTCTCAGGTATCCTCAATGTCGGAGGAACGATCCTAGGTACATCCAGACAGCCTTTCAGCAAGATGACAGATGAGGACAGGAACGGGCAGAGCAAGCTTGACATGATGAAGAAGAATTACAAGGCTCTGGGGCTTGATCTTCTTGTCACGCTAGGTGGTGCTGGAACGCATAAGACAGCTGCACTGCTTTCTTATGAAGGCCTTAATGTAATAGGTATTCCAAAGACTATCGACAATGATATATACGGTACAGATGTCACATTCGGCTTCCATACCGCTGTTGATATCGCAACGGAATGCATAGATAGAATCCATACCACAGCAGCAAGCCATGGCCGCACGATGCTTATAGAGCTTATGGGAAACAAAGTCGGATGGCTTACTCTTTATTCAGGTATTGCAGGAGGCGCGGATATCATACTGCTTCCGGAGATTCCATATGATCCTGATACTGTTGTGAAGATGGTAAAGAAGAGATATGAGTCTGGCAAGGATTTCACTATCATCGCAATTGCTGAAGGTGCAATGAGCGAGGCTGAGTCGAAGATGAAGAAGAGCGAAAGACTGCAATATAGGGGAGGGGCCGCTACCGGTACTGAACGCCTTGCAAAGTATATTGAGGAGAATGCAGGGGTTGAGACAAGGGTTGTTGTTCCTGGCCATCTGCAGCGTGGAGGATCTCCATCCCCTTATGACAGGCTCCTTTCTACTGAAATGGGCTCTTTTGCCGGTTCTCTTGCCAAGGATGGGGTATATGGCGTTACAGTTGCCATGCATGGCTCAGAAGTCACGTACAATGCTCTTGCCGATATAGCAGGGAAGATGAAGTTCGTACCGAAGGATGACCAGAGGATAAAGGTTGCACGTACTATCGGCATATCTTTCGGAGATGGCAAGTAACACTGTTTGGATTTAAGGAGGATAGGGCAAGCTGGTTTCAGTTTGCCCATGCATATTTATGAAGATAGGGATAATTGACTTCTCAAGCACAGCAGTCTCCCTTCTTGTCAGCGATATCCAGGGGGATATGACAGAGAAGGTGGTAAGCCTTCGCCGTTCTGTATCCATACTTGATTATCTTACAGACAAGGGCAAGCTTTCTGACAGGGGGATTGAGAAGGTCGTTGATTCGGTGCTGTTTCTCCTTGAGTCTGCCCGCAAGGTCGGTGCGGAGAGGGTTAAGATGCTCTCTACCGCATCTATGCGTCTGATTGCAAACTACAGGGAGGTGACAGCTGCCATCGAAGCATCATCAGGGCTCAGGATCGAAAGCCTTGATGGCAAATCAGAAGCATATACCGATTATATAGCGAACCGTGGCTATTCGACGCTTGGCAGCGCTCTTATGCTTGATGTTGGCGGCGCGACTGCGGAGTTCGCCGATCTTGAAGATGGGAATATGGATAATATGTATTCCCTTTTCATAGGTCCGTTGGCGCTTTCAAGGCGTTATAGCGATATGTATCCTGATGAGGATGATGTGAAAAAACTCAAGAAGCACATCAGGAAAGCACTGAGGAAAGAGGGCATCTACAGCGGGGAAGAGTTCAGGCATATAGTGCTGACTGGAGGCAATGCTGAGGCTCTTTATAGGGTCTACTCAGATTATTATTCCCTTCCGGAGCAGGCTGTGAGGACAATGGAGAGGAAGAGATTCTCAAAGCTTCTGAAGCATCTTGTCGCATCATCAGAGCGCTCGATGCTCTTTATAAGGAATGCTCCGGAGAATGTCCATGTGATAATCCCAGCCGCAATCCTGGTGAACACTGTTGCAAAGTATTTCTCCTCTGTGGATTTCATTGTATCGGATGCTGGTGTCAAGGAAGGTTATCTAAGACTTATTGTGGAGGAAATGAATGGTCAATGAGAAAGGCCGGTTGATAAACCCGCCGTATATAAACAGAGAATTTTCTTGGTTGCAGTTTGATGACAGGGTGCTTGATCAGGCCCGTGATCCATCCAACCCGCTTCTTGAACGATGCCGTTTCCTTTCGATATTCATCTCGAATCTGGATGAGTTCACACGTGTCCGTCTTGGGTCTCTTCTGAATCTTGAGCATCATAGTCCGGAGTATATAGATAACAAGACTGGAATGAATGCACGGGAGCAGATAGATGCGATCCTCGCGATGTTCCCTCAGTATTATAAAAAAGCTGATGAGACCTATTCCCGTCTGAAAAAGGAACTGAAGAAGAATGGACTCTCAGTCCTTTCATACAGGACGATGAGCGATACCCAGAGGGCTAAGGGACTTCTGTATTTCCAGGAGAACATGGTTCCTTTCCTTTCTCCGCTGGTGCTTGATGCAAAGCATCCTATGATACGTTTTGAGAACCAGAGGCTATATCTTGTCCTTAAGCTTGAACGCAATGGCCGCAATATGTTTGGCGTTGTGACGATGGGGCAGCGTATTGATAGCCTTGTACGTATCACTGGAGGAAAGAAAACCCATATAATCCCATCAGAGGACCTTCTTTATCTTTTTGGTGATACCCTTTTCCCTGCCTGCAAGGTACGTGACAAAGCGCTTGTACGTGTCACCCGCAATGCTGACTTTGAGGCAACTGTCGAGGATGCTGATATCGAATACGACTTTGATTTCTCAAAGCTTATCCGCAACAGGGTTGAAAGCAGGGGAGCGCTTGCTGCTGTAAGGCTTGAGATGAACACTGAATCAGAGGATCTCAAGCAGTTTCTGCTGAAGCATCTGGGGATAAAGAAGAACCAATGCTTCATTGTAGATGGCTGTTTCTCATATAAGTCTGCATTCTCCCTTGATGAGTATTTCCCGCACGAGGATGCTGTGCATCTAAGATATCCGGCGATGAAGGGCAGTATACCAGCACAGCTTCACAGAGGTGCGATGATAGATTCTGTACTGAGGAAGGATATCTTCCTTTCATATCCATTCCAGTCTATGGATCCTCTCCTTTGGCTGTTGGAGGAGTGTGCTGATGACCCACGTGTGACGAATATAAAGATAACGATATATCGTCTGGCAAAACACTCCCGCATAGTTGCAGCGCTTGTAAGGGCTGCAGAGCATGGCAAGGACGTGTCCGTCGTGATGGAGCTTTGCGCCCGTTTTGATGAGGAGTCGAATCTAAGCTATGCAGAACAGCTCCAGGAAGCTGGGTGTACTGTTTTCTATGGTGTTGAGAACTATAAAGTTCATTCTAAGATCATATCCATCGTTCTCAAGGATAAGGGCAAGGTACGGTACATAACGCACCTGGGGACTGGAAACTATAATGAGAGCACGGCTAAGCAGTATACCGATCTGAACATCATAACAGCTGACAAGGAGATTGGCATGGATGGTGTGGATTTCTTCCGCAATCTTGCAACCCTTACGATCAATGCCCGCTATCGCAAGCTGCTTGTCGCACCATATTCGCTGAAGGATGGAATCATTGCTTGTATGGATAAGGAGATTGCGAAAGGAAAGGATGGTTCTATCACATGCAAGATGAACAGCCTTTCTGATAAGGTGATGATAGATAAGCTGGTTGAAGCATCAAGGAAGGGAGTCAAGGTAAGGCTTATCATAAGAGGGATATGCTGTCTTCTTCCAGGAGTGGAGGGCATTACTGATAACATAACAGTCAAGAGCATTGTCGGCCGGTTCCTGGAGCATTCACGTATCTATTCATTCGGTTCTGGAGAGATGTACATTTCATCAGCGGACCTTATGACAAGGAACGTTGACAGACGCGTTGAGATAGCTACACCTGTGCTGAATCCTGAGATAAAGGAATCTATAAGGAAGATGCTTGAGATCATGCTTCGTGACAATGTCAAAGGCCGTATCCTTGAAAGCGATGGCAAGTATCACTTGGATGAAAGCGATCCAACAAACCCAATCAATAGCCAGGAAGTATTCCTAGCATTGGCTGGATCTACAAACGCATAAGGCAGGTGGCTGTAAGGCCCCTGTCTTATTAAATATAAGGTTCAACTTGAATATTATTTCAATCATTTTCATTTTTCCATTTTTGTTGACCGGGATGTCTTTTGGGTAAATAATATAAACTTGATTTATATATATGAACAAATTTTGATTTTTCTAGAGGGAAGTGGTGAAGATTTCACGGATACGATTAGGAAAAGAAAATATATTTATTGATCAGTATCTTCATGAACCTTATAGGGAAATGGGACAGAAAGGAGAGGAGTATCCCTCCCTTCGTCCTGCTATGCTTGTCATTCCTGGAGGTGGATACAGCAATGTATCCAAAAGAGAAGGTGAGCCAATTGCGATGGAGTATTACAGAAAAGGCTTTGAGGTTTTTGTTTTGAATTACTCTTTGAAGGATGCGATACGGTCAAGCCGTCCGGAGGATGAGGGACACAGAGCTTTGATGCATATAATGAACATACCGTCTGTTGATACTTCAAAGATTGCTGTCTCAGGTTTCTCTGCTGGTGGACATATTGCAGCTTGTCTTGCAAGCCATGCGAAGAGGCTTGGACATGAAAAGGTGATAAAAGCTCTTATTCTTGGTTATCCAGTAATTACTATGGATGAGCGATATGCTCATCAAGGAAGCAGAATGAAGATTACATGTGGCTTGGATGAAAATCTTCTTGAATATTATTCAGTTGAGAAGAATATTCCAGATGTGTATCCTGCTTCTTTTATCTGGACTACAGCAACCGACGCCCTTGTGCCTGTGGAGAATTCAATCTTTCTGTTTCAGGCCTTGCGGAAGAAGGGGCACATTGCAGAGCTGCATATCTATCCCCATGGGGAGCATGGACTTGCGCTTGCTACATGCGAGACTGGGATAACCGACAACAGGGCAAGCTATTGGATGAAGGAATCAATAAGGTTTCTTGAGGAGAATCTATGAAATTGTTTCTTGTAGGTGATTCCACATGTCAGGCCTATGGCCCTGATATGGCTCCACAACAGGGGTGGGGTGGGGTATTTTACAGATATTTCAAAGGCTCAGAGCAGGCTATCATAAGTGAGCTTACGCATGAAAAGCCGAAGGCGGTCAGCTATGAACTGCCTGAAGTCACGATAGAGAACTGGAGTGCAAGTGCCAGAAGCAGTCGGTCATATATAGATGAGGGGCGTCTGGATTTCTTCAAAGACAGGATGCATAGCGGTGATTATATGTTTGTCCAGTTCGCGCACAATGATTCGAAGAAGGATATGCCTGAGAAATATGTTGCACCTGATGATTATCCCAAATGGCTTGAAATCTATCGTAAGATGGCTATA
>CALXLI010000027.1 GCA_944389155.1 uncultured Spirochaetaceae bacterium | reverse complement strand
CTGGCAGAGGAATAGCCAAGAAGATGACAGCATACGCTATCAATTGCGCAAGAAGAAGAGGAGCAAAAGCAATGCGGCTTGATGTGCTTGAGGGGAACATACCGGCGGAGAAAGCGTATACCGCACTAGGTTTCAGATACGTAAATACGGTCATGATGTTCTACGAAGACACAGGCTGGACTGAATTCAAGCTCTTTGAGCTGCCTCTCAGACAATAACTCAAAACAAGCTGAACATTGACAGGTGCTAAGCCGAAGCATATAGTTCGGAGCAAAGAAGAACCTAATGAAAAAGCCTATTCTTATACTGATTTGCGCAATATTGCTCATAACTCTGTCTTCATGCAGCAATACTACTGCATATTCTGCAGCTGATATCGAGGCCGTAAGAAACGGCATTACTGCAAAAACGATTGAATCTATCCTTCTAGATACATTCTCAGGGAATGAGAATATCAAAGTAGACTACAGGATTGAAACCCAAGCACGAGCAACACAGGCATACCTTATAGCCACAGCTTCCTTCAATGGATACCAGACAGATTCTCTTTATATTTCCGGTACCATTGATTTCTCATTCGCAGGAGACATTGATAACAACACCTTTACTGCATCCACATACACGGCCGTAGGCAACCTGAAGATATCATCAGGAAATAGCAATGGTGTTGATACAAAAATAGAAATCAATGAAACATATGCAAGTGCATCAGCGATAATCACAGAGGACGAAATCACCGCAAAGGTGGAAATAAAACATATTCCAGCAGCTTCAATAACTATAGGCAATGAGACAAAAGAAACAGAAGCTGAGGATCTGACAGGTTCCAAAGGGCTGCCGCCATCGGGAGGTGGCAGCACAGGTGATGTAGAGGTTACCCAAAGTGCACCTATACCCGAATTCCTTTCTGAGAGCATAACCCAAAGCACTTCATCGGCTATCAAAGCCAAAGCGGCTGAACCAGAACCAGACTTCACTCCAGAAGAATGCTACGAGATGTACAGATATCTTGGCGGTCCTGCAATCAAGGGATTCTCAGGCACTACGGAAAACCATGAGATCAAAGCATCTATCCTAGGCAATGAAATCACATTGACATGGACAGAGAATGACGGAATATATACATACACAACAACCAGTCAGGAAGATAGCAAGAACATAGCACTGGAAATCATATATAACTCAAATGACGAGACATACAATTACATCCAGGCTGTAAGAGGGCAATTTGACGTATATCATTTTGATGCATACATCGTAACAACAGCTGAGAATATCTTATACGATGAATCAGAATCATCCTGGGATGGCAGCTTCAAAGCATATATCACGCAAAGGGAAACGGAAGATGACGGTCCGTATCTTTTCAACAACATTGCAAGCGGAATCTACCATTCAGATGATTATGCAACGGGAATATTTTCATTCAAGCTGGACCACAGAAGTTCAGAAACAAACGACAACCCAGATGATTTCAGATCTTTCAATCCAGATGATGTAGAGTTCACGGGTCTATCGCAGATAGAGATTGCAAGAAAGCTTATTGCTGCAATGGACGATGTTGCTACAACAATGACAACTTATAATTATCAAATCGCCTATACAAAAGATAATAACTATTACTTATTCCCACCAAAAGATAGTTACATAAACAATCCAGAAGGTGCACGAGAGGCCTGTATAGCACAGCTCACTATGATAAGCAGCAATTGGAACATCGAGGAAAACCTGATTCCAGTTCCTGAAAATATCCAATAGCGATAACTACAAAAACAGACCTCTTCCAGACTAGTCCAGAAAGAGGTCTTGCTGTTATCGGATTCCACAGTGCGTCATATCATACTGATTCTGCTGCACCGTCGGTAGATACATCCACCCTGACATCATAGCCTATAGGGTCATCAACATACTTGATTGCGAGCCCTGAGAAATCCCAACCAAAGTTATTATAGAAAAGCGCAACAGTGAATGTCGTCATATCTTCTGTCACATTGATGACTGCATCAGCTTCAGGATACAAACGTCTAGCTTCCTCAAGAAGGTCATTGTATCCAAT
Organism: uncultured Spirochaetaceae bacterium; assembly: GCA_944389155.1. Classification (GTDB taxonomy): domain Bacteria; phylum Spirochaetota; class Spirochaetia; order Sphaerochaetales; family Sphaerochaetaceae; genus Ornithospirochaeta. The sequence goes on along the minus strand of CALXLI010000027.1, from coordinate 7,275 downwards.
TCCTCCCCAGCCAATAATACCTAGAATGTTATGGACCTTACCGGATACACTCACAGGACCTAGAACCTCATAATCCTTATCTATAAGATCTCCAACAAGGCCAGCATCTGAATATGGCACTTTCGTAGCACACGATGTGCACATGAATACACCCATGATAACAAGCGCAACAACAAGTATCTTTCTCATGTATTTCACCCCTTTTCCCTATCTTAAACCAACAATCCAAGCTGAGCAAAGCAAATATAGCTTTTTCTGCCATCAGTTCACATCAAGATAAAAACCATCTTTGCTGGATAGGTACAAATGCAAGTCATAACCCTGAAAATTACAAATAAAATGTATTTTTCATGGTATAAAACTACACTTTTTCAAAAATTACGCATTATCACGGCGTACTGCATATCGGAAATGAGGCATATCAACACCTTTATAATGCCTTATATCGCTATCAATGAGCATCATGCCGTTTCGCAGAGCCACGTTCTGGGATGCTATATTGCTATCACGTATTATTGAACATACCTCATCAACTCCAAGAACAGAGAAAGCATACTCATTGCAGGCTTCTGCTGCTTCTGTCGCATAGCCGCGATGCCAGTACTCGCGCTCAAACAGATAGCCAATCTCAAGGACTTCCTGCCCTTTCCAGGGCTGCATCGTAAGCCCGCACTGCCCTATGATCTCATCATTTTCCTTCAGGACAGCTGCCCATAGCCCGAAGCCATGCATATTGTATCTGTCAATCTGCCTATCAAGCCATCCATGGACTTCATCATCTGTAAATGCACCCTCATAAAAACGCATGGCCTCATCGTCCTGAAGCACACGCTTTATGGCATCAAAATCATCCTGTGTAAGTTCCCTGAGATACAGTCTTTCAGTTTCAGTTATCATTGCTGCCTACCATTTTCTCAAGCTCATCGTCGCTTCTTGCGATGAATGATGCATATATCCAGTAATCCTGATATATATTCGAAAACGCATATACGGAAGATAGCGCTATATCAGAAAACAATGCTGGATCAATATTGTCAGGACATGGAATGGATACAGAATGCATTCCTTTTTCCATTACAAGCGTAAGCACATCCTTGAAAATGCGTGAAAGTGATTTCTTATCATCTGAGAGCGGTGCATGTATCACATAATCCGAATTCATATCAGAAGGGGTGATGCGTATCTCCTTCCCATTCTCAGAAAAGAGAATCACGGCTTCAGTCTCACGTTCTCTGCAATCATCGACAACAGCCTCGACCATATAGTCATCGATTCCAGATATAAGCTCTTCTATGAACCCTTTCTCTATTATCAGGTTTTCCAGCAGAAAGCCATCATACTCCAGATTCTCATCCGCAAAAGAAAGGATCAGAGACTTCAAAGGTACGCTTGTACCATCTCCATCCAATACAGCTGACCTGTATCTCTTTCCATAGTTCTCCACATATCCCTTGTTCAGGATAACCTGCTTTCCAAGTGCCGATGCCGTCAGAAGCGTATGGAAAAGCGCATCATCATAATCCCCTTTCGGGTCTGCCGTTATCTTGCTTATAAGAGAAGCAAGCGCTGAATTATCTTCTCTGTTCCTCATTGCGGCTATATTATAAATGAAAAATCACATGATGGCCGCTTCTTTTGAATGCAATCGGTTGGATCATGAAGCCAGCGTCTGCCAAGACAGTGACAGCCCACTACATACAGGCAATATCTATCCCGGTGATTGTATCTCTGAACAGCTCTTTTATTATCGAGACAAGTTCATCCCAATAAGGGGGAAAACAGCCAACGCCTTTATATGAAATCAGGTGCTTATGCCTAAGCTTGATCGAAATCTCCCAGATTGCGCCCTTCATTTCGGAAGCGGAAAAATACATAGGCTTCCAAGATGCAATGAAAACATCCTCAACAAGCGATGAGAGAAATGAATCCCAGCTCTCTTTTGCTATATCCCCACGCCGTCTTTCAGTACCATGACGGAAATCGAAGCAGGCATCCTCGCCCTTCTCCTTTACGCAGAGAGACCATGGACTGACGAACACAGGCCTGACATTGAACGTAAGGCTGCGTATTATGCTTTTATCCAGTATATCGCATCCACCAAAGCTGAAGCGGCATAGATTGCAGGCATATCCTCCATCTGGCGCTTCCTGTACACTGTCAGTCTTCCCGCATCTAGGACATTTCACTCCCATCCCCCAACCTCCCTGATAATGATTATTTATTGTATTACCGAATCAGCGAGATTTCCACTTTTTCCTTACGGTGCTAACATACTGCCATGACAGTCATAATTCCAGCAGCAGGTGTTTCGGCAAGGATGGGAGAGAACAAACTCCTTCTCCCATTCAATGAAAAGCCTTTGATACATTCTACGATCGAGACAGCGCTATCATATACAGATAGCGTGATTGTCGTCATCGGCCATGAACGGGAAAGGATGGAAGAGGCCCTGAAGGATCTTCCTGTCAGAACTGTATATTGCGAGGATTATCTCAAAGGCCAGAAATACAGCACCCTGAGAGGAGTCAGGGAAGTCCAGGATGATGATTTTGCAGTTCTTCCTGGAGATCTTCCTCTGATTAGGTTTGAGGATCTTCAGGGAACAGAGGAACTCCTGTCCTCGCATGTCATCGCAAGAGCTATATACAGAGGAATTCCTGGCCATCCTGTAATGTTCCGCAAGGACCTCAAGGAAAAGCTGCTCTCATTCGAGGGGACAATGAAGGAATATCTCTCGCTTTACGATACAGCAGCATACAACGGCAGCATAGGAACGGTCTTCGATGCAGATACCCCTGTACGCTATCAGGCATTGATATCAGGGAACTACGATCTATCGATGATCACAGCATAACGCTATGGACTTATCATCGCTCAACGCATCCCAAAGAGAAGCTGTTACAACAACTGAAGGCATTATCCGTGTCATTGCAGGTGCAGGATCTGGAAAGACAAGGGCATTGACGCACAGATTCATGTATCTTGTCAGCGACCTTGGGATAATGCCAGGCAGGATAATGTGCGTGACATTCACAAACAAAGCTGCGAATGAGATGAGAGAGCGGATACACCTTCTTACAGGTGATGATGATACAGGATACATAAACACATTCCATGGTTTCTGCGTGTCCGTACTGCAGGAGGAAAGCCACGCAGTCCAGTACCCCAAAAGCTTTCTTGTCCTGGACAATAGCGATATAGATGCCATGCTGCAGATAATCTACGAAGAACGAGGCCTTATCCTTCAAGAGATGAGCTTCTCTGCCGCACGCGACATGATAGAAATACGGAAGCTCTTCAAGGAGAGTGAATACTATAAGGATATGATAAACCTTTCCCTTGAAGCCCTTCTTGAAAAGTACAGGGAAGCCGATAAGGTTGATGATATCATTTTCTATGGTTATCTCTATCAAGAGAAAAAGTGCTTCGGCCTTGATTACAATGACCTGCTGAAATACACGCTGTATATCTTCCAGGAGAATGAGGATATACGGCTGAAGTGGCAGAAACGCCTAGAATATATCATGATTGATGAATTTCAGGACATTGATGGCATACAGTATGAACTGATGAAAGTACTCTGCGGCTATCATAGGAACTTATTCGTCGTTGGAGATCCTGACCAGACAATCTACTCTTGGAGAGGTGCTGATTCAAGGTATCTCATATCACTGGACAGGGAATATCCAGATGCAAAGACAATCATGATGATGGAGAACTACAGATCCTCTCCTGAAATCATAGATGCAGCAAACTCACTTATAGACAAAAACCGTGAGAGAATCAGGAAAAGCCTCATTCCGACTCTTCCATCCTCATTCCCGGTTCTGGCGCACTATGCATTGAGTCAGGAAAAGGAAGCTGAATGGATTGCATCGCAGATTCAGGATCTCAGCAAGACAGGAACTGCCTTTGGTGATATAGCAATACTGTACAGGGCACACCACGTAACACGTGCGCTGGAAACTGCCCTTATCGGGAAGAAGATCCCATATGTGATATACAGCGGCGTACAGTTCTACAGCAGAAAAGAGATAAAAGACGCTCTTAGCTACCTTCGGATGATCGCCTTCAAGGATGATCTCTCGCTGAGAAGGATAATAAACATCCCCAAACGCAACATCGGCAGACGGCGGATGGCAGCACTTGATGAATATGCGGGAAGGAAAGGCATGACGCTCTATGATGCGCTGAAGGAGATGGCGGATGATGATATATTCAGGAACACCGGAGCAAAGGATTTCATAGCGCTTATCGATGATTTCTCTACAGGCTATGAAAGCATGTCCGTCTCTGATGTGCTCTCTGCAATACTGGATAGAAGCGGTTATGAAGCAATGCTGAGAACAGAAGGTGGACAGGATAGACTGGACAACCTTGCAGAACTGAAGCAGTCTATATACGAATATGAGACAAGCTGCGGCGAGGAAGTGACACTGACTCATTACATGAGCCATATAGCACTGTTCACCAATGCGGATACCTCAGAAAGCAAGGACAGCGTGAAGCTTATGACCGTACATGCTGCAAAAGGGCTTGAATTTCCATATGTATTCATTTCAGCGCTTTCTGAAGGGATATTCCCATCGCGCAAGATACGTACAAGGGAAGGAATGGAAGAGGAAAGACGGCTTTGCTTTGTCGCTTTGACACGAGCAGAGAAAGCTCTCTTCCTCAGTGCATCCAGCGGCAGGAACTTCGATGGCACATACCATTATCCATCGCGCTTCCTGCTCGATATAGCGCCGGAATACATTACATTCGTCCCCCCTCTTTCAGACAGCCTTGTCAGAAAGGCAAAAGCCTGCATCTCTGAAAACGATAAGGCACTGAATGGAGAGTACAGCCTGTATGGAAAAGGAACCCGTGTAAGGCACAGCGTATTCGGAAACGGAACCGTGCTTGATAGCGACAATGAGAACAAAGCAAATCTTGTACAGTTCGACAACATCAGCACCCCGCGTCTGATATCCGCGAAGATAACGATGGAAGTGCTTGATGATTAAGCCCACCCCTGTTCGAGGCGGGCAGATCATCATTCAATTGCAATCCTGCCATCTTTCATGGCTATAGCCATCGGCTTGTCAGGATCCATGCTGCCGCTGAGTATGCGTTTCGAAAGCTCATTCTCGACCTCATCCTGTATGAATCTCCTGATAGGACGCGCACCATAGACAGGATCGAAGCCAGCTTTGGCGATATAATCAACAACATCATCTGTCCATGTGATATCAAAACCACGATGCTCAACACGGGCCTTGAGAGTCCTGAGCTGTATTTCGACGATCTTCCTTATCTCCTTCTCTCCGAGAGGATTGAAGATGACTATCTCATCTATACGGTTTATGAACTCCGGCTTGAAGGTATGCCTTATCACGTCCATGACATGCTCATCAGCATGCTCCGGATCTGCAAGGATTGCCTCTGATCCAAGGTTCGATGTCATTATGATGATGGTATTGGAAAAGTCCACAACCCTTCCCTGCCCATCTGTCAGACGTCCATCATCAAGCACCTGCAGAAGGATGTTGAAGACATCAGGATGGGCCTTCTCTATCTCATCAAAGAGTATGACAGAATATGGCCTTCTCCTTACAACCTCTGTAAGCTGTCCTCCCTGATCATAGCCAACATATCCTGGAGGAGCTCCAATGAGACGAGAGACTGAATACTTCTCCATGTACTCCGACATATCGATACGGGTAAGCGCCTTCTCATCGTCAAACAGGAACGATGCAAGAGTCTTTGCAAGAAGCGTCTTGCCAACACCTGTAGGGCCTGCGAAGAGGAACGAGCCAAGAGGCCTGTGCTCATCACCGATACCAGCCTTATTTCGCCTTATTGCGTTTGCAACGGCGTTTATAGCCTTATCCTGTCCGACAACGCTCTCAGAGAGTGTCTTCTCGATATTGAGATACTTCTCAGCCTCAGAGCCCATCATCTTCGCAACAGGTATTCCCGTCCATGCGGAGACTACCTTTGCAATGTCATCCTCCGTGACTTCCTCACGCAGCAGCCTTCTGCCATCGCTCTTGAATGAGTTGACCTTTGCCTCAGCCTCCTGGATCTTCTTCTCAAGTTCTGGCATCTTCCCATGCTTGATCATTGCAGCTGTCGCCAGATCACCGTTTCTCTCAGCGTTCTGCTCTTCTGAGTTCAGCTTCTCAAGCTCAGCCTTTCCTTCCCTCAGACGGAGTATGGCTTCCCTCTCATTCTGCCATTCAAGATGAAGCGCATCATATTTGCTCTGCATCTCACCAAGTTCTGTGTTGATCTTCTCAAGCCTTTCCTTGGAGTTCTCATCATCCTCCCTTGAAAGTGCCTGCTTCTCGATTGAGAGCTGAAGCATCTTGCGGTTGAGGTTATCAAGCTCAGCAGGCTGGCTTTCAATCTCCATCTTTATCTGGGATGCAGCTTCATCCACCAAGTCTATTGCCTTGTCTGGCAGGAACCTGTTTGTAAGGTATCTGTCAGAAAGCACTGCAGCAGCAACCAAAGCCTCATCCTTGATACGCACTCCATGATGAAGCTCATATTTCGGCTGAAGACCTCTGAGAATAGAGATCGTATCCTCAACGGAAGGTTCCTTTGTATAAACCGGCTGAAACCTTCTCTCAAGAGCTTTATCGGACTCGATGTATTTCCTGTATTCATCAAGGGTCGTAGCACCTATTGCATGAAGCTCACCGCGGGCAAGCGCAGGCTTGATGAGGTTTGAAGCATCAGTCGAGCCCTCCGCTGCACCTGCACCGACAATGGTATGGAGCTCATCGATGAAGAGTATGATCCTGCCTTCGCTCTTCGTAACTTCATTGATGACACCCTTAAGCCTTTCCTCAAACTCTCCTCGGAACTTTGCACCTGCTATCAGAGAGCCAAGGTCAAGGGAGAGGAGCCTTTTATCAGCAAGGGACTCAGGGACATCTCCTTTGGCAATACGTTCTGCAAGCCCCTCTACTATTGCTGTCTTTCCGACTCCTGGTTCACCGATAAGCACAGGGTTGTTCTTCGTCCTTCTGCATAGAACCTGCATTACACGGCGGATTTCCTCATCCCTTCCAATTACAGGATCAAGCTTATCCTCACGGGCAAGACGTGTCAGATCCTTGCAGTATTTATCCAGTGCCTGATACCCCGCTTCAGGATCCTGGCTTGTGATCCTTTGATTTCCTCTGATGGCCTGAAGAGCCTTCATAACCTCATTCTTTGTGACACCAAGGGAAATAAGGGCATCTTTCTCAGCACATTCATCATCAAGCAAAGACAACAGGAAAT
>CALXLI010000026.1 GCA_944389155.1 uncultured Spirochaetaceae bacterium | reverse complement strand
AATTGGAAGTCGGTCAGATCGTAACCGGTACTGTTGTACAGACAAATGACGAATCAGTTTTGGTTGATATCGGCTATAAGAGCGAAGGAAAGATCCCTGTAGACGAATTCATGGAACTGCCTAAGCTTGGAGACAAAGTAGCCGTTACTATAGTCAAGCTCGATGATGGACGCGGTCAGGTTGTCGTTTCCAAGAAGAGAGCTGAAGCGAAGGAGAGGACAGAGATCCTCAAGAAGGCTGCAGAGGACAGATCTCCTGTTCTTGGCAAGTTCGTGAAGGTCATCAAGGGTGGCTATGAAGTTGATCTTGGTGCTGATTACAAGGGATTCTGCCCGCTTTCAAAGGCAGATGTAGTACGTGTCGAGGAACCAGAGAGCCTCATCGGAAAGACAGACTACTTCATCATCGATAAGTTCCACGCCGGCACAAAGCTCAAGAGCGTTGTATCAAGACGTGAATACCTTGAGAAGAAGATCAAGGAGAACAAGGACGCATTCTTCAAGACAGTCCAGATTGGAGATGTCGTCCAGGGTGAGGTAAAGTCATTCACATCTTTCGGTGCATTCATCGACCTCGGTGGATTCGATGGGCTTCTGCACATCAATGATATGTCCTGGGGACATGTGACAAGGCCAAAGGATTTTGTCAAGAAGGGACAGATCGTACAGCTGCGCCTGATCAACATCGATCCAGAGACACAGAAGATCAACCTTTCCCTCAAGCACATGACACCGGATCCTTGGACAACATTCGAGGAAAGGTATCAGGTAGGGGATGTCGTGAAGCGTCCTGTAACGAAGATCACTTCATTTGGTGTCTTCATTGAGCTTGAGCCTGGAATCGAAGGCCTGGCACATATCTCAGAGCTTTCATGGACAAAGAGAATCACCAATCCAAAGGAAGTTGTGAATATCGGAGATGTGGTAGAGGCTAAGATCCTTGGATACGATCTTGACAAGAAGAGGGTATCTCTTGGACTCAAGCAGCTTCAGGAGAATCCTTGGGATACGATCACTGAGCGCTATCCTGAGGGCAAGGTCGTCAAGGGACCTGTGGTGAAGGTTACGAACAGCGGTGCTTTCGTCAATCTCGAGGATGGCATCGATGGCTTCCTGCACATTGATGATATCTCCTGGACAAAGAAAATCAAGAACATGGAGCAGTTCTGCAAGGAAGGCGATGTAATCGAGGTTGCAATCTCCCGCGTTGAGCCAGAGAACAGAAGGATCAGGCTTTCTGTGAAGCAGCTTGAGGGCAATCCTTGGCAGACACTCAAGAAGGACTATCCGAAGTTCTCCACAATCACAGGCACAATCTCATCTGTTGCTGATTTCGGAGTATTCGTGAAGGTGCTTGGAGATGTTGAGGGTCTTATCTCAAAGTACAATCTTGTTGGACCAGATGAGGAGTACAAGGATGAGGTCCTTGAGAGCTATAAGGAGAAGATCGGCGAGCCAATCACAGCTATGGTGATTGATATCAACCCACAGTCCCAGAAGCTCAGCCTCTCAATCAAGGAGATGATCAAGCGTTCCCAGGAGTCCGAAATGGCTAAGTACATGGCAGACACAAAGGAAGATGATGATACATACAATCCTTTTGCTGACATGCTTAAGTCAAAGGACGAAGAGTAATAAAGCAAAGCTGCGGGTGAAAGCCCGCAGTTCTTGAAAGGGTGAGCGCATGAAAGAAAAAGATAAAAACCTTACAAGTTCTGAAAAGGTAGCAAACAAGATTAATGATTTCCTTGTAAGAAGACATAAGGTTGTCATTGGCACGGCAATCGCAATCGTTGTTGTGATAATCGCTGTCTGCGTTGCTGTAGTCCTTGTCCAGAACAATACAGAGAGGAAGTTCAATGCACTCTCAGATCTTGAAGGACAGTACAGTGCATTCTATTCCCTGGATGCTGCAAGCGAAGAGTATCAGACAAGCTACGATGAGTTCATGACAGCTTCTTCTGCTCTTATTGCATCTGGCCTTGATACTTATCCTGGCGCTAAGGCTCAGCTTCTCGTTGCAGATCTTGCATATGACAGGGAAGAGTATGAGAGCGCAGCTGAGAGCTACATGGCTGTTGCAGATGCTCAGAGCGACACATACCTTGGACAGCTTGCACTCATGAATGCTGCGGCTTCATATGAGAACGCAGGCAATCAGCAGCGTGCACTTGAGCTTTACAATCAGGTCTTCGATACATATGGACAGAATTCTCCATATGCACCAAAGGCACTCTTTGATGCTGCAAGGCTTTATGAAGCAACAGGCAATACAGAGCTTGCAAGAGCAACATATGAGCAGCTTACTGGCCTTTATCTTGCACCGGAAAACGGCAGCCAGCCTAGCGAATATGCAAGAATGGCAGAAGCATATCTTGTGACAATGGATTGAACCCCATTTTCTATAAGGTAGAGGAGCGGCTATTTTGAAAAAAAGGAATATTGTTTCCCTATTTTTTATAGCTGCTCTTTTTTTTATACAATCATGCGGTATTCCGAATTACTTCGATTATGAAAGCAATATCGACTTTACCGTCAATTCAGTCTCAATGACGGATGGGACTGCAAATATATTCCTGGAACCAAGCATCCTAGCCAGGATAGACAATGGGGAAATAACCCCGATACCGACAACTCCGAAGATCTATCTTCTATATTCGATATCTGGAACAGATAGCTCGAATACCTCGCTTATAAGCGCATTCAACTCAGCGTATCAAAGCTCCATAAACAATTATCCTGATGATTATGACGGATTCATAAAGAGAAGCATCGCTCCTGTAACAGGTGAAGATTCCATATATTTTGCGCTTTATCCATTCCATAATGAGAATGGAGACCATGTGAATCTCACTGCAGATATCTCTGGATTCCAGTCCGATGGATACTTCAATATATCTGTATCACAGCAGACTGTGTCAGATGGCTTTGTCATAATGCTCACATACGGCAATGGAGAGACAATGGCTCTTTACAGATTCAATGATGATCCATTTGAATATGGAATAACGAATTATGACAATGACTCTGATGATGAATTCAGGCAGAATCTCAGCGATGGCGATGCCTCGAACATCGTCACACCAAGGATAAGGGTTTATCTTGCATCAACCATGGGCTTCAGGGCGTATACAAACTTCATGTATGCACGTATGGTCGAGATAGCAAACTTCACTATCTGATCATTCTGCATGGTCTTTTCCAGATAAGCCTAGATCAGCTGGTTCAATCGACAATCTTTAAATGCATATTTTCAGACAATGTCCTTATTTCTGTAATGAGGCACTGCAGAGGATGATCTCGAGCATGGCATCAGTGAACGAGGAAAAAGACAATGGATGCTCCATGGAAGCCCCCTAAGCTTGCTTATGAGGTATTGCCACCTCCAATTCATTGCTGCAGACGACAATATCGGCAATCTGACGCATCGCAACGCAGTCCATATCTCTTTTCACAGGATTGATACCAAAACTACGTTCAGGAAGCTCTGCTGTAAGAGCCATACAGAATTACCATAAAGACGCAGAAGGTTATCGAAGTCATATCCAAGCCATGTATGAATGATAGGGCAGGGGACTACCCTACTATGCACAAGAACAGAAACACATACATCATATAAGAATATCTATGAAGAATTCAGTTATTTTCAGCTAATGCGGCACATGTACTGGACTCCACTCAGCTATCGCTTTGTAAATAAGTCAATTTGTACTGAAATTCCTCTAAAACCAAGCATTACTATACACAGATACAGAATCCGATAGATATACTCGAGAGTAAAATCAGAAATTTTTGAACAATATTACATTTATTAATTTTAATATGTTTATTAGATTCATACATAATTAATTTAATACTACATATTTTATATTAAATAATATTATATGATATAGAACATTTAATCATTTAATGATATTTATTCGGCTATTTCTCTATTTATAAGGAATTAAAGGTCGATTAACTGGTCAGATTTTAGTTGATTTTTTATGGATATAATGTATATTCTGTCAACTAGACTATAAAACCAACACATTGTTGAATTGTAATTAATATGAAAAATATTTATTATTATTTGTAATGAAATATTTAATTGGTTTGTTAATACTAAATTGTATACTCTATTCATTAGTATTGAATTTTATATACAATTAAATCTGTTTATTATATTAATATGTTTATTTCTCAGGAATTTGCCTTTCCACTGTCCACTTTGTCAGATTCTGTATCTATGCAGAGTATCTTATCTTGGCTATGGATAATCCCAGCTATATGTGCTCATAAATAAGCATCGTCCGGATGATTCTGTTTCTATGGATGAAAACTCTTACTGTGTTTCTCTTACGGCTTTGATAAATGCTTGGATCTTTGCGTAGTCCTTGAAGCCATTCGTCTCAACGGACGATGATGCATCGAGTGCGAACGGATTGAGAAGATTGATGACGCTTGCTGCGTTTTCTGAGGAAATCCCGCCAGCAACGATAAAAGGATGTGGTAATCTGAGAAGCGCTGAATAGTCGTACGCTTTGCCGCTTTCATGGTTTGTGTTATCAAAGAGAATCAGATCTGCATGGGAATTCAACGCCTCATCGGCTTTTGATGCGGGAAATGCCTTGATTATCCTCTTTCCTGTCTCTTCCTGTACTCTCTTTATATACTCGTCATTCTCACTTCCATGGAGCTGCGCTATATCTATTACATTGGAGATCAGCAGATTTATTACGGTCTCTATATCGCTATCACGAATACTCCAGCTACTGGATTCTCGAAGATAGTTTGGATGAAGTCTTTCAAGAATAGGTACATCAACAGATCTTCCTATGAAATCGGACATAAGCTCATCCATTATCCCAACGTCCTCTTCCCTTTTGATCCCGCAGATTTTTATCTTAGACTTCCTTCATAGCCCTCAAGAGATCTCTTTTGCTATTTGCTCTCGCCGACGTGGATTCCATCAGCACCGGCTTTTTATATGCCCTATGGACTCTATACATCACAGCCCCGTCATCGCATCTTGCGCTCACACAAAGCTCCCCAGGGAGCGCGCTCTCATCAACGATCAAATGAGTGATATCCCATCTATACCCCGAAATATCCTCAAGTCTTAAGTGCTTTTATCGAAAGAAGCGATGATACATAAAAACCAGCAGAGATTGAATAAAGGCCTGTATCTACGAAAAGTGGCTTTCGCTTCTTTCTCTATTCACACTATCCTCTTAGGTAAGTATCATAGGGCTATGGTTGCAGATTACTTCAAGAAAGCTGAGGATTTTCCCTCCGCACTAGACAGGCTTTATACGATTATCACGGTGCTCAGAAGCCCGGGTGGTTGCCCATGGGACAGGCTCCAGACGAACAAAAGCACGACAATCTCATTGATTGATGAAAGCTATGAATATCTCGATGGAGTAATCAGGAAGGATATTGCATCAGAGCGCGAGGAAATCGGGGATGTTATGATAAACGTCTTCATGAACCTCTATATCCATGAGGAGAATAATGACTTCAGGCCTGAGGATGCCGTAAACGAAGTCTGCGACAAGCTTATACGCAGACACCCGCATGTATTCGGCAATGAGAAGGCGGAGAATGCATCAGAGGTTCTTTCGCTTTGGAACAGCGTCAAGGAAAATGTTGAGGGGCACAAGGATAAGGCAGAGTCATTCTTCTCCCACATCCCATCATCCCTGCCGCCTCTTGAGGAAAGCTATGAAATACAGAAAAAGCTCAAGAAGGTCGGCTTTGACTGGCCTGAAGTATCCGGAGTGATAACCAAGGTCGAGGAAGAGCTTGAAGAGGTAAATCAGGCAATCGCTGAAGGAGACGAAGATCATCTGGAAATGGAACTGGGAGATCTTCTCTTCTCAGTCGTGAATCTATGCCGCTTCATGAAGATAAGGCCTAATATTGCGCTTCATAGATGCAATGAGAAGGTGAAGAACCGTTTCCAGCGCCTTTTCACGATGGCCAGCGAACAAGGCATTCCCATTGACAAGGATCATGTCAATGAGATGAATGAGCTATGGGAAAAGGCAAAGAAGGAAGAGAACTGAAGGAAGGGGTTCCCCTTCCTTCTTCATTTTCTATGGCAGAAGCTATGGATGCTCACTGTCGATCGCTATCGTACAGCGTGACCTTGCCATCGAAGTCAAGCCTTGCCCGATAGTCACATACTGTGATTTCATAGCGAAATATGAATTGAGGATGAACCTGCCATAGTTCCATGTTATATCAAAGGAAACCAGATCGTTGATTTCCTGTGAAATGGTTATCGTATGCTCAAATTCCCAAGGCCTGTCAGGATCATAATAAGGCTTGTCCTTTCCAGCTGCAGCCAGATCCTCTGTCTTGTAGACGATCTTGCCTTCCTCATATGCCGCACAGCCATAGGCAATCCTTATCATACCAAGGTTCTTGAATATAGGATACTCAAACTCAATGCCGAAATTGATTATGCGAGCTCCATACGAGTCTGGAACGCCATCCGCAGTGCTTCCCTTAGGTCCACAGACTGGCTGGAAGTAAAACGGCCATATATCAGTATGATGACTTTGTCTACTACAACCGAAATTATTGATGGAAATACTTCTGAAATGGAAGGACATGCTCATAAACAGATCAAGAAGATACACAAATACAACGGATGATCTCAGCCACCTTGGATGCCGAAAGAGACAGCAATCGACATAAAAAAGCAGTATATGAAAGCTCAATTCCATATACTGCAAACATTTGAATCTATAATATTCAGGCTTTGGATAAGCCGGGTTCTGTTTAGGTAATCATCTATCTAGGCCATGGATTGCTCCATGGCTCAAGCAGCCTACCCGCAGCCATGGCCGGACAAGCCGACTGCATACTTGGCCTTGCTCCTGGTGAGGTTTACCCTGCCCTGTCCATCGCTGGAAAGGCGGTGGTCTCTTACACCACCATTTCACCCTTACCTCTTCCGAGGCGGTATACTTTCTGTTGCACTGTCTGTAGCATTACTGCTCCTGGCCGTTAGCCAGCACCATCGTCCTGTGGAGCCCGGACTTTCCTCTGCTAAGCAGCGATTACCTCCAAAACCTGAAATGATCTATCAGAAATCCTCGAAGCCTTCTCCCATGGATTCATCATAGCTGTCGCCTTCGCTCTTGGATGTATCCTCCTGGGATGAGCCTTTGCCTTCAGATCTCGTAGGCTCAAGCTGCTCGAAGATATAGGTCTTCTCCAGCTCATCATCAAGCTTCTCATACCAGATGATCCTTGAGCAATATGGACAATACTCTATCTCATTGTTTTCCTGCTTAAGTCTGAGATCTATGACAAACTGCATCGGGAGGACGCGGTCACAGCCCATGCATACCTGTCCATGAACCGGAACGATTCCCTCACCTTTCTTCTTCCTCACGATATTCGAGAACTTCGCGTAGAGCTCATCGGAGATAACATCCCCCTTGATCTCCTCGCACTTTGCATCCATCTCCTCAAGGCGTCTGTTTGCATCATCCAGAAGCGAGCTTACCTTCTCTCTCTCAGCTTCAACCCTCACTTTTGCCTCATCACAGACTTTTTCCTGAGCCTCAAGCTCACCGCGAAGCTTATCGAGCTCAGCATTCTTCGAAGCACGCTGCTTAAGAAGTGTCTGCTCCTGAACCTTCGCCTCATCGAGCTGCTTTGAAAGCGCCTCATACTCGCGCTGGGTATTCAGGAACTCCATCTGCTTCTCATACCCTGTTCTGGTCTGGAAAGCATCTTCATATCTGATTGAGAGTGACTTCACCTCATCGGTGACTGTGTTGAACTTATCATTCAGTTCGAGATACTTCTCGTTAGCCTCCTTAAGGCTAGCCTCTTCCTTCTTGAGGTTTACAGGCATCATCTCTACCTGCTGTTCAAGTTCAAACTTAACCCTGAGAGCTTCCTGAAGTTCCTTCAAGCACTCCAGCTTGTCATTCTCTGCCATATTCTACTCATCTCCTCATCAACCGCTGATGATAGCGGATTATCGAAATGTAATCTACCTAGTTCCAATCCTTGAGCTGACGGCTTCTCTTTGGATGCCTGAGACGTCTGAGGGCCTTTGCCTCAATCTGCCTGATACGTTCCCTTGTGACATCGAAATAAAGACCGACTTCCTCAAGTGTGAGGGCATATCCATCATCAAGGCCAAACCTCATCCTCAGAACCTCCTGCTCACGCTGCGGAAGCGTTGAGAGAAGCTCTCTGATCTTATCCTGCAGCAGGACAAATGCTGTCTGGTTTGCTGGATTCTCCGCATCCTTATCCTCGATGAAATCAGAAAGGACGCTGTCTTCTTCCTCTCCGACAGGTGTTTCCAGGGATATAGGCTCACGGGCTACGGATTTGACGTTCTTGACCTTTGCCTCTGGCCAGCCAAGATGATCCGCAACTTCCTTATCGGTCGGCTCACGGCCAAGTGACTGCATGAGGACCCTGGACTCCCTCACGACCTTGTTGATCTGCTCTATCATATGGACAGGGACCCTTATCGTCCTGGCCTGGTCTGAGATAGATCTCGTAATAGCCTGCCTGATCCACCATGTCGCATATGTCGAGAACTTGAAGCCCTTCTCATACTCGAACTTCTCAACAGCCTTTATCAGCCCTATATTGCCTTCCTGTACAAGATCGAAGAACTGCAGTCCTCTATTCGTGTATTTCTTTGCAATGGAGACAACGAGACGAAGATTTGCCTTTATGAGTCTGTCCTTGGCACTCTTCAGGATACGCTGTCCAAGCTGGATGTTCTTCACATCCTGTATCACGACAGATGAATCACATTCGAAGTCTGTCTCTATCGACCTCAGTTCCTTCTCCGTAAGCTGAAGTTCCTTTATCTCTTCCTTTATCTGATCGCTTGTCATGCCAAGGGATGCTTCGATGCCAGCGGCCTTGCTGGGAGTAGCAAGATCACGACCAAGCTGCCTCAGCTCCTTCATGGAAGATACCTTCAGATGCTCTTCAGATATCTTCTTGCGCTCATTGCAGCTGATTATCTTATCGCGGGCAGAGATGAAGATATTCGTAAGATCATCGATCTCCTCCTGCTGAAGCTCGATCGGAGTGACCCAATCGCTTACAGGCAGATACTCACCTGAAGATAGCGATTCATACTCTTTCTTGAAATCAGAATAGCGCTTGCCAAGCTCCACACCAGTTGCGGCATTGTCTTCCTTTACCTTCCTGTGGATCTTCTGGATTTCCTTGTCCAGCTCCGCTTCCTTCATATCAGGATGATCTTCCCTGAACTGCTTATCCTTCTGCATGACGCTTTCAGCTATCTTGGCATTGAGCTGCGCCTCTTCCTTCCTTATCTCATCAAGCTTCGCTTCAATCCTGCGTATGCGGTCTTCCCTGCTCTTTTCCCGGCAGAAGCCTATCCAATCCTCACGGGACTGGAAATCTGAACGCTTCTTCCCCTCGTAAAGAGGAGATGATTCATCTGGATACCCACCAAGCTTGTTCAGGAGATTCTCACGAAGCCTCAGGAGCTCCTTATCTGCCTCTGGTGTATCACCAGAGAGAAGCGTACGGCTCTTGAATTCGTTGTATTCCTTTATCTCATGCGGCGTATCCTTGCCAAGAGGCTCTCTGTAATACGTGTTGTATCTCTTCTGGACTGAGAGGAACTCCTTAAGCTCTTCCGTGGAAAGAGTCTCTTCGGTATCTTCCTCTATCTTGGAATTCATCTTATCTATGACAGAAGAGAAGAACGAGATGAGTATTCCGCTCTCCCTGATCACGGACTGCACGATCTTCGCACCTTTCTCCATCTGCATCGCAAGCTCTACTTCCTGCTCACCTGTAAGGAGGTTCTCATTTCCTATCTCCTTAAGATAAAGCCTTATCGGATCGTCCTGGCTTGCATCGAAACGTGTCTGCTGATGGCCCTTATGCTCCGAGGTGCTCTCTGAGAACGATGAGATATCTATAAAACGCTCTGCTGAGGTCTCAGAGTCATCATCGGTGCCTTTCCACTCATTGATGTTCTCCTCTTCTTCCTCTTCATCTTCCTCGTCTTCGTCTTCATCGTCTTCATCAGAGGAACGCTTGCCTTCTTCGTCCTCATCATCCTCATCGTCTTCTTCATCCTCGATGTCCTTCAGCTCATCATCGGTAGGCTCATCGTCCTCATCGGTGACATCATCATCCTCAAAGTCATCGTCGAATGCTTCCAGATCTTCCTCGCTAGGCTCATCCATGAAATCTGGATCGGAGTCTTCAGACTCTGTGTACTGGATACCATCCTCCTTGAGCGCGTCAACAACCGCATCAAGGTCGCTTGGAGCATCCTTATGCTTCTTCATCTCTGAAACGATATCAAGAAGTGTTATTACACCCTGCTCCTTTGCCGTCTGCAGAAGTGCTTTATAGAATGAAGTATTCCTAAGATCCTGTTCTGCCATCAATCCTTTTCCTCTTTGGCTGTACGTCCATACAGCACAGCCTTAAGATCTGCTATTTCCTTATCAAGTTCTGCCTTGCGTGACAAAGCCTCGTTTATCTGTTCAGCATCCAGCGAGTCCGAAAATGACTTCAGCTGGCTAGAGAGAACAAGACGCTGCTCTTCCAATCCTCTGAGGGCTATTCTATCCACGGCTTCATCAAGGGCGCTTATCTTACCTGTTCTGTACTCATCAAGCACAAAGGAAGTGGCCACATCATTTCTTACCCTCTCATCATTTATGAGCGAAAGGAAAAGCTCATTGCTTGAGATTTCGCTACGCATGGCATTCTCAAGCGCCATATATATCATCTGCGCCTCTCTGTCCCTAAGATCGCCGAAGCTTATCCTGGTACGGTACTGCCTGAAAAGATCCCTATGGCATGCAAGGAAAAGCATTGCATAAAGATCTATGCTGACAGCGGCGCTGTTGAATTTCCTCACCGTCCCCTCTTCAGGGACTGCTGCACCCTCCTCTCTTGACGACCTTCTATCATGAGAATTCGTCATATCTTCCCGTATCGTCTCTTCGGGAACGGAAAGGTAAGTGCTTAAAGCGAGTATGTATGATTCCCGCTCAACATTTGATTCCGTACTCAGCAGAAACGGTGAGATTGCCCGTACAAAGCCAGACTTTCCCCTAGGCGTTCTGATATCATAACTTTTTGCGGTATTGTTTACAAGATAGTCAAATGCACTATCGGATGATTTAAAGTCATCACAGAGGGCTTTTTCCCCATATTTCTCGATTATCTCAGAAGCATCCTTGCCTTGCGACAGCCTATGCACAAAGCATTCAAGCCCCTTTGAATGTATTATCGAAATGGCCTTGACAGTCGCCTTTTCACCAGCACCATCGCTGTCAAAGAGAAGATCTACCCTGTCTGTATATCGGGAAATGAGATCAGCCTGCTCTTCCGTGAAGGATGTGCCAAGAGGGGCAACAGCAGAGGCAAGCCCAGCCTGATGCATCGATACGACATCGAAATTCCCCTCAACGAGGATTGCTGCAGCATCCCCTTTCTTAAGGGTGTCGAGAGCTTCGTAAAGCCCAAAGAAATTATGCCGCTTCGAATACACAGGGGTCTCTGGGGAATTCACGTATTTCGGCGCGTTTTCCCTCCCTGACAGATCACGGCCCGAGAATGCAATCGTCCGGCCCTGTCTGTTCCGGACAGGAAACATCAGACGATCTGCAAACAACGGATAGGGAAAATGGTTCTGCGAGAAAAGGCCTGACTTGGCAAGAAGCTCATCTGAGTATCCCTTGCTTATCAGGAATGAGTGAAGCCATGAAGTGTCAGCAGGGGCATAGCCCAGCTGGAAGCGTTCGATCATCTCATCGGAAACCTTGCGCTTGCTGAGGTAATTCCTTCCCTTCTTCCCCATATCGGTCTTGGTAAGGATGTGATGGAACGTTCCCTGAAGACGCTGATTCAGCTCAAGAAGAACATCGCTCTCCCCTCTTTCCCTGCGTTCGCTGCCCTTCTCCTTCCTTAGCTCTACACCGGCTTTCTCCGCGAGGAATTCAACCGCTTCTGAAAAGTTGAGATGCTCCATCTTCTCAACGAATGTGAACATATCACCGGACTCGCCGCAGCCAAAGCAATGGTAGAATCCATCCTTGTCATTTATCGCAAATGACGGGGTCCGTTCATTCCCGCCGCCATGAAACGGGCATTTGGCCCAATGACGCCCGCCCCTGTTGACAACAGGGATGAACCATTGGACTACCTCACTCATAGTAAGGCGTGCCTTGATTTCATTTATCGTACTGTCTGAATAAATAGGCAATGCAGAACTCCATCCTGAATATAATAGCGAATCGCGATATCGTCACTCCTTCCAGATATCATTTCCCTTGAGGATCATATATGGCTCTTTCTCAGCATTGGCCCTTCTTTCGATCTCAGCTTTGTCTATGAGGCTGCCCCTGCCGATCCCTGGGCATGATGCACTTTCCTTCTTCCAGCTTTCCTCCGACTCTATCACGGAACGCCAGAAAGGATAGGTCCTGCATTGAAGCGGACGGGCTGAATATATGGAGCACCCATCCTTTGTCAGGAAGACGCAGTCATAATTCTCCTTTTCGCGAAGGGAAACCATGGAAAATGCACCGAAATCGACAAGACGGCAATAAACAGAGATGAAGTCACGGGGAGAGAGCGCTGTAGCATTCGCCCCGTTTATTATATCGGTACGCGAAAGATATACATAGCCAGGCTCCGCAGAGCAGCAATACAGACACCTCTGACATTCGAATCTAAGGCCTTTTTCATAAAAGCATCTGGACATAAGAAAAGCCTCCATGAGGAGGCCTTTGAGTGGAGAGAGAAGGATTCGGACCTTCGAAGGCTAAGCCAACAGATTTACAGTCTGCCCCCTTTGACCGCTCGGGAACCTCTCCATTGAACGCTGATATTTAACAGGAAACTTGAAGAAGAGTCAATACAATTTTTGAACTTTTTTGCACACTTTGTTCTATATTCTTCTTTTACAATGAAATATTTTTGATTTTTTCTTTAAGTCTGACTCTTACAGGCTCTGGAACCATCGGTGAGAAATCAGCCCCGAACTTCGCTATCTCCTTGATCTGGGAAGATCTTATTATGAAATACTTCGGATCGGTTGGGATGAAAAGCGTCTCAACCTCCGGATTGAGCATCTTATTGGTCATGGCAAGCTCAAACTCATATGAGAAATCAGCCATGGCCCTTACACCTCTTATGATCACATCAATGCCATGCTCTGCAGCAAAATCAACGGTAAGGCCCTGATGTATGATCACATGCATGTTAGCAAGGCCTGGCAATGACTCTTCTATCATCACCTTGCGTTCATCTGCGCTGAAAAGGCACTTCTTCGCGATGTTATCGGAAACGACAACATAAAGCTCGTCAAACAATGCTGCGGAACGCTCTATTATGTTTATATGCCCCATGGTCGGCGGATCAAAGGATCCAGGAAACATAGCTCTTCTCATAATCAGACCTTGGCTTTCTTCAGCCCCTCGACATATTCCTTCATTCCCTTATACCGCTCTGGGCTTTCGTACTGTATCTTCTGCACTATATAAGGCTTGCCATCTTCGTTCCTGCCGATTATGCCGAAGGAACCTGCACCTATGTAGGAAAGGCTTTCTCCTTCCTTGACAATACCGCTTTCGCGTATATGCGACAGCACGCAGTCAAAGTGGGCATAGCCTCCTTCAGGCGTTGAGAGGGAGGAAGCAATTGTATCGATCGGAGTTCCGCAATACTGGCAGATCGGATGGGGCTCGACAATACGGCATGGCTCTTCAACAGGCAGCGATGAATGATGTTCACGAGGCCGTGATACACCTGCTACCTGATTCAGCGTGGAAAACCCTGAAATAGCTTCTCTTCTGCGTCTCTTACCCCTTTCCGCATTACGCTGTTTCTTACTGCTTTTCTTCATATCAGGCATTCTACCAAAGAGACAGGAAATGCAAAAGGCTCCACAGATCGTGAAGCCTTTCCTTCCTTATGCATTCTTCTTGACGATAAGCTCTGGAACCTTCGCAGCCTTTCCAACGCGAGAGCGAAGATAATAAAGCTTTGCCCTCCTGACGCGGCCACGGCGAACAACCTCGATCTTCTCAATACGAGGAGAATGAAGAGGGAAAATCCTCTCAACACCAACACCATAGCTGATCTTCCTGACTACGAATGTCCTTCTGACACCTGTGTTGTTCTTGGCGATCACAATGCCTTCAAACACCTGGATTCTCTCAGTAGCGCCTTCAACGATCTTGAAAGAAACGCGAACGGTATCGCCAACATTGAAATTCTCAGCATTTTCCTTGATCTGCTTAGCTTCTATAGCTCTGATAATGTCCATCTCTGACAAGTCCCCTTATCATTATTCAGTATCTTCAATAAAGTTCTTCGCTCCTCGATGCTGAGAGAGGCATCAGAGAGCAG
>CALXLI010000025.1 GCA_944389155.1 uncultured Spirochaetaceae bacterium | reverse complement strand
GTTAGGACAGGAGATTCTCAGTCTCTAAATAGCGGTTCGATTCCGCTAGGGACTAACTGAAGCCTGGTTCTCGAAAGAGAATCAGGTTTTTTCTTTTTCAGATAAAACCCAGGACATATGCTATGATTATCCCATGAAGAAGTTATTTTCGATATTGCTTGTCTTATGCATTGCTCTTTCTCTTTATGCAGCAGAGCCTCTTGTTACTGTCTCTACCGTTGCTCCTGGCATGATTTCAGTGCTTCTGGGAGATGGTGAATATGATGTTGCGCAGATCAAGGATTATGTTCCAGCTGAAGTTATCGCGCTTCCGTTCCTGGTAGAGGATTCAGGGCTTTCGCTTTATGATATCATCTCTGACAGCCTCTTGGAGCAGGGGACAGCGCTTTGGGATGCTTTCATGCTTGGCACTTCGCTCAGCGATGTCTCTGTTGTTGATGGAAAGGGCGTGATTGCGACAGCGCAGGATATTGACACGGCGCAAGGCACAGCGTCTCTCTCTGTCCGCTATGACGATGTATCTCTCTTCTATAACGCTTCAGGATGGACTGATAGCGCTTATATAGACGGAGAAGCAAGGGCATCGCTGATGTGGAAGCAGGACGCTCTTCTCGTAATCTCTGTTGATGCTGATACTACGCTATCCGGCAAGAGCACTGCCGAGCTTTCGTTCTATCTTGATGAGGCTACGCTTGATGCATATCTCGATATGATCGGCATGGATAAGGATGAGATGCGCAGATATGCTGCTGAACTTGTCATGTACGAGTTCTCTCCTGATATCATTTCATACATTCTGGGGACTGATATCAATTCATTGGCCTTTGAGGATGCCGTAGATTTTCTGGAGCGTGAGAACATGCTCGATATACTTGATTATATCGGCTTCTTCGCTCTTGCCTCTGATAACCCAAGCCTGAGCCAGACAGATCCGATTACAATGTGCCTTGTCCCTAAGCTTGCTGTTGATGGTTCTGCTGTCGATCTGGATCTTGTGAGGCTTATGAAGCAGACTATCCAGCTCATGGGTTTTGCGGATAACCTCTGATCACACTGTCATTGACTTGTCTGCGATTATCATGTAAAGTGCCTTTGGTCTATTTGACCTGATATTATTTCATTTTAATACAGGAATTAAGGAAAGGTAATGATTACAGCTTCTAATATTTCACTTTCATATGGAACCCAGGTGCTCTTCAAGGAAGTGAATATCAAATTCACGCCAGGCAACTGTTATGGGATAATCGGTGCAAACGGGGCAGGCAAGTCCACGTTCCTGAAGATTCTCTCAGGAGAGCTGGAGCCGGATACGGGAGAGGTCATCGTAACTCCAGGAGAAAGGATGGCTGTCCTCAGGCAGGATCACTTCGCGTTCAATGACTACAGGGTAATAGATACTGTGATCATGGGCCATCAGAAGCTCTATGATGTGATGCAGGAGCGTGACCAGATATACTCCAAGGCTGATTTCTCAGAGGAGGATGGCATAAGGGCTGCTGAGCTTGAGGGCGAGTTTGCCGAGCTTGGCGGCTGGGAAGCTGAAGCGAATGCTGGCCAGATGCTCGATGGGCTTGGGATAACGCAGGATATGCACGAGAAGAAGATGTCAGAGATCGAGGATAATCTCAAGGTTCGTGTCCTCCTTGCCCAGGCGCTTTTCGGCAATCCTGATATCCTCCTCCTTGACGAGCCTACAAACCACCTTGATCTTGAATCAATACATTGGCTTGAGGACTATCTGGAAGATTTCAGCAATACGGTTATTGTTGTCTCCCACGATAGGCACTTCCTGAACACTGTCTGCACGCACATCTGCGATATCGATTACGGCAAGATCCAGCTGTATGTCGGAAACTATGATTTCTGGTATATGTCTTCGCAGCTTGCGGCAAAGCAGCTCAAGGATGAGAAGAAGAGAAGGGAGGAGAAGATCGCTGAGCTCAAGGAGTTCATCCAGCGCTTCTCTTCAAACGTGGCTAAGGCGAAGCAGGCAACAAGCCGCAAGAAGCTCATCGATAAGCTGACCATTGATGATATCAAGCCATCCTCAAGAAGATTCCCGTATGTTGCATTCAAGCCAAACAGGGAAATCGGAAAGAACGTGCTTGAGATCAAGAACCTCTCAAAGACAATTGAAGGTGAGAAGATCCTTGATAATCTCTCGCTTACCATCAATCCTGGCGATAAGGTTGCCTTTGTAGGTCCTAATCATTTTGCGAAGACCGTGCTCTTCCAGATAATCGCAGGGGAGATGGAACCTGATGAAGGGTCTTATACATGGGGCGTGACAACATCCCTTTCATACTTTCCTAAGGATAACAGCGGTATGTTCAAGGATAATGAGTCGATTGCTGATTATCTCCAGCAGTTCTCTACAGAGGATGATGATACATATGTCCGCTCATTCCTTGGAAGGATGCTCTTCACAGGCGATGAGGCTCTCAAGCCTTGCAATGTCCTTTCTGGAGGAGAGCGTGTAAGGGTAGTTCTTGCAAAGATGATGCTCCAGGGTGCTAACTGCATGATCTTCGATGAACCTACATCTCACCTTGACCTTGAGTCCATACAGGCTCTGAACAACGGAATCATTGATTTCAAGGGAGTTGTCCTATTCAATTCCCATGACCATCAGTTTGTGGATTCAATAGCGAACAGGATCATAGAGTTCACTCCTGATGGAATCATCGACAAGCTCATGAGCTTCGAGGATTATATCAATGATGAGTCGATAAACGCCCAGCGCGCCAAGGCTTATAAGAATACAAAGCAGGTGGTACTGATCTGATGCTTGTTGCTGCGGATATAGGCAATACGAATATAGTACTGGCCATATTTGATGGCGACCAGTTCGTCCAGTCTTTCCGGGTATATACAGATGCCCGGAAGACCAGCGATGAGTATTTTGTTGTTTTCAATGCGCTTTTCCGCGAGAGCGGCATAAAAAGCTCAGATGTTGACAGGGCCATTATCTCATCGGTTGTCCCTAATCTTACAAGGTCAGTCGAGAAGAACCTGCAGCGTCTCTTCCATCTCAATCCGCTCATAGTCACGCATGATATAAACACCGGGCTTGTCCGCTCTTCGATTCCGCCTGAGCTTGGTTCTGATATCCTCTGCAATCTTTCCTACGCCCACCATGTGAGGAAGGATTCTGCCGTGATGGTTGTGGATTTCGGTACAGCCCTGACGCTTTCTGCTGTGAATGCAAGGGGAGAGGTCCTTGGCTGTTCAATAGCTCCAGGTCTGGTAACAGCTGTCAATGCGCTCTTTGGAAACACCGCCCAGCTCCCGCAGGTTGAGCTTAAGATCACGGACAAGGTCATGGGAAGGGATTCCCAGGAATCGATAAGAGGCGGGATAATGCTTGGCTATGCAGGGCTTGTTGAGTCTCTGATTGCCCATACGGAGAAGGAGATAGGGGAGAGCCTGTATGTTATAGCAACAGGAGGGCTGTCGCAGACAATCTCTGGCTTGATTCCCCGTCTTGATGCTGTTGATTCCCTCCATACGCTGAAAGGCCTGAAGCTTCTCTCTGACCTGAATCTCTGATCATTCTTCCTTCAGGAAACCATCTTCCATTATCATTTCCTCATCACCATCAGCGCGTTTTGCTGTTATCGTTGTCGTGTCAGAGCCGATGGGGAGAGTGATGCTCAGCAGGCTGTCGTTTGCGCCCCTCCTTGCCTCATCGCTTCTGAGGCTTTCAGGTCTGGGGCCTCCGATTGCAAGTGCTGTGGATCTCATCCTATCCCATTCAGGAAGTGCGAAGATATCTGTATTGGAGGCTGTTGTGCCTTCCTCTGCAATGATAAGCTCTGAGATCCTTCCTGCATTCTCTTCCTGCTGCAGGAAGAGAGAGAATATCCTTCCTGATTCCTCATCGGTGGTGAAGTCCGTTATACGGCCTTTTTCAACCTTGCATGACAGGTGCCTTATAATGTGTCCGAAAACCATTATGGGATGTGTGATCGTAAAATATCCTTCTGCTGATTGCGGATCGATGGCGCGGAAGATGTCAGAGGCATAGACAGTAGGTACGAATCGTCTGCCGGATGAAAGTGTCAGCACACCTGTAGCGAAGGCAGATCCAGGGAGGAAAGAGAACTCTATGTCAGTACCTTCCTCATCGGATATCCTGCATGACACGAATTCCCTGCCGTTGAGCCTGTCCCTTTCGTATATAAGCACATCTTCCATCTCTTCACGTTCTGCAAGATATGAATCCTCTGAAAGTGAAAGAAGGTCTGAAAGCAGCGCTGCAGCTTCCGCTATTCCTCCGTCCTCTTCTATGGTCTCGCCCCATGCTGCGGATGGAACTGGAGCCGTGACGAAAGGAATTGACGGGTCTGGATTGTCAAGCGGCTCTGAAAGATGCCTGAATGCCTGAAGCTCCGGAGCGGTGAAGAGCTTTCCGTCCTCAGCTTTTCCGAATGCCCTGTATACTGGAAGGTAAAGAAGCGCGCTTGGCCTGAGATCGATAGGGTACTCGCTCTCTGCCTCCTCTGTTTCCGTTACCTTGCCATTCTCTATGTTCTGTATATAGCTTCCGTTGCCTGTGATTCCCTTTGCGAGTTTCGCGATATAATGCGCAAGCTCAGAGTTTTCCTCTTCCGTATTGATTGAAAGCACATCGCCCTTTGCAAGCTTCAATGCGCTTTTGACTACAAGTTCAGCATAACGCTCAAGAAGGATATCCATACGCAGAGAGTATAAGTATTCAGGTTTGAAAGGAAAAGGGCGCATCTGAAAAATATATGATTTTGGTTTCAATGTTTTTTTTTGTTGAAGTTTGGATTCTGTTGAAATATCCTTTTTGCAAAAGGAGGCATGAAAATGTCAGGAATCGGTCTGATTATCTCATTTATCATCGCCATTGTCGTGATGATAGTTGCAATCAGCAAGTTCAAGCTGCATCCGTTCATTGCTCTCATGGGCATTTCGCTCTTGCTTGCAATCGTTGTCGGTATCCCGCTGACAAGCATACCGGGAATGATCGGTGCAGGGTTCTCAGGAACATTCAGCTCAATCGGTATAGTCATAATACTTGGAGCTCTCATCGGAACGATGCTTGAGAAGACAGGTGGCGCTCTGAAGCTTGCAGAGATGGTTGTCAAGCTTGTTGGAAAGAAGCATCCTGATATCGCAGTTGAGCTTATGGGCTGGGTTGTTTCAATACCTGTATTCTGTGATTCGGGATTTGTCATCCTCGATCCGATAAGAAGCGCGCTTCAGAAGAGGACTGGATACTCATCTGTTGCACTTACGATAGCGCTTTCAGCAGGTCTTTACACCTCTCACGTTTTCATCCCTCCAACACCGGGCCCGATCGCAGCGGCAAGTTCCCTTGGTGTAGGCGATCATCTGCTTCTGGTAATGGGCATAGGCGCTCTTGTTTCCATTCCTTGTCTTATTGCTGCGCATTTCTATGCGAACTATATTGGAAAGAGAGTCAGGACAGAGGAAGACAAGAACGAAGTCAGCCAGGAAGAGTATGAGCAGCTTCTCAAGAGCTTTGGAAAGCTTCCTGGTGGTTTCATGGCACTTGCTCCGATCATCATTCCTATCATCGCAATGGCCCTTGGCTCGATTTCGTCAATGGCTGGCTGGACAGGAGCCTTTGCAACGCTCTGCACATTCATCGGAACTCCTATCATTGCTCTTGCAATCGGAACTGTCTTCGGCGTTATCCTGCTTGCGCAGCGCCACCAGATGAAGGATTTCTATTCAATAGTCGATGAGACACTCAAGACTGTTGGCCCGATCCTTTTCATCACAGCAGCGGGCGGAGTTCTTGGAAGAGTCATCTCAGAAGCAGGTTTTGTCGGTTATATGCAGGAACATGCAGCGGTGCTTGCAAGGATCGGAATATTCTTCCCGTTCATCGTCTCTGCAATCCTCAAGACAGCACAGGGCTCTTCTACTGTTGCCCTTACGACGACAGCTGGCATCATGGGAATGATCACAGATCCATCATCGATGATGAGCCTTCTTGGCCTGACAACACCTATGGCTGGCACGCTTACTGTCATGGCTATCGCAGCAGGCGCTATGACTGTATCGCACGCAAATGACTCATATTTCTGGGTCGTGACAAAGTTCGGCCATATAGAGATGGAAGATGGCTACAAGACACAGTCTGCGATGACAGGCATCATGGGCGTCACTGGCATGATATTCGTCTGGATTCTTTCCCTGTTCCTTGTGTGATAGAATAGGATAGAGCAGCCTCAGCTTGATTGCTGGGGCTGTATTGATGACAAGGAGAGATATATGAAAAAAGCCATATTGATACCTGATTCATTCAAGGGGACAATGTCCAGTGCCCAGATCATCTCGATAATGAAGGAGCGTATCCTTTTCCACAATCCAGAGTGTGAGATAGTCTCAATACCAGTTGCAGATGGAGGAGAGGGAAGCGTTGATGCATTCCTTACGGCCTTGGGCGGAGAGAAGGTCCATGTCAGGACAAGAGGCCCATGGAATGAGGAAGTGGAGAGCTTCTATGGC
This sequence comes from uncultured Spirochaetaceae bacterium, assembly GCA_944389155.1. Lineage (GTDB taxonomy): Bacteria > Spirochaetota > Spirochaetia > Sphaerochaetales > Sphaerochaetaceae > Ornithospirochaeta. The sequence continues at coordinate 1,809 of CALXLI010000025.1, read as the reverse complement.
ATGCTTCCAGATGGTACTGCTGTCATAGAGATGGCTGCTTCAGCTGGGCTTCCACAGGTAGGGGACAGGAAGGACCCTTCAAAGACAACGACATATGGAGTCGGAGAACTTATACTGGCTGCGGCCAGGAATGGTGCCAAGCGTCTTGTGATAGGACTCGGCGGCAGTGCTACCAATGATGCTGGATGCGGTGCTGCAGCGGCATGCGGTGCTCTATTCAAGGATGAGAACGGCAATTCGTTCGTTCCTGTCGGCGGCACGCTTGATAAGATTGCATCCATCGATCTTTCAAAGATGGATGATGCTGTCAAGGCTCTTCCTATCACGGCTATGTGCGATATCGACAATCCATTCTATGGCCCGACCGGAGCTGCTGCGGTATTCGGCCCTCAGAAGGGTGCTGATGAGGCAATGGTCAAGGATCTTGACGGTAAGATGGCTCATCTTGCTTCTGTGATAGAATCACAGCTTGGCATTGACCTGCAGAGCATCCCAGGAAGCGGAGCGGCAGGAGGTATGGGAGGGGGAATGAAATCGTTCTTCTCTGCCCGTATGCAGATGGGTATAGATGCGGTATTGGAGACAACAGGCTTTGATAGCCTTGCAAAGGATGCAGATTACATCTTCACAGGCGAAGGAAAGATAGACACGCAGTCGCTTCGTGGCAAGGTCGTCATCGGAGTTGCACGCAGGGCAAGGAAGATGAATATCCCTGTAATAGCTGTTGTCGGGGATATCGGTGATGACATAGAGGCTGCTTACAGTGAAGGGGTAACAGGCATCTTCTCAACCAACAGGGTTGCTGTCCCATACAAAGAGGCAAGAATCAGGGCTGAAAGCGATATGAAGCTGACTATGGATAATATCCTCAGATTCATGAAAAGCCTCGGAAGATGATCATTTGGAAGGGAAGGTGTTCATCCTTCCCTTAAAAATTCAGAATTATGCTGAAAAGCGATTGACATATATCCTTCAAAAAGCTATATTCATCTCGTTGCTTTTGCGACTGTGGTATAATGGCTATTACCTCAGCCTTCCAAGCTGAAGATGCGGGTTCGATTCCCGTCGGTCGCTTTCTTGTAATCCTAGGTATTACCTAGGATTATTTTGTATATCTACATCTTGTGGTGACCAGATAGTGTCCAATTGAAAATCCTATTTTTGAGCGAAATGTCATAATTCAATCAAAACTTTCTATATATTGTTTAACAGCTTAATTCTAAGAAATATGAGCAGGGAGGTCTCATGCGATTCAGAAGTCGCTATACATTGCTGCTCAGGAAGGACGAAAAAACCGGATACGGTATTTACGCATCTATGAACCAAAATAAACAAGCGGATTGAAAGAACGACTGGGAGCAGGACCAATGATGGAGCAATAAGATATGTTGAGGAGCTGCTATCGGACACAGAAAGGATGGAACTTGAATTCCCATTTCTAAACTAGGATTTCCTTCAAAGTCTTCTCCACCTCTGCTGGCTTGACCTTCAACAACGAGGATAGAAGAAGTGTCTGCTTACCTGTGAGATCGGAATACAGCTGCACATGTTTCCGCTTGCCATCTCTCTTCACATATGAGACCGAGACCTTATCGAGGGTTTTCCTCACAAGCTCCATCGTCATCTCCTCCCTGTCCTTGCAGCCCTTAAGCCTCTGCCGCATCTCTGCAATAAGGATCGATGCGATGAAGACGACGAACACGCGCCCATCCATCGCCTGTCTGGTATGCACCGAGAGCCTCCTGCAGTCCTGGACATTCTTTATGTCATTGAATATCTTCTCGACTCCGTCCTTGTCCCTGTATATGT
>CALXLI010000024.1 GCA_944389155.1 uncultured Spirochaetaceae bacterium | reverse complement strand
GCTTTTCGCAACATTCGGTGTCAGCGATACAGCGCTCATGGATATAATCACAGGTGCGTTCAAGCCGCAGGGCAAGCTCCCATTTGCACTTGCGAATAGCATAGAGGCTATCATCAAGCAGGATTCGGACCTTCCAGGATATCCTGAAGAAGATACGCTCTATCCGTTTGGCTATGGCCTGAGCTATTGATTTTCCCTTATGGCCCTTCGGGAGAGGGGCCATTGCTGTTTTCGCTCTTCCATTCTTCTCTTTCCATTGATATATTCAATACAGCGAGGCGTAGAATGGCTGAAAAAGAAATCGATGAATATGCAGAGCAGGATAAACGCATAAGAGAGCGTCTTGACAAGATCGGACGCAAGATAATGATTATGAGCGGCAAGGGCGGGGTAGGAAAGACCACGGTGACGGTCAACCTTGCCAATGCCCTTGTTGATATGGGCTGCACGGTAGGTGTCCTTGATACAGATCTTCATGGACCTAATGTTGCTGTGATGTTTGGCTGCAAGGATGCTGAGCTCACATCCGAGGATGGGCATACGTTCATCCCTGTTTCCCCACGGAAAGGACTTAAGGTAATGTCATTGTCCTTCGCTCTTGAGGATCCAGATGCTCCTGTCATCTGGAGAGGTTCTCTCAAGAACAGTGCGATAAGGCAGTTTCTCTCTGACGTGGATTGGGGAGAGCTGGACTATCTTCTCATAGACACACCGCCAGGAACCGGAGATGAGCAGCTTACCATCTGCCAGTCTATTCCTGAGCTTACAGGCTCTATCATAGTGACAACACCTCAGGAAGTTGCTGTCCTTGATGCAAGGCGCAGCGTTAACTTCTCGCGCAAGCTTGGTGTCGCGATAATAGGCGTAATCGAGAATATGTCAGGTCTTATCTGCCCACACTGCAAGGAAGAGATCCCTATCTTCGGCAAGGGAGGCGGAAAGAAGATGTGCCAGGATATGCATGTTCCGTTCCTTGGTGCAATACCAATGGAGATGGGACTTCCGGAAGCAGAGGACTCCGGAAAGGAGTGGGTTGATCAGGTGGGGCATCCATCGGCTGATGCTCTCAAAGCTATCGCAAATGAGATAAACAACGGCACCGCCTGTTCCACTTCACGCGATACCTCATTCCTCGGTACTCCGTCATGCAGACCTTCTGCATGTGCATCCTGTACTTCAAACTGCCCTTCGAGGAAGAAATGAACGAAAATCTGAAATGGAGAACTGATTCAAGGAAGAAGGCCTATGAATGTGCAATATTCTCAGTCAATGCAGTTGAGCGTACTGCACATGATGGGCGTCATGGAACGTTTGTGGAGATTGAGAGTCCTGATTGGATAGTTGCTATGCCATGGATTATGAAGGATGGCGTACCATGCTTTGTAATGGAAGAGCAATATCGTCATGGATCTGACAGCATAACACGTGAGTTTCCTGCAGGCCTTGTTGAGAAAGGTGAGGAAGCGATTGCTGCTGCGGAACGTGAACTTATGGAAGAGACTGGCATGAAAGGGCATTTTGCTGAGCTTGGGAATGTATGCCCTAATTCAGCTTTCATGTCAAACAGGCAGAGCTTCTTCCTTGTCACGGATATTGAGAAGGTCGGTTCCCAGTCTCTTGATGCGAACGAGGAGATTGATGTGGTCATAGTGCCTGTCGAGGAGGTTATCCGGGATATGGGCAAAGGGGCCTATGACAACGGCATAATGATGATGGCCATAGGCTTCTTCCTCCGCTACGCTGAAGAGCACAAGGAGCTTGGCCTTCGTCAGCCAAGCACAGAGAGCGTGTAATCGTTGAGATTGTCGCTTTCGTATATCAGACGATAGAGTGCCTGTACAAGCGGAAAATCATCAGCAACGCCTTTTTCCCTTGTTATGTTGCCTATGAGCTTTATGGTCCTCAGCCCTTCGACTACGGTTGAGGACTTTGTCTCAGGATCAAAGCCGAAACCTTTTCCTATAAGCATTCCGAGTGTTCTGTTCCTGGAAAGATCATTGAGGGCTGTAAGCCCAAGATCCCCTATGCCGCAGTAACGGAAGATCGTGTCTTCCTCGCAGTTGAATATATGCAGCAGCCCCCTCATTTCATTTACCGCTTTTGTATATACCAGGAAATCTACGTTTGGACTGTTGAACTTTCCTGATACAATGCCTATGGCAATGGCATACATGTTCTTCAGGATGCTCATAAGCTCAACCGCCCTTACATCTGAAGAGTAGTCGAGTGAGAACTGGGTGCCTGGAAGTATTTCATTCCTGAAGAATCTGTAATCCTCTCTCTTTCCTCCGAAGGTGAATGAGGTTGGGTATCCGTTTATCGTCTCGATAGCAAATGAAGGGCCTTTCATCGATGCAGTGCGCTTGAATGGTATATTCTCAGTGATGAATGCCCCGCTGTCGCTCATGCCCTTTGCCAGATTCACGATCAAAGGCTCTTTATCTGTGTTCTTCCTTATTTCCTCGGAGAATGAGACAATTGCCTTTGAAGGGATTACGAGCATCACGACATCTGCATCCTTGAATACAGAGAATGAGGATGTGGCGCTGAGGTTTGCATTCAGAGAGCGGGTAGGGAAGTATTTCCTGTTTGTATGCTTTTCATTGATCTCATTCTCTACATCTGTCTCGATCGTATGCAAGGTGACTTTATTGCTGCTGTTCCAGCAGAGCCTTTCAGCTACTGCTGTTCCGAATGTGCCTGCTCCTGCAATTACTATATTGTTCAATCCTCAATCCTCCTGATTATATATAAACGGGAAGAGTTGTCTCCAAGCATTCTCATTCCCTCTCTGTATCCGCTGCCGGATACCTGTTCCACAAGCGTTATTCCTCCCCATTTGATTGCATCTCCAGAGACTGTATAGCATTCACTCTCCTGCGGATATGAAAGCGCCTCCTGTCCTGAGAGGATATGGGAGCGGGCGAATATCCTGTAGTCATAGCTTTCATCCGCATCGAGGACGTAAAGCTTCTCTACCTGTGAGTTTGGTATGAGCTTTTTCTGGAGATACAGCATGAGTATAACGCTTCTGTCCTTGCTTGATACGCTCCATATTACCCTGTTGCCGTTTTCCTGGACGCGGAATCGGCCGAACTGGAATATCATGCGATAGCCTTTATAGAACTCAATCTGCGTCTTGAACGCTGTCTTCTCAGCCCTTGAAAGCTCTGCTGTGTCTATTGCGTATGAAAGGACACCGAATGCTGCTGCGTTGAATCTTGTATCCCTGTCGACAATGCGCCTTGTTATGGCATTGGGCGAAGGGGAGACAGTAGTCTCTATCGCAGAAAGCGGATAGAAGATGGATAGATTCCCAAGCATCTCCTGCCTGTTCATCGGATCTGAGTCACAGCTAGGCAGCGATGATGTTGAGAAGGAGAGCATCCCAAGATCAAAGCGGGCACCGCCAGCTGCTGCCGTGCTTATATAAAGCGATGGAAAGCGATGTCCAAGGGCTCCAAGCACTGTATATAAGCCAAGGATGTATTTATGCATGAATTCACCGCCGTCCCAGCTGTCAGAGTAGCTGAAGATATCAGAGAAAGAACGGGTCATGTCCCAGATGATATAATCAACACGGCAGCGGTCTATCGTGTCTGAGAGTGTTTCGATTATCCAATTCTGCACATCGGGAAGCGTGAGATTGAGTATTTCCTTTCCGCTTCTGCCTGCATTCTCCTCTGCGCTTCTGCCTATTATCCAATCGGGATGCGCTTTATATAGCTCACTCTTTTCGGAAACGCATTCCGGCTCAAACCAGAGACCGAACAGAAGCCCCATGCGATGTATGCCCTGTGCGAGATTGAAAAGGCCTGATGGGAATTTCATTGTGTTCACATACCAGTCTCCGAGGCTTGTCCTTTCGCTTCTGCGCGCTCCAAACCAGCCGTCGCCGACTATCACGCCCTCAAGCCCGATCTCCTTTGCGCCCTTTGCCATTTCCATTATCCTGTCTTCGCTTGCATTGTAGTAGACGCTTTCCCAGGTATTGAGCATCAGCGGCCTCATACGCTCTGACCATTCACCTCTGCATATTGCCGTACGGATGAACGTGTGCATCCGCTCTGATGCTTCATCCATGCCGCTCTCGCTGTATATCATCACAGCTTCAGGGCTTTCAAAACGTGCTCCCTTTGGAAGATGCCAGGAGAATGTGTCTGGGTTTATTCCCCATACAACATGGGTTATCCCATTCTCTGTCAGAGAGAATGATGCCCTATGGGAACCGGAATACAGGAGATTGCAGATATAGCATTCGCCTCTTTCTGTCCTGAGCACAAATGCGGGATTTGCCTCTGCCGATGATATCCCACGTCTGCTTTCTGATATCAATGTTCCTCTTTCAATATGTCTTTCCTCAAGCTCAGCCTCTCTGAGCCATGCACCGGTAAGCGTTATTACGCTCATTGAAGATGAACGGAAATCAAGCTGGGATGAGAGCGCTGAACGGATCAGGACATCGTCAACGCCTCTGTTCTCTGCACTAGTGCGCCTTGTGATTGCATCCAAGGAAGGGAATACAGTATAGATCAAGCTCAGTCTTATTCCGCTTTTCCTGTCATCGAATATAAGCTCAAGAGTCTCTGCATCTCCTCTTTTGTTCTTTGAGATCGGAAGTGATGAAAGCGTTGCCTTGACACCTTGGCTTATCTTCGCTTCCCTGAATCTTGCATCTATCGTCCTTTCCTCATGGGCGTTCCATGAAGCTGAGAAAAGCGGGGTTCGGTAATCTCCCTTTCCCTCTGTCGAGAACTCGAGAAGCGTATTGTTCAGATCTATCGCTTCAGAATCATCCTGTACAGCAACAGCATCCTTGGAGAGAATATAGCGTTTTTCGCGAAGCGCTGTCAGAGACAAGCCTGGATTCCTGAGTTTCCTGCCGTAGTAGATATGCTCTGCATGTCCAGTCTCTGTTATGTGTATCACATAGCTTGTATTATCAGTTGAGAGATGAAATGTATTCTCTGCTATCTTTTCAATCATATAAACGCCTCAAATCTGCTATAATCCTAAAGCATACGGGAGGATTTTGCCACAGTGGATGTAAGACGACTTGCTCTATGGGAAGGGCGTTATGCAACATATATGTCAAATGACATATTCTCTGCGATTATAGAAGACCAGGGTGATGTTGTTCTGGAGCTGACATCCAGGGCGCTTTCAGGGGCGAGGATAAATGCGCTTGCATTGCCTTATTTCCGGGGAACAGGGGCTGGCGTTGCATCTGATGAGAACAATGAATGGTGGCAGGGGAGAGAGAGTCTGTATCAGGCAGGAGGTGCGTATTTCACATTCCCTTCCAATTCAGAGGACATGATAACAACGAGCAACACATACTGGATGGTCAGACGCTATGGAACTGAGGAAAGACATGGCGGGGTATGGAGAGCCTCTGAGATGAAGAGCAGGGCAGAGGGCAATAGATATCACATAAAGAGGGTTGATATGATCCTTCCTGGCCATCCTGTGCTCTATACTGCAATCTATATAGAGAATACGGGGGGTGATGATATCGAGGGATTTGCTTCATGGCATTCTATGCTCTCCTATCCAGCAATCGAGACATCCACTATGATAACAAGCAACGCTCGCTACTATACGGCATACGCAATGGCACGGCGGGAATCAGGTGTGACAAGATTCAAGCCAGGCGTTGTCTTCGAGGAACTCAAGCATGCACCGCTTCTCCGCGGCGGCAGCGCTGATGCTGGTTTCATCCCACCTCCGACAGGTACATATGATTATTTCATAGGCAAGGCGAATGACAAGGACAGGATTTCATGGGTTGCTGTGAATAATCCACGGAGCCAGCTCCTGTACTTCATGATTACGCCGCATGTGCAGGAAAACGATGATGAATATATATTCCCGAATGTCGATCTTACGGAAAACTATCTTGGGCGGATGGATGCTCCATGGGCGCTGTTTGATGGCGCATGTCCGCAGATCATGGCTCTGACATGCGGATTCAATTCCGGACCGAAAGGCTCCAGGAACTTTGTCCTCAGAAAGGGTGAGCACAAGATAATATATGTTGCGAACGCGTTCCAGTGCTATGATAACCCACGGATCGGGCAGGGGTTCTATTCCGTAGAGTTCACAGATGCAGGAATTGTGTTCAAGCGTACAAAGAGCTGGGCCATGATCCCCATAGACTATCGTTTCAAGGCCATAAGGGAGCAGAGCGCAAGGATCTTCTTTCCTGAAGAGGAGTGACTATTGTCTCAGGATTATATATCCAAGCGGATCAAGGTCTATAGGATCTTCGGCATAGCCTCTTATTCTCCAGGTCATGCCGACATAGCCTTGGGCAGAGAATCCGAACGAGGCTTCCGGCCTTGATTCATCATCTATGATGAGCTCTGGATAGAATGTCCCTCCGACAGATACTCCAAGAGTTCTGTTGTTATCGAAATAGAATGTGTAGAGTGCATCGATAGCTGGACCGAATCCGAACGATGAATAGCCTCTCCCTGCTTCAAGCACAACACCAGGTCCTATTGTGAGGTTGATTGTCTGGGAAGGAGTTATGCGTACTTCGAATGCCGGCCCGATCACGATGCCGAATGCAATCGCAGCACCTTGCTTCAGTCCAAATCCCAGATCTATATGCGTGCCAAGGCCGATGCCGGCTTTGTTTGAGACATCGGCAAGATACTGTGCTGTTGTATTGAAACCTATGAAACCGTAACCGTCATCCGCATCTGAATATCCTCCTGTCAGACCGACAGAGGCCATCGTCGATGCTGCGTAGAGCGAAGCTGTGATAGCAAATATGACTATAGATAGCAGTGTCTTTCTCATAGCTTTATTATATTCTCGATATCGCGCAGCGTAATACCGTGTTCTTTCGCGATTCTCTCAAGATCATCATATTCAGCCTTTACCCGTACTGTTCCATACCCAGATGATCTCTTTACGCGGACAGGGCCATATTCAGACTGGGTTTCTGACTCTTCTCTGTCCAGTATGAATCTTTCACACTCCCTTTTCCTGATTCCTATCGTCGTCGTATAGCGGAACAGTGCTCTGACGAGCGTCTCCATATCCTTCTTCTGGCATATTACGGAGATCATCACTCCAGGCCTTGATTTCTTCATTCCGATTGGCACTGTATAGACATCCTTTGCACCAAGGGCGAAGAGACGTTCGCTTGCAAAACCAATCTCTTCTCCTGTCATATCATCAACATTGCACTCAAGAGTGATTACCGTATCTGTGGATCCTTCGCGCTCTCCGATTGCTGTCCTCACGCAGTTTGCAGCCTCAAAATCCTTCTTTCCCATGCCGTATCCGATAGCCTCTATTCTCATCAGAGGCATCTGGCTGAAAGATGATGCGAAGTGCTTCAGGAGCGCAGCACCTGTCGGTGTGCATAGCTCTCCTTCGATGTTCCCTGCATAGATCGGCATTCCTCTGAGTATGTATTCAGTTGCCGGAGCAGGTACTGGAAGAATGCCATGGGCGCAGCGTACCTTCCCAAAACCTGTCCTGATAGGTGAGACTATGATTTCATCAGGTCCTATCTTATCAATCAGCATCGATACCGCTGTGATATCCGCTACAGCATCCATAGTACCGACTTCATGGAAATGTATGTTCTCTATGCTTTCGCCATGGACACTGCTTTCTGCCTCTGCAATAAGCGTGAATACCGATAGGATATCATCCTTGATCTTATCATCCAGCCGCAGATGATCTTTGACTATATGCTCTATATCATGAAGGCCGCTATGGTGATGATGCTCATGTCCGTGGCCGTGTTCATGTTCATGGTGATGATGTTCTTCGCCTTCCTCCTCGCCATTTATCAGCATTGAGACATGCGTGCCGGCAATCCCGCATTTTATTGAGGGCTCTTTCACCATCTTTATGCCAGGAAGTCCCAACGAATTGAATTCCGCGATGAATCCATCCTGATCCGGGATGAGCTCCAGGAGGGCTGCAGTGAGCATATCCCCAGCAGCTCCCATGCCGCAATCTATATAAAGTGTCCTCATTTCCTGTCCTCCTTGCTATGTATGTGGTTTATCATGCTGGCCAGATATCCTGCACCGAAGCCGTTGTCTATATTCACGACAGATACTCCGCTTGCGCATGAGTTGAGCATTGAAAGAAGCGCGGCAAGGCCTCCGAATGCCGCACCGTATCCGACGCTTGTCGGTACTGCGATGACAGGGGCATCCGTAAGTCCCCCCAGCACGCTCGCAAGGGCTCCCTCCATTCCTGCTATTGCTATGACTACTGTGGCTTCCATGATCTCATCCAAGTGGCTGAGTGTCCTGTGCAGTCCTGCAACGCCAACATCGTACAGCCTTATGACTTCATTCCCCATAGCCTCAGCTGTGATGGCTGCTTCCTCTGCTACCGCAATATCGCTTGTACCGCCTGTAGCGACAACTATCCTTCCGATTCCATCAGGATTGGGCATTGTGCCAGAGATGCCGATTCTTGCTTCCTTGTAGTAGGTTATAGGCTGTGATGCTGAAACAATCTTTGCAGATTCCTCTGAGAGCCTTGTTATGATGATGCATCCCTCACCATTGCTTTTCATCGTTGCAAGTATTGCTGCAATCTGCTCAGCGCTCTTGCCTCCGCCATAGATGACCTCAGCTTCTCCCTGCCTTATCTTCCTGTGGAGGTCTACCTTTGCAAATCCTATATCCTCAAATGGTTTCTTCTTCAGGCTCAGGAGGGCCTCATCTATTGATACAGACCCATTCTTTACATCTTCCAGAAGCTTTTTTATATCACTCATCGCGTACCTCCAGATCAAATAATACGGCTTTATAGGACTCTTTGAGAGCTTTGAGTATCCTTTCCCTGTTCTCAATCAGCAGCGGTATGTCGCACTCCCTGATCTGGATGCGGGCGCTGTCATCGAAAAGGCGCACCCTGAAATCCCTGAAGCCAAGTGAGTACATGAAGTTCTCGGCATTTTCAGTCCTCTCAAGCTTTTCCTCGGTTATTGCTTCTCCTGTGGGAATCCTTGTCGCAAGACAGGCATATGCTGCCTTGTCCCATGTAAAGAGCCCCGCCGCCCTGGATCTCTTCCTGATTTCAGCCTTTGTCAGTCCGCATGCTCTGAGAGGGGAAAGCACTCCAAGTTCTCCAAGCGCTTTCGTCCCTGGTCTGTCTGCTGTATCATCGCTTGCATTCGTGCCATCAAGTATTGCCATATAGCCATCTTTCATGGCCTCTTCCTGTATTGCCTCCATTATGCAGCGTTTGCAATGATAGCATCTGTCCTTCGGGTTTGAGGCAATTTCCGGCACTTCCAGTACATCCTTGTTGATTACCTTCATCTTCGCGTTAAGCTTTCCTGCCAGCCGCTCGGCATCTTCTCTTTCGAAGAGAGGCTGGAAAGGGCTTTGGACATAGTAAGCTGTAACATCAGCCTCGTTCTTCATCGCTTCATAGAGAAGATATGCTGAGTCAACACCGCCTGAGAAAGCTATTGCTGCTTTTCTGTTTTCCCTGAAGAAATCCTCTATCGTCATTTCGCTAAACCCTGAATCTATCATACTTGGCCGCGCAGTCAAGGCAAAGCCTTTTTCCGTCTTGCATGCGCATCCACATGTCTCCCGCTTTCTCTCCGCATTCATCGCAGATATATGAACGGAATATCCTGGCACGTTCTGGAACGGAAATCTTTGCATCCTTTGCCTCGAATAGGGCTGAAGGAGGGTATGATGCACAGTATTCTGCCATATCGTCAACGAAGTCAGGAACACCATCCTTCAGTACCAAGCGTACAGAACGACCTGTCTTGCGGCTGTAGAAAGAGAATGCAGTCTTTCCTGTCATATGGAAAAGAAGATTGCCCCGGCCAAGCGTGCATCCAAGCATCACCTGTATCGCATCCACAGGGCATGCATCGCATTCACTTATGCATACATTCTCCTCGTCCTTTTCCCTTGTGAGGCCCAGGATCTCTGAAGCATAGATGGATGCAAGAAAGCCAATGAGAAGGCCTTTGCATTCATGTCCGTGGAAGTCTATGCATTTCTGCCATTCTTTGTTTACGTCCATATCAATCCTTTATCATCACAAAGCGTCTCTCACCGATCTTTGCTATATCCACATCGATTCCGTAGACAGCTTTGATTGTTTCCGCATCGATTCCATTGACAGTGAAGATGCGTCCTCTGCCATCTTTCATCAGGAAAAGCTTGTCTGCAAAGCGCAGTGCGAGGTTTATGTCGTGAAGGACGACAAGCACTGCTATGCCTTTCTCTTTTGCGATTCCCCTTACAAGCGACATCACTTCATGCTGGCTGCGAGGATCGAGGCTGCTTGTCGGTTCATCAAGAAGCATGACTTTCGGCTCCTGCACAAGCGCTCTTGCAAGCATTGCTTTCTGTGCCTCTCCTCCTGATAGCTCTGAAATGCTTCGCAGTGCAAGCTTTTCAAGTCCAAGCCGATTGATCACAGCCTGGCATATTGCTGTGTCATCTTCTGTGATGTTCCATCGTATATAAGGCTTTCTTCCAAGCAGGATGCTGTCAAATACCGTAATATCGCAATCATCGCTTTTCTGCGGCACATACGCTATAAGCTTTGCCAGCTCTCTGCGCCGCATCTTATCTGCGGCCTTGCCGTCAATAAGCACTTCCCCGCTTTTGGGTTTCCGTATTCCGTTTATGCAGGATATCAGCGTGCTTTTCCCCTCTCCATTGTTCCCGAGTATTGCGACAACATCACCGTTTTCAGCTTTCAGGGAAATATCCTTCAGCGTATTCTCATCACCATAGGAGAATGATATGTCCTTGAGTTCTATCATCTTCTCCCCCTTTCCTTGAGGATAAGATAGAGAAAGAGGGGAGCCCCCATGAATGATGTGAGCGCTCCGACGGGAAGGACTATCGGCGCGATCACGGTCCTGCACGCTATATCAGTGATCAGAAGCAGTACTGAGCCTGTGAGTGCAGATGCTGGAATCAGGAACCTATAGTCATTGCCAACGAATCTTCTTGCCGCATGTGGTGCGATAAGACCTATGAAGTTTATGCAGCCTGTGAATGCGACAGATGAAGAGGTTATCAAAGCGCTGAGCGCAAGCGTTGCCGGAACAAGCAGCTCTACATTCACCCCAAGGCTTTTTGCTGTATTGCTGCCGCTCCCGATTGCATTATAGTTCCATCTGTTTGCGATGAAGAACACAAGCGCGAATACTGCCAGTGTGGATATGATTGCTATTTCGTTCCATGTGGCGCGTCCAAGGTTGCCGAATGTCCAGTAGACTATTGATGAAACCATCTCATCATCAGCAAAATACTGGATCAGGGTTGTCGCACCGCTGAATAATGAGCTTATCGCAACGCCGGAGAGTACTATTGCAGATGGTGTTGATGAACGTAGCCTTGAGAGCATGAGTATTGCAATAGTAGTAGCCATACCGCAGATGAAGGCAACTAGCGTGACTATATATGGCTCGGATGCATCGAGCGTTCCGGAGCCTAGCAGGATGATTGCCAGTGCTGCTCCGAATGAAGCCCCTTGCGATACTCCGAGCGTGGAAGATGAGGCTAGGGGATTCTGCAAAGTGCATTGCATCATGCATCCGCTTAAAGACAGTGCAGCCCCGACAGCTATAGCTGCAGCTATGCGGGGCATCCTCACATTCCAGACGATTGTTTCCACTCTCGTCTCAGCTCTTCCAAGAAGCGCAGAGACTACATCGGGTATGGAAAGCGAAGCAGAACCGACTGTCAGCGACAGCACTGCAGCAATTATGGCGATTGCTGCCATTGCCATAACGACTATACGCTTGTGCCAGATGTATGCTGTATAGGCCTCATTCACCAAGCGTTATTCTCCCATAGTACAATCCGCCGCTCTCCATCTCGTCAAAGAAATCCTCTCCAAGCATGACAGTCATGATTTCCCCTGCTTTTGCACGCAGGTCAATATCTGCGAACTGTTCAGGGAAAAGGACAATTCCAGCGTAATATGCGTTGATCAGCAGGTATGTGATATTAGGACCTGCTGAATTAGTTGAAGGCATAGTATATACATCACCGTTTCTGATAGCTCTCAGGGACTGGAAGTATGATGGATTTGCCATGTATTCGCTGTTCACAAGATCCATATTGCCTGGATCGAGGAATATCACATCAGGATTCCATTCGAGAATCATCTCCGGATCTACTTCAAAGCCATCATTTCCTATATAGGCAGTACCTGTGCGTCTTGCATTCTCTGCAGCTTGTCCCGTCTGTGATCCTATCATCCCATCAGCAACGTTCACTGCTCCGATTGCATCGAATGCAGGGAAGTTGACATATGTGAAAGCAAAGCCATGACGACCGTTGAATGTGACAGCCCCGGTATAGGCTCTTAGCTTTTCGCCCTCAGGGATTCCGCTTGTTCTTCTCGAGAGATCTTCCTTGCAGCTATCGATGAAGGAGAGTATTTCCTCGCATCTCTCTTCCTTCCCGATTACATCTGCGAATATGCGAAGAGAACGATAGAAGCCATCATCGATGAAGCCTTGTGTACGGTATCTGATGCTGACGACCGGAATACCTGTCTGCCTTTCAAGCTCTTCGCATGCCTCTCGGTCAAATCCTGCCAGTATGACATCTGGCTGCAGGATTATAAGCTCTTCAGCGTATGCGTTGTTCTCTCCGCTTCCACCGCCTCTTCCGACAGATGGAAGATCCTTCATCTCGTCATGATATACCGGGCTGTAGTCATAGCGTACGGATTCGGTCTTTATGTCGCTGTCCTCAGCTCCTACGAGCATATCAACAGCATCGAGGTATGCGGCCATCCTTGGTCCCATAGAACCAAGCGCGGCTATTCTTTTGACTTTCTCTGGTATCTCAACATCCCTGTTCCATACATCTGTGACCACTCTTGCGGAGATTGCAGATAGGGATAAGGAGATAAGAATGCATGATAAAAGCAATTTTCTCATGAAACAGGCCTTATATGAGCACATATCATTATGCCTTCTTCGGAAAAGCTGATCGTGCTGTGACTTCTAGTTCCTGAAAGCTACGGCTTTCATGACCTGCTTCATGCAGAATCTACAGAGAGAATTTACATAGCTGGAAAAGCGATGTCAATATTATTCCACAATCCCTCTTATGCGTTCTATGACTTCATGTATCAGACGCGATAGGCTCAGATCGTTTACGCCGACAACTATGTTGTCACAGTGGTTGATAGGTATGAGAATGCGCTTTGCTCTGCTCTGTCCGATGGCTTTTGCCATGGCAGGTGAGATTTCCCCGACCATCGAATCAGCTATGACAATGCCGATCGGCCCTATTATTACATCTGCACTGCGGCATGCGACAATCACTGGATTCTCTCCCGTAGCGCCTTGATCCGCTCCTGCCTTGAGCATTGCAGAGGTTGCCTGCACATTGGTGCCGATTGCGGTTATTCTGATATCAGGGAAGGCAGACTTCAAAGAAGCGACAACCTGTCTTCCGATTCCTCCACCTTGGCTATCTATTACGACTATGTTCACTTTTCCAGCCTCGCTGCAAAGTCCGCGATTGCCTCAAGTCCTTTTATGAGAGTCTCTGTATCGCTCGCATATCCTATTCTCATCGAATGCTCTTCCTCGAAGCATGCTCCAGGTGTGACGAATGCTCCTGTTTCGTCATAAAGCCTTTTGCAGAACTCATAGGATGGCATGTCAAAATCATAGTAGACCAAGGCCGTGGTTCCAGCTTGTGGCTTCGTATAATAAAAATGCCTGTGCTCTTTGATCCAATCATCAAGAATCCTCAGATTGCCTCTTACGATGCCCCGGTTCCTCTCCAGCATCCTATCGCTATGCCTGAGCGCAATCGAGGCAACAGCATCATCGAACATGCCACAGCTTATAAGGTCATAATCGCGGTGCGATATGAAAGCTTCAAGGGCGTTCCTGTCATGTGTTGCAATCCACCCCATTCTGAGCCCGGCAAGTGAGAATACCTTTGACATGCTGCCAACGGATATCCCTTTCTCATAGAGATCTGCAACTGATTCGCACCAGATATCGCTTTGCGTGAGATGGCGGTAAACCTCATCTGACAGTATATATGCCCCAACGCTTCTGGCTATTTCTATGATCTTCAGGAGAAGTTCCTCCGGCATAAGCGCCCCTGTGGGATTATTGGGATTGTTTATGCATATAAGCTTTGTATCTTTCCTGACCAATGACTCAAGCTCATTCAGATCAGGAAGATAGTCATTCTCCTGTCTGAGATGCATTATGGAAACATCAGCACCTATCGATTCTGGTATTGAATAGAGCTGCTGATATGTCGGCATTATGCTTACTACATGGTCGCCTTTTGATATGAGGGATATAAAAACATGATGGTTCGCACCTGCGGCTCCATGCGTTGGGACTATCCCGCTCTCATTCATTGTCCTATAAAGCTTTGCAATCCCTTTCTTAAGATCGCTTGATCCGAGGATATCCCCATAAGTGAGACGACGGGATGAGAATGATGACAGAAACTCATCCTTATCCTCTCCAGTCAGCTCAAAAAGCTCATCAAGCGATACGGAGTCAACGCAGGTCTCTGCTATGTTGTAGCGTGCGCCTGTCTCATAAGCGTTCATCCACTCTTCAACTTTAAATGGTTTGATATCCATACGATCTCCTAAGCTTCTTTATGTTGTTGTCTGCGCCTCCAGTTAGTCAAGGGCAGGAGCGAAGAAGCAGTATGCTATACTATTTGCAGGAGGGTTATCTCGATGATCCCGGCTTGGTGCGTTACAAGTGTGATTCCTCGGGAAGATTATTCTTTGCTTCCTGCATTTGCTGATGGCAAGAAAGGAATATTTCATTCTTCATGCAGGATGATTGAGTAGCTGATAAATATGGAAAAGAAAGAAAAGATGCTCAAGATGCTTCTGAAAGGGAAAGTGCCGACTAAGGAGAATCTTAAGATGGGAAAGGAAGAGTTTGTACAGAGTGTGACAGAAGCTGTAAATGATGGCCTCATAGAGAATGTTTACATCTCTTTCTGTGATAGCTCTGATACTTCAAACCTTCTCTCTGGTGCAAGATTGACAGACAAAGGAATAGCAGAGGCAAGGAAGGTCAGCTGGTTCAGACGATCATGAACTCGATATATATGGTCATGAAAGCATTCCATTATGATTCAGAGAGATCATTGCTTTACTCTATTATTAGAGGAATCAAAAAGGCACAGCCGCAGCTGGCAAAGGCTGATCAGTCCCTTTTCCTGGCATACTCTGTCGGGGATATGCCCTCAATTTTCCTGAACACTTTCGAGAAATAGTAGATATTGTGAAAGCCAAGGGCGAGTGCTATATCAGCAATACGCATCCCTGGTTCCCTGTCCATCATCTCTTTTGCCTTTTCTGTCTTCATGGTGTTGATATAATCGACGAGGCTTATTCCCATGATGCGCTTGAAGCTCTTTGACATATAGCCTGGAGATACACATGCATAGGACGCAACATCTGAAAGCGAGATTCTCTCTTCTATGTGTGCCATTATGTACTCCCTTGCCTTATCCGCAACATCGCTTCCAGCTCCGCTTCTGCTCTCAAGCAATGATACCAGTGAGTTCTCGACATCAGCTATGAATACAAGAGCCTCTTTTCTTTTCGTTATGTATTCTGAACTTTCGTATGCATCGAGAACGGAAATCTCTTCCTTGAGTCCGAGAGATGAAAGACCGCTTGAGAGTGCCGAGTACAAAGCTGTCACGATAAACGAGAACTGATTGAGGCTATGATCTTTCTCAGATAATGCTGTCTTGAGTACTGCAAATGATGCCTTGCAGCTTATCGTATCTTTTTCAGCTATCGCAGTCTCAAGCTTGGGGAAGACTGCATCTACATCAAGAGGAGAAGGCGAGAGGCTTTCCATTGGCTTATCAAGATAGAAGGACATCAATGAAAGTTCTATGTCTTTCCTTGCGTTTTTCAGGCTCTCTCGACCAGAACAGACTGCTGTCTTGAGGAGAACCGGTGTAAGGCCTGTTACCATCGAAGAAGCTGTTATAGCCTTGTTTTCGATGCGTGAGGATAATGCATGCCATGTTGAAGCTGAGATGTCTGGCAGGAAATATATCAGGGAGCTGTTCTTTCCTGCGGTCGGCATTACGGGATAGAACGCACTCAGCGATGAAGAGAGTATTCTTTCAATGATATCCTTCTCCCATTCCTGAAGCTTCTGGTAATCATCCACTCCCCATTGCTTTTCAAGACTTGTGGAAGGGAAGCTGTAAACAAAGGATATGAGCGCATAGTTATCAAGAAGTCCTTTCTCTTCCAGCAGTGCTTTCGTGCTGTTTGTGATGTCGCGCATTATCATGAGCGAGGCGATTGCTGACTCGGCCTTGTTATGTACATCCGCATTATCGTCCTTATTCCTTGTCTGAGTCTGCCTCCTGCCGCATTCTTCCTCGGCCCGCTTCACGGCATCTGACAGTCTCTTTCCGTCAAGTTCTGTCTTCAATAGGTAATCAGTGATTCCATAGCCGATTGCTTCCTTTGCCAAATGGAATTCTGCGAGGCTTGTCAGTACTATGAAGACGATTTCGGGAAATTCCTCGCTGCATTTACCTGCAAGGGCAGAGATGAGATGACGATGGATCTGGCAAGGAAGACTCTTGATAAGATTTCGGTCTCTTATGTGAAGAGAGATGGCAAGCGCACGCACGTGCAGCTGTATTCCGCTCTCACGGGCAAGCAGACGCTGCTGCTGTCCTCATTGCTGAAGGTCAGGCAATCAGAGGTGGAGAAGACTTTGAAGGAAATCCTAGTTTAGAAATGGGAATTCAGGAATACGTGCAGAAATCCGAGGAGTTGTCTTCAAAGAAATAACTCCCTGCATTGCAAGGAGTTAGTCGAGGTGCGAATCGGATTCGAACCGATGAAAAGCGGTTTTGCAGACCGCCCCCTTAGGCCACTTGGGTATCGCACCATGTGAATGACACTTTAGCAGAAATTGAGACGCGATGCAATATGCTTTTTCACGTCAATGTGATACTGCCATATAGAGAAAATGACGAAATACTTTATCTTCGCTTCTTTGATGGATTTATGGTGTACAATACAGCTATGAACGAATTCAGATGCCCTAAATGCGGATGCACAAGCTATGTCGCTGATACAATCCAGACAACAGGTGGAAACTTCTCGAAGTTCTTTGATGTCCAGAACAAGAAGTTCGTTGCTGTTTCATGCACGAACTGTGGCTACACAGAGCTGTATAGGCAAGTAAGCTCAACAGCTTCGAATGTGATTGACTTCTTCATTGGGCATTAGATTTTCCGAATACACCGCTTTCGTTTCTCGCACCTTCGTTCATTTTCCTGATTACCCCCATTGTCATCGGAACTGACATGATGAATGTGACAAGGTCAGCAAGAGGCTGAGCAATCTGTATTCCCCAGATGCCTATGAAGCGGGGAAGTATCCAAACGATAGGGATGAGTATTATGCCTTGCCGTGCAAAGCCAAGTATTGATGCTCTCCACATCTTCCCTGTAGTCTGCAGCAGCATGTTGCTTATAGTGATCCATGCAGAGAACACGAGCGTAAAGCATCTCAGTCGAAGAGCTATGTCACCGATTTCTATTACTTCAGCGTCTCCTTTCCTGAAGAAGCCAACTATAGGGGAGGCCCATATGTATTCAATCACCGCCAGTACGATAAGTACTACAGACATGAGCTTCACGCAGAACCAGAACCCCTCCTTCACTCGTTTGTAAAGGCCTGCTCCATAGTTGTATCCACAGACAGGCTGGAAGCCTTGTCCTACACCGATAAGCACTGAGTTCGTGAAGTTCCCGATTTTGTTTACTATGGCCATTGCTGCTATTGCTGCGTCCCCGAACGGAAGCGCTGCGTTGTTCAGGCATATCATTGCAACAGATGTAACGCTCTGTCTGCACAGCGATGGCAGGCCGCCGTTTGTTATCATCTTGAGCATTGGAAGCGTTGGCTTGAATGAACGTGGGCGTATTTTCACTGTACCTATGCGTTCTGAGAGTATGAACAGTATCACAAAGCTTACGAATTGGCTTATGGCAGTTGCAAGTGCTGCCCCTGATATCCCCATGTCGAAGATGAAGATGAAAACGGGATCGAGGAACAGATTGAGAATGCCTCCCGTTGTAAGGCCTATCATCGAATAGAAGGAATTGCCTTCAAATCGGAGCTGGTTATTCAGCACAAGCGATGATGCCATGAAGGGGGAGGCCAGGAGTATCCAGAACATATAGTCCATAGCGTATGGAAGTATTGTCTCAGACGAGCCTAGGAATATGGACATCGGGCGTAGGAATATAAGGCCGACGATAGTTACGATGAAGGAGAGGATCAGTGAGGAGAAGAATCCTGTAGACGCCAGTTCTTCCGCTGTTTTCTCATGATGCGCACCAAGCTGTCTGGACATATTGTTGCCGCTTCCCTGTCCGAAGAAGAAGCCTATTGCCTGTATGACCGCCTGAAGAGATAGCGCAACACCGACAGCAGCCGATGCGCTTGTTGATATCTGGCCAACGAAGAACGTATCCGCTGCATTGTATAGCGTGGATATCAGATTGCTGATGATTGTCGGGACCGATAATGTAAGGATAAGCCGTTTTACAGGCGTCTCCGTCATCTTTTCAAACTTCTCTTCAACTGTCTGCGTTTTCATATTCCATTTCGATTTTAAGACGCAGTGTGTCGTTTTGGAAGTGCCGGTGAAAATTATTCTGCTGCGATTGCTACTTCTGCATTTCCTCTGCCGAGCGCTGAGGGGAGAGGGCCTGGATTATCTATCCGTGCTATCGGCGTATAGCGATAGTGCGTGCTGAAGCTATCGTAGAATATTACGAGGCAGGCAGATCCAAACAGCATGATATCCCCGTTCCTTATTCCACCAGATGGTACTCTTGCATCTTGCGGAAGGGGAGTATCGAGGTAGAAGTATTTCTCATTGCCATTCAGTTCGCTCATGTTCATAGTGATTGGAAGGATCTTCTTGAATGCGTCTGCCGTTTCATTCCCGTAAAGCGTAGCGGTGAACTCCATGCCATTTGCTGTAATGATTATCTTCTCTCCATCAGCCATTGTTTCTCCTTCTGCACTTGCTGCGCAGGCACTCAGCATAAGAACCAGTAACACGGCTGAGATACATCGTCTTGCCATCTTGCCTCCATCATAGTAATGCCTTGCTGCATACCTGTGGCACTTGATTTTTGCCATCAGCTGGCACACTCTTATGCCATTCACGTCCCATTCCTGTGATCATATCGATATCAGCAAAGCATCATCTGTTTCATGGTTCCGATGCTATTGAAAAGAACCCTCAGTTTCAAATGCTTATTTCCTCCTATATGCGCCATAGATTATGGGCATGTGATTATCCTCTTAGGCCTTCCATGTATGCCCGGAGGTGCTCAAGATACTTTTCGGCAGCTGCGGATAATGTCCCTCTTTTCTTCCATGCGATGCTTATGCCTGCATCAAGCTTTGGGGACAGCGGGCGGAAGCATATTGGACTCTGGTCCGTTATGTTCACGATGCCGTCTAGGCATAGGGCATATCAAAGCGCGTCCTCAGCCATCAATGAACCGTTGAATGCAAGGCTATATGTACCGGATATCGAAAGGCTGTCCCAGCTTTTGCCAAACCATTGGATCATATAAGGTGTTGCGATTACCTGCCTGGAGATTATAAGGGGCTTGCCCTCAAGATCCTTTGGTGTGATTTCATCAAGCTTTGATAGCGGGCTGTCCTTTCGCATTATGATTCCCCAGGTGTTCCTGAATGGCAGCCTTATTGATTCGTAACGCTCCAGGTCTACAGGATCTACCAGAAGCCCGAAGTCAAGGATGCCATTGTCAATATGTTCTGTTACATAAGAGCTGTCTCCTGTCATTATATTGAAGCGTACATCAGGATACTCGCTTCTGAACTGGAAAGCTGCTTTTGTAAGGAACTGCACGCCCCTTGTCTCTCCAGCTCCTATATTGACCTGTCCTTCAATTGAGCTGCCGAACGCTTTTACCTCGCTCTCGGTTTTTGCAGACAGGCTGAGTATTTCTTCGGCTCTCTTCTTGAGAAGCGCACCTGCTTCTGTAAGCTTGATGCTGTGGCTTCCCCTTATGATAAGCTGCTGGCCAAGCTCTTCCTCCAGATCATGAATCTGCCTTGAAAGCGTTGGCTGTGTCAGATTGAGGCGTTCTGCTGCCCGTGTGATTCCTCCTTCTTCAGCAACTGCCAGGAAATAACGTAATACACGCAGTTCCATTACTCCTCCTATGATATGCCTTTTAGGCATATTAACTATGATGAACAAGGTATTTGATTATATCATAGCACGACATTATCGTAACAGTGAAATAGGAGATAACAGAAATGAAGATAAGGAAAGCATTATTGCAATTTGCCCTTTCTCTTATTCTCGTTCCTGCATTTTTTGCAATCGGAGATGAAGGCGTGAATATGTATTATACTTTCGCACTCAGCAGCGATGTCGATAGGACTCTTGTATCCTATGCCAATCGCTTTGGAATCACATTGGCAGGTGCCCTTTATACACCGAAGGATCTCAATGTGGATGAGAAATATCCTGCGCTTGTGATCGGAGCTCCATATGGAGGCGTGAAGGAACAGGGACCTGGCATATACGCTAATGAACTTGCCCAGCGAGGCTTTGTTGTCCTGACATTCGATCCGTCGTTCAACGGAGAAAGCGGCGGAGAGCCAAGACATGTCTCTTCTCCAGAGATCTTCACAGAGGATTTCAGTGCCGGTGTTGATTTCCTTGGTACTCTTGGATATGTAGACAGAGAGAAGATCGGAGCGATTGGCATCTGCGGTTCAGGCGGATTCGCGCTTTCCGCTGCTCAGGTTGACCATCGTATCAAAGCTGTTGCAACTGCAAGCATGTATGATATCTCAAGATCCATGAAGGACGGGATTGCTGCAGACCCGGATGCTGCGCTTGATGCACTTGCCCAGCAGAGATGGGAGGATGTAGATAATGGCTATCCTGAGTATATCCCTTCATGGCCCGATCATATCACATCGGAAGTCCCTGAAGGCTTGGATCCGATCACCGCAGAGTTCTATAGCTATTATGCAACATCACGTGGACATCATCCTAACGCCAGGGCAAACTTCACTACAACAAGCCAGATGGGATTCATCAACTATGATCTTCTTGACCGCATAGATACGATATCGCCACGTCCTATACTTCTGATAGTCGGAGAGAATGCCCATTCCAGATACTTCAGCGAAACAGCTTATGTGAACGCTGCAGAGCCAAAGGAGCTTTACATCGTGCCAGATGCAATCCATATAGATCTTTATGACAGAACTGATATGATTCCTTTTGATAAGATCGAGGAGTTCTTCAAGACAGCTCTTGATGTATGACAGGTAGCCGGCGTGCTGCCGGTTGCTATACGCTGCCTGAAAGCAGTGCTTTGACACATTGCTGTGTGAGTTTCGCGACTGTTGTCCTTACAGTCTTGATTCCAGCGCTTTTCATGGCAGCACTCTGCTTTGCTGTTGGCTGTGCATACGGATAGACACCATTGAGGAAAGGGAAGAAGATGTAATGGAAGCTTTCTATTTTCTCAGCGCATAATGATGGAAAGAACTTTGCAAGGCACTGATCTATGAGACTGCTTGCTCTCTTGAATATATACTTGAACTCAAGAAGCCTCTCAGCTCTGCTGTGCTCTTCTATCTCATAGAGATTCATGCACTGTATTTTGAGCATCATTTCCCTGTCATTTATACTATTTGCGATAGCTGCAGCAAATTCATCGATAGTCAATGCATCATAGTTATTGAGTATCTTCTCAAGCGCCTTGCACCACTCATCATATTCTTCGCCAAGGAGAGCAAGGAAAATCTCTTCCTTTGTCTGGAAATAATTGTAGATAGAAGGTCTGGAAAGGCTTGTTTCCGCACTGATATCCTTCAGTGTGATTTCCTGGAAAGCCATTGTCCTGTATAGTTTCCTGCAAGCCCCGATTATCTCTCGAGGACGTGTTTCGACAATGTCCTTAGCAACCTTTGCCATGATTTCTCCTATCTGTGCAAAGAATATCATCATTTCCAGTCTTTTGAAAGGAATGGAGAATGGTTTAAATATGCTCGCAAAGCATTATTAAGAATGATAAATAAGCATTAGACATTGAAAAAGCTCGGTATTACATTACATTTCAGGAATTGGAGGAATCTATGGTTAAGCAGACAGCAGGGCGTGATGCCCTTACGGGATTCGCAGATGAGTTTGCGCATCTGAATGATGATGTTCTCTTCGGAGAGGTGTGGTCCAGGGAGGATAAGCTTTCGCTTAAGATGAGATCGATACTCACTGTTACGGTTCTAGTATCAAAAGGACTTATCGACAGCTCATTCCAGTACCATATGCAGACAGCAAGGAAGAACGGGGTGACGAAGGCTGAGATGGGGGAGATCCTTACCCATGTTGCGTTCTATGCGGGGTGGCCGAATGCATGGGCGGCGTTCCGTGTGGCCCTTGAGGTGTATAAGGATGATGAGGGAAAGGATGGTGGAATGTTCGGTCTCGGGGAGCCAAATACGGCATTCGCCCAGTATTTCATCGGCAATTCCTATCTTAAGCCTCTTACGGACGGGAAGGAGACAGTGTTCATGGCCAATGTCACATTCGAGCCTGAATGCCGCAACAACTGGCACATCCACCATGCAGATAAAGGCGGCGGGCAGATACTGCTGTGCACATCGGGGCGCGGATGGTATCAGGAATGGGGAAAGGAAGCTGTCGAGCTCAAGCCGGGAGATGTCGTGACAATACCTGCAGAGGTCAAGCACTGGCATGGTGCGGCAAAGGACAGCTGGTTCAGCCATATAGCCGTAGAGGTGCCTGGTGAGAACACAAGGAATGAATGGTGCGAGGCTGTTTCTGATGAGGAGTATTGCAAGCTGAAGTAAAGCAAAGGAGGCATATATGAAAAAGGTGCTGGGAATTTTATCTCTTCTTTTATTGACCGCATGTGCGTTTGCTGGCGGAAATAGCGATACGTCAGAGGTAGAGGTGGGGTATCAGACAGATGAAGAGAGTGCACCGGTTGTATATTTCACCCGTGATATCTCCCCTGAAGGCCTTATGATGGTATATGAGGCAATGGGATGGACACCAGAAGGCAATGTCGCGGTGAAGCTCAGTACAGGGGAGCCCCCAGCATCCAATTACCTAAGGCCGGAGCTTATCGCGGATCTTGTGCAGCATGTTAATGGGACGATAGTCGAATGCAACACAGCATACGGAGGTTCCAGGGCTGAGACAAGGATGCACTATCAGGTGGCTGAGGATCATGGTTTCACGGCAATTGCTCCGTTCCAGATCCTGGATGAGGATGGTTCATATGCACTCCCTGTGAATAATGGGACAGTGCTTGAGGAGAACTATGTGGGAGCTGCCTTTCCGGATTATTACAGCTATCTTGTGCTTTCGCATTTCAAGGGACATGCCATGGCAGGATTCGGAGGAGCGATAAAGAACATCTCAATCGGCCTTGGATCATCAGAAGGAAAGAGATGGATACATTCAGGGGGAGAATCGCGTACAATGCCGATATTCGGCTGGGATCAGGATACATTCTGCGAGTCAATGGCAGAGGCTGCGTCATCTGTTGTGGATTATCTTGGGGATAACATCGCGTTCG
>CALXLI010000023.1 GCA_944389155.1 uncultured Spirochaetaceae bacterium | reverse complement strand
CTTCGCTCTTATAGCCGATATCAACCAAAACTGATTCGTCATTTGTCTGTACAACAGTACCGGTTACGATCTGACCGACTTCCAATTCGGGAATTGACATAAGATGCTGCTGCAGATAGGACTGCTTTTCAGTCATCTGATTTTCATTTTCCACTTCTTTTACTCCTACCAACTGATATCTATGCGGAGGTATTCCGCAAAGCACTTAACACTTTCTCACAAACTTGGTTAAGCGTCAATAGAGATGTGTCTATTACAATAGCTCCATCTGCAATTTTAAGCGCTCCTACAGCTTTTTCCCTGTCCATCTTATCCCTTTCGAGGATTGATTTAAGGACAGATTCATAATCAGTGTCCTTCTGATCGGCAAGCCGCCTTTCTGCCCTTACCTCAGGAGATGCGTCAAAATAGAAGCGATAATCGGCATTCGGGAATACGATGGTTGTCGTGTCCCTGCCCTCTGTCACGATATCCAGCCCTTCAGCTATCTTCCTGACGCTCCTGTTTACCATCTCCCTGATCCTTGGGTCCGATGAGACCTGGGATGCATATCTGTCCACAAGCGGCGTATGGAGCCTTGCCTCCTCGTTCTTGCCGTCTATGCATACAGCACCGTCCTGCACGCTCAGCTTTATCGACTGTGCGTTCTCAAGCACTTTCTCCCTATCCAGAGGATCTATGCCCCTGTCCAGTGCCGAAAGCGTATAAGCCCTGTAGAAGGAACCTGTATTAAGGAAGTAGAATCCGAGCTTTTCCGCAACCATCCTTGCAACTGTGCTCTTCCCGGATCCAGCAGGCCCATCAATTGCGATTATCATTGCTTTCCACCCTTATGCGTCTTCTTGGCCTTCTCTCGCCTTCATTGCTGCCAGAAAGAAGCCCGCTGATCTCCTCTCGTGTCAGATCCCTCCATTCACCAGGCTTGAGCTCGTCAAGCTCCACGCAGCCGATCCTGATGCGTGTCAGGGCTTTCACGTTGTAGCCAAGGAATGAGAATATCTTCCTGATCTCCCTGTTCTTTCCCTCTATGAGCGTTATGCGCACAAATTCCCTTGTCCTTGGCATGAGATCGTAGCGCTTTATCCTATATGGCTTCGGGATATCTATGTAAATGCCTTTCAGAGCCCTTGCGAGGTCATCCATCTCGACAGGCCTGTCCAGCTTCACGATATATTCCTTCTCTACTTCATAGCGGGGATGCATCATCTTATTCGCGAAGTCACCGTCATTGGTGAAGATGATAAGCCCGTTTGAGTCCTTATCAAGCCTGCCGACATTGAAAAGGAGGTTGTTGTCGCGGATATCGATAAGGTCACGTGCGTATTTTGTCTCATTCGGATCGTAGTTGGTGCATACATAGCCACGTGGCTTGTTCAGCGCTATATAGTGCAGCTCCTCAGCAGGCTCTATTGTCTCTGTGTCAACCTGCACGACATCGTCCTTCTCAACCTTCACGCCCATTTCGCGTATGATCTTGTTGTTCACCATGACACGTCCCTGCTTTATAAGCTCCTCGCATGCCCTTCTTGAACCTACTCCGCATTTTGCCATGTACGCCTGGAGCCTGATTGGGTAGATATCCATATTAGCCCTGATCTTCTGTGCCATCCTCTTTACTCTCCTCATCCTCTTCGTCTGACATCTTCTCCTCGAATCTCAACCTGTCTATCTCTGAAAGCTTTGGCAGATCCTGTATGCTCTTGAGATTGAATTCGTGGAGGAACTTCTTTGTCGTATGATATAACCATGGATGACCTGGAGCATTCTTCCTGCCCTTTACCATGATATATTCCCTGTCCCGCAGCATCTTCACGATAGTGTCAGAGCCAACGCCTCTGATCTTCTCTATCTCTCCTCTTGTTATGGGCTGTCCATATGCGATTATCGCAAGGATTTCCATCGCGGCCCTTGAGAGCCTTCTGTCCACTTTCCGTCCATAGCTTGCCTTCAGCTTCGGATATAGGTCGACTGCAGGCGTGAATGAATAGAGCTCGTCATCATCGATCGTGAGCAGCAGTCCGCTTCCTCTCTTCTCGTACTCATCTCCAAGCTCTGCAAGCGCATCTTCCGCTATATCGCTCTTAAGCCCTGTGAGTTCGCATAGCCTATCAAGGGATGTCGGCTGATTCTCTATGAAAAGTATCGCTTCCATCAGCCTTGCCTCATCACTGAGCATCCTCATCCTCCTTTGCATCGCTCTCGTCATCATCTCCGATGTCTATGACTTCTTCTTCTCCTACGAACTCAACCTTTGCTTCCCTCTCAGCCTCGGCCTCTTCCTCCTCAGCCTTGAGCAGAGCCTCCTCTGCTTCCTTTGTGAGGATCGAATATGAAACAGGCCGGCCTTTGGATGGCTTTATAAGCTCCTCATATTCATCATCGTCAAGCTCTTCCTTGTCTGGACCCCAATCCTGTGATCTTTCCTGGATATAGATAGTACCATATTCAACGGTCTGGGAGATGAGTATCTGCCTGTCCTTTGTCATCTCAAGGATCGCGAAGAATGAGCAGATTATGTGCATCTTGCTTTCAGGATGGACGATTACCTCTTCAATTGTTATGACTTCCTTGTCCTGCAGAAGCTCAACTATAAGGCTCTTCTTCTCATTGATGGAAACTTCTTCGAAGACATTGAAGATCTTTCCGACATTTCCCGTTTCCTTGATCATCTCCAGAAATGCTTCAAGAAGCGATGCAGCGTCAGCATCTCCGAATATGTCAGCATCATCGTATGGAACCGTGAAGAAATTCTCGTTGCGGTTTATGTACAGCCTGTCAGCAGATCCTCCGTTTATGAGAAGATCCGTGTATCTCCTATACATCTGGTATTCGATAAGCCTGTCCACAAGCTCCTGTCTTGGATCTTCGTATTCCTCATCCATTTCCGTGGTTACAGGAAGGAGCATCCGGCTTTTTATGTATAGGAGGTCTGCTGCCATCTTGTAGAATTCAGCTATCTCAGACAGCTCTGCCTCGTGTTTCTCTATATAGTCCAGAAACTGCTCTGTTATAAGCGATACATCAAGATTGTATATGTTTATCTTATTCTCCTGGATCAGGAAGAGAAGGAGATCGAGCGGACCGTCGAAAACCGGCGTGTGGAACTCATATTTCTCCTTCCTGTCCAGAAGTCTATCTGCTGCTTCGCTCATATTTGGCGATTATAAGTCAAGGCCGCGCTATTGCTCAACTGCAGGGCTCTCCTCTGCCTTGGCATCATCTTTCCTTGAGAACATGATCTCCCGAAGCTTCCTCTCAAGCCCATCCGTGAAATCCTTGTTGTTCTCAAGATATTCGATTGTCTTGTCCCTGCCCTGCCCGATCTTCTCCCCGTCGTAGCTGTACCATGCACCGGACTTCTCTATGATCTCATATTTGAGAGCCGCATCAAGCAGCGATCCTACCCGTGAGATGCCGGAACCGAACATCAGGTCAAGCTCGCATTTGCGGAAAGGAGGAGCGACCTTGTTCTTGACGATCTTCACCCTTACCCTGTTGCCCTGGATATCATCAGCATTCTTTCCTATCGATTCGATACGGCGTACATCCATGCGTACCGATGCATAGAACTTAAGTGCATTTCCTCCAGTTGTCGTTTCTGGGTTTCCGAACATCACACCTATCTTCATCCTTATCTGGTTGATGAATATGATTGTCGTATTGCTCTTGGACAGGATGCCCGTAAGCTTTCGCAGGGCCTGGCTCATGAGCCTTGCCTGAAGTCCTACATGGCTGTCGCCCATATCCCCCTCGATCTCAGCCTGCGGAGTGAGCGCCGCAACGCTGTCCACCACTATGATATCAACAGCGCCGGAACGTACAAGCGACTCGGTGATTTCCAAAGCCTGCTCACCATTGTCAGGCTGGGAGATCCAAAGCTCGTCTATATTCACTCCAAGGTTCTTCGCATAGACAGGATCGAGCGCATGCTCTGCATCTATGAAGGCAGCTATTCCACCCATCTTCTGGCTTTCGGCGATAGCCTGAAGGGCAAGCGTTGTCTTTCCGGATGATTCAGGACCATAGATCTCTATTATCCTTCCCTTTGGGTATCCACCGACTCCAAGCGCTTCATCAAGCAGTATGGACCCTGATGGTATAACTTCCACATCAAGAGTCTCTCTGTTGTCTCCCAGCTTCATCAGAGAGCCTTTGCCGAACTGCTTGTCAATCTGAAGCCTTGCTGCTTCAAGCGCCTCCAGTTTTCCTTTTGAATTATCTATATTGGTTGCCTTTGCCATACAACCCTCCTAATATATATACGCATTAAGCCGCAGGATAATCCAACTTCTAAGAGAAAATCTTCCCAGAATCAAGGATTATCGTCACCGGTCCGTCGTTGCACTGCTCAATATCCATATGCGCTCCGAACTTCCCAGTTTGGCATTCTATACCGCATTCCCTTACGATTTCCACAGCTTTGTCATAAAGCTTTACAGCCTCTTCCCCTCGCATTGCTTTCGAGAAGGATGGACGGTTTCCGCTCTTGCAGTCAGCAAGGAGCGTGAACTGGCTTATGAGAAGCACAGAGCCTCCGACATCTGAAAGAGATAGGTTCATCTTGCCCTGCCCATCCTCAAAGATGCGCATCCTTACGATCTTCTCCATCATCCTCCGAAGTACTGCGCTGTCATCATCCTCACCGCAGCCAAGAAAGACGACAAAGCCTTTTCCTATAGCTCCAGTAACCTGATTATCCACTGTGCATGAAGCCTTTGATACCCTCTGCACTACAGCTATCACAGTGCCGCCTCTTCCGCCATTCTCTGTATGAATAGCTTCTTATCACTTTCCTTGAAGAAGGCAGAACCTGTCACGATGACATCAGCTCCCTTGCTGCATACCTTCCGGATATTCTGCAGGGATATCCCGCCATCTACCTCTATAAGATAGCTGTATCCAAGATTGTCCCTAAGGGCCTTC
>CALXLI010000022.1 GCA_944389155.1 uncultured Spirochaetaceae bacterium | reverse complement strand
CAAGGCGGAGGCATATGTCTGCCAATCCTGTGGACATGTATTTGCCGATTATAAGATCAGATGATCATTGCCGCCTTCATCCGGCAGGACAAGCCTTGTCGGTTTTCTGGCGGCTAACTTTATAAACAATCCTGTATCATCTTTGATGTTGGAAGCTGCATTGCTTACGCTTCTGCTGCAAGCCCTTCGATTTCATCAGCTTGAGAGCCCCTGAGCAGTCCTTTCTATTGCATCGGCTATATTACTGATAGGAGCTGACAGAAACCATGGGAAGATAGCTGACCATAGAAACTGCAGAGACTATCACTGAACATCATTGAAGGGAGATAACATGAAAAGGACTTGTTTAGAATATAATATGCATAAAGAGGTTTATATGGATTTAAATCTTAACTCACTGACAATACGCATGGAAGATAGCCAGCTTGAAGCAAAAGCCGCTCAGCATGGGCTGCCGAATTCCATATGGGCCACCTATTCTGCCTTCGCCAATACAAATGGAGGGCAGATACTGCTTGGCGTTTCAGAGGAACGTGGAAATAAATTAACCATAACCGGTGTAGATAACCCGGAAAAAGCAAAGAAAGATTTCTGGGATACCATCAACAACCCGACGAAAGTCTCTCATAACCTGCTGAGCAATAGTGATTTCAATGAAATTGTCCTTGAAGATGGCAAATCCATATTCATCATACATGTTCCGGCTGCACGGCTGGAATTGAGGCCCATTTATATAAACAATGATCTATATCATGGTACATATAAGAGAAACCATGAAGGAGATTATCATTGCACAAAAGATGAGATTGCTTCGATGCTACGTGATGCATACCCGCATTCTTATGATAGCAATGTACTTGACAATTTTAGATTATCAGACTTAACCGCTGAATCAACAAAGACGTATAGAAGATATCATGAGGCTTTCAAACCTGATCACCCTTGGCTTAAATTGGATGATGCAGAATATCTTGTCATGCTAGGGGCTGCAGGGGTATCTGATAAAGATGGAGAAATACACCCAACATTGGCGGGGCTGCTTATGTTCTCTGAGGAATATAAGATAACGGCTGTCTGCAGTGAATTCTTCCTTGATTACAGAGAGAATTTAGATCCAGAGCATGTACGCTGGACTGATCGGATGCAATCAAGTTCCGGGGAATGGTCAGGGAATCTGTTTGATTTCTTCCTATCTGCAAGCCGTAAGATCGTTCAGGATTTCAAAGTCCCTTTCAAACTGAAAGATATGGTACGTGTTGAAAACACTGCACTCCACGATGCTGCAAGGGAAGCTCTCGTCAATTGCTTGGCAAATGCCGATTATTTCGGTCGTGGTGGAATAGTAATCAAGAAGAACATTGATTCCATTGTATATGAAAATCCAGGCTCTATACGGGTTGGAAAGAATCAGATGATACAAGGTGGAATCTCAGATCCCCGCAACAAGAACATAATGAAGATGTTCAATCTGATTGGATATGGGGAAAAGGCAGGTAGCGGTTTTCCTGGGATAATCGATGTCTGCAGGGCCAATGGACTTCAATCCCCATCAATAGAAGAAAACATCGAATTCAATCGGACTATTGTCTCGTTATGGCTAAAAGAGGATTTATCAACGGAAATCGGCGATAAAAAATCGGCGATAAAAACCGGCAATAAAAAATCGGCGATAAAAACCGGCGATAAATTCTCAAAAGAAGAACAGAGGATGGACGAAATATACAATTATCTCCTTGAAAGCGGTGAATCAAGCACCAAGGAAATATCAGAAGAAGTAGGATTGGGGATATCACGGACAAGAGAGCTGCTGGGCAAAATGGTAAGCAATGGCGTTCTTGGAACAACAGGTGAAAACAAGAACAGGCGGTATCATGCGAACGAATAGAACTGCATATCCATGGCAATGCAGAACCGCAAAACCTTTAACAGTCCGCTACTGGACCTGCATATGTAAATGGTGATGGAATATCTGGCGGTCTGGTTCCATTGCCATTTACTGTAAACGACCTCTACTCCAAAGAAACTTAAATAAGAAACAAAGCCGTATTCAAGGCAATCAAGAGGCAGATCATGTCCCTTTCTCTAAATCGGCTATATTACCGATAGGAGGAAACAAGATGGGTAGAAGACTTATTGTCGGTGATATCCACGGACATTACAAATTGCTTAGGGAAGTACTGGACAAGGCTGCATTCGATCCGAAAGAGGATACACTCTTCTCCGTTGGCGACTTCTTCGATAAGACAGACAGTTTTGGAGAGACAATTGCCACCATGGAGTACATTCTGTATCTGAATAAGCTTGGCTGTCTCAAGGCAGTGCTTGGCAATCATGACGCCTGGCTCGAACAGTATCTCATCCTTCATTGGGCAAGCAGCAATTGGAAGGATAATGGAGGATACACAACCATAGCGGCCGCAAATGCTATAGGAGATTATCGAAGCGAGGATCTACGTGAATTCCTTTCCGAGCTTCCTCTTATCATATTCGATGGCAACGATATCATAATGCACGCAGGTCCGTACAAATGCACAACAGAAGAAGAACTGAAGGAACTTTCGGAAAGAAAACGGCCAGTTCCTGCATTCCGCTATGCAAATCAGTATGATTTTCCACTTGAGCCTGATCACGACGAAGAGTTCCTGAAGAAACAGAAATGGGTTGTGGATATACTCTTCGAAAGAGACTACATCTTCTCATCTGTTCCAAAGGAAGAACGAGAGAAACGTACAGGATACTGGTTCATAAATGAAGAAATGAAACCAATAAATACAGACAAGACAATCTGGGTAGGCCATACTCCGCTAGTTGATGACTTCAAGCCTCTTATCAGAGATGAATACCATCTGATAGCAATAGACACCGGAGCGCTCCTGGATAAAGGTCCTCTTACGCTTATGGATATGGACAGCAGGGAAATCTGGCAAGCCGGACCTGATAAGTTTGACAGGAAAGGATTGAGTGATTGGTAGGATAATGCAGATTCCAGTAATCTCAATCTGATAGCTGCAACGGAATATAGCTGCTCATTATGAAATGCTTCATGACCTCAAGGGACGTAATGGGCAGTTTGATATGAATATTCCCATATGCATTGTTTGCATCTTCAATAGCTTTGTATATTTCTGCTATCTGTTCATTTGAATAAATCATCCTTTTGAAATAGGCAAATGAAATATGCGGAACATATGGCTGTCCGAGAGGGCAGATTGTTTCCATCCTCTGGAATAGATCCATTATGATCCGATAGCTATCATCGCTTGCAGGAATGAATTTAAGGCTTATCACATCTGTTCCATTTGTGCTTACGCCAGGGGAAAACATCTCAATCTCCCTGTCTTGGTATATAGCAGAGATCTCATCCATCGCACTCTTTATTGATCCATAGGATTCATTGAACCGGCGATCTACCTCTTCAACAGAACTGGAATTATTCTGATTCCAGAATGTATGAAGAGTGAGATGGAAAGTATCAACAGGCAATAATATCACAAGATCCTTCAGTCTCTGCGAAATCAGATCATAAGGCGCTCTGCATTTATCAGAATCCAGCGCTCCAAGGGAGAAGACTGATGTATATCCATAAAAAGGCTTCAGCATCCCGTCCTCTGAGACTTTATTCATGATATTCGCTGCAATCCTCCATTCGCTAGGAGGAATCGAATCGCTGTTGAATCTCGACATTAGCCTTGCTTTATAATCTTCAAACGTTTCCATCCTATGCCTCTGAAACGGAAAGGATCTTCCGGAAATCCTTCATGTCATAATGACGCTGATAGACAAGATCATCAGCACTGAATGTTATGCTGAAGGCTGTCTTCCTGACAATTTCCCTTATATCCTCATATAGTAACTCAACATCATTTTCCGGAAACTGCTCCGTCCTGAAATATGCAAGCGAGACATGCGGTGTATATGCCTTCCCCACCTGCCATATATTCTCGGAATCATGGAATATCGTCTGGAGGATATCAGAATCCCCGCATGTTGCCGGAACGAACTTTATGCTTATCGCATCACTGCCATGTGTGCTGGGGCCAAGAGCATCCAGCGTTATCTCCTGATTGCCGTACTGTTCATGGAGCGAATGGAAAAGATCACGTATGCTTCCATCGATCTCATCCTCCCTTTGGTCAATATCACATCTATCATGGGAGACAGTATATTCATTGCAGAATTCATGTGCAGTGAGATGGAACGTACTCTCCGGAAGCTGTATCAGCATATTGCCATGCTTCATAGCAATCTCACGTTGAATTTCAAGACATTTTGCCCTATCTTCATCTGATAGCATATACACTGACGTATAGCCATAGAACGGTGCGAAACTTCCGGCTTGGGTCACCTTATCCCGCAACCTGCGGCTTATTGTCCATTCTCCAGATGTAATTGAAGTATCCTTCTTGAAATCATCCTCGATTCTTTTGCTGAAAGTGCTGAAATCCTCAATCTTTATATCATTCATTTTACAGATCCTTCCGACAAGCCTGTTATGAAGTATTTCTGCAGGAACAGGAAAACTGCACAGACCGGTATGATTGCAAGGAATGCTGCTGCAGCGGCCTGATTCATATCAACAGAGAAATCCGAGAAGAACTTAGAGATATAGAGTGTGATTGTCTCCTTATGGTTATCCTGCAGAAAATAAAGCGCATACTTATAATCATTCCAGATCTTCACGCCGGTAAGTATCAGGACAGATGCAACCACAGGCTGAAGCTGAGGCATGATCACTGAGAAGAATATCCTTGTATCCCTGCAGCCGTCCAACGCAGCTGCTTCATCAAGTTCCTCTGGTATATTCCTGATGAAATTGGAGAAGAGGAAAACAGACATCGGCAGATTATATGCAGTGAGCACGAGTATGATTCCCCAATATGTATTTATAGCGCCAAGGCTAAGCATCTGCGTATAAAGCGGTACTATAACGCTGAGAGAAGGTATCATCATCACCGCAAGAACGATATTCGTTATGATTGTGCTGAGTCTGCCCCTTATCCTGGCAACAGGATATGCGCAGATTCCCCCAAGCAGCAATACAAGAACCGATGCAGATAATGTTATGATAATCGTATTCCCAAAGGCTCTCAGCAGAGATCCATCAATCAGTACTTCCATATAATTGCTCAAATCAAGATATGCAGGAGGCAGCCATCTTGAAGAGAAGTCATTCGCTCTTTTGAGAGAGACCATTATAAGGATGTAGATAGGAGCAAAATGGAAAGCAGCTATCAGGACAGAAATTGCTATCCTTGCTCTTTTAACGGCTTTTTTCATTCTTCATTCCTCCTTATCACCTTATTTACGATTATCGTTGCACTCATGATCATTATGAAAAGCACCACTCCTAGCGATGCAGAATACCCCGCATTCTGGGAATCGAAATAAAGATAATTGATCATTGTCGAGATGGTATGAGAGCTGAATCCAGGGCCTCCTCCCGTGAGTGCGACAACAAGGTCGTACATCTGAAGACCTCCAATCAGCTTAAGCGTTATATTCGTTATTATTGCCGGTTTCAGCAATGGAAGCGTAATGCGGAAGAATGTCTGAACAGGTGTTGCGCCATCAATCATCGGAGCTTCATACATTTCCCGAGGAATACCTTGCAGACCTGCAAGATAGATAACCATAGCCTGCCCCACGAACTGCATGGAATTTATGCAAAGGATGAAATTCACTGCACGCTTTCCATTTCCAAGCCAATCAACAGGATCAAGACCAAAGAAGGCAAGGATATCATTAAGAGCGCCATTATCGTACTGGACTATGAAGTACCAGATGTATCCCATGATGAGGCTTGATACCATGACAGTCAGATAGATTATCGCCCTGATTGCACTTCTGCCCCTGAATTTATGGTTCAGGATGAGAGCATATAGAAGACCGAATACACACTGCAGTATTGTATCTCCAATACCAACGTAGAATGTATTCTTTATCGAATTGAGGATCCTCTGATCCTGGAATAGATTGATATAGTTCCTCAATCCGACAAAGGAACTGGACTGGGAAAATCCATTCCAGTCCGTAAGGGAGATACGTATTCCGCTCACCAGCGGTATGAACACGAATGCGATGATAAGGATGACAGCTGGCAGTGCCATAGCGTATAGTGAGCGGCGTCTTCTCATATTCTTCCTCCGTTTATTGCTTATGCGTTGTTTCTGAGCCTTTCGTAATCTGCCTGCATCATCATTGAACCATCGCGCACGGACATCTCTCCGGAAAGCACTGACGTTCCATAGACTTTCAGGGTGTTCCACATTCCATCAGGCAGATACATCCTATCGAAGTGGTTCGTGACCACAGAACCCTTTATCTGATCAAGTATCTCAAGGATACCAGGGTCGGTTACTTCCGCATTATCCATCGATGGTGGAAGGCTATAGGCCTGTGCAACAAGAAGCACATTCTCAGGCTGGGCAAGATAATCGATGAATTCAAGGGCTTCTTCAAGATGTTCAGAATCCTTCCATACTCCTACAGCATCACGCTCACCGCTAATGAGGAAGCTGCTGTCGCCCTCTGTATATCCAGGAATCTCCATCATGGATACATTTGCATCTGGATTGAGTTTCCTGACCTCTGCAATGGTGAGGTTTGACTGGAAGGCAAAAGCAACCTTGTCCTGTGCAAGACCTCTGTATGTTCCTGATTTATCCGCAGTCAGATAATCAACATTCGTATATCCATTCTCTACAAGACTCAGCACGAAATTCCCAACCTCATCATAACAGGACCAGTCGAAGGTTCCGTCAAGAAGCTCCTCTGCATAGCTATGAGTATTGGACATCGTAAGTATCGAGAGGGAAAGCCTTGAGAAAAGCCCAGCAACATCTGAAGGGTCCTTTCCTGCAATATGGATAGGCGTAAAACCTGCTTCCTTTATCTTCTGGCATGCTGCAATGAATTCAGAAAGCGTGGAAGGCCTTTCCTCAACCCCAGATTTCTCCAGTACAGTGTCATTGCAGACAAGTCCTGTGATGTCTATATCCATAGGAAGCGCTACGAGATTCCCTTCTCTGTCTGTATCTGTTGACCTGATCTCCGGAAACAGATGCTCTGCCCATGGCCTGTCATTGAGCGGATAGAGATAATCACCGTAAAGAGCAACTGCCCAACCATGGGTCGTGAACAGATCAGGAAGATCATTAGTTGCCATCTTTGTCTTCATCAGGGTTTGGTAATCCTTGCCATAATCAGATATCTCTACCTTTATATCTTCATGCTCTGCATTGAACGAATCTACAATCTGCTTATATGCTTCGAGAGTTGAGCCGGTTTCCTTGATTGCAAATTCGAGTGTCGTCTTCCCGCTCTCCTCGTTGCTGCCGCCTGCATATACTGCAGATAAAGCGATGAGGACAAGAGTGAGAACATAGAGAATTCTTTTCATCGTTTCCTCCTTATGACATCGGTGTCATAACTTGATTTTATTCTCATCCATTTATTTCGTGCCGTCAACGAAAATCGTGTTAAATGGATATGAAATATCAGTGAAATCGTTCCTGAAGGCTTTCACGAGGGATAAACGAAGGCATTATTATCTTCTCTGCATCACCGCATTCTGAGGGAAACAGAAGAGATATCAGAGAAGAGGCCAGACGAGGATAATCAGGCCTGATAGTCGAAAGCGGGGGCGTCAGATAGCAATCTGCAGGGATATCATCAAAACCGATTACGGAAATATCATCTCCAGGGACAATCCCATATTCTTCAAGCGCCTTGTATACCCCTAAAGCCCTTTCATCGCCAGATATGAATATAAGAGAACTGAGATTGCCTTCCTGTGCAGCCTTCTTTGTATATCGATATGCTTCATCAGGA
Source organism: uncultured Spirochaetaceae bacterium (assembly GCA_944389155.1). Classification (GTDB taxonomy): domain Bacteria; phylum Spirochaetota; class Spirochaetia; order Sphaerochaetales; family Sphaerochaetaceae; genus Ornithospirochaeta. Next base: position 7,839 of record CALXLI010000022.1, on the reverse strand, counting down.
CCATCTATTCCATATACGACATTTATGCAATCAGAATCCTTCTCTGAATCACGGAATGCCTGCAACGCACCATTGACCCTGTCAATATTCACAAGTGTAGGTCTTCTAAGGAGCAGGGTCGCAGAATCAAGCCCCTTCCCTGCAAGACTAGAGAAAAGAGTATAAAGTATACCATAATTATCATTGCCAGCATATTCAACAGATTGATCATAAGCACGTTCAAACACCACAAAAGGAATATCCTTGTCCCGCAGAAGCCTTATCCGCGGATCATCCTCCACTTCATAGAATATGATTACACCATCAACATATCCTGAGCTTCTTGTAAGCACAGACCCCTTCATATCATTTATATCATAGCAGTATTCGACAACAAGAGTGATTCCTGATTGCTGGCAAACCAGGCTTATCTGCTCAATCATCATCTGCATCCACTGCAGAGGAAAGGACATCGGTGAATTGACAGAAGCAAGCACAAGCCTATCCTTCTTGATTTTGAGGTTCTGGGCAAATGCATTGGGACGGTAATCAATTTCCCTTATTACCTTCATCACCTTATCATATGTATCAGGAGAAACCCTTGCCTCATTGTTTATGACCCGTGAAACTGTCTTCGGAGAGACTCCTGCCAGCCTTGCAATGTCATATATTGTCGGTGTCTTCATATCTTTTACCACTATGGTAATATCCTCCATATTGATGTTTTCTTCAATATCAGAGAAGGAAGCAATACTCGGTTTCATATCGGGGGATCCGCTTGTCTGCACACTGCGATGTAGCACACGCTTCCCTCTTCAGCTATAATGGCAGAACGGAGAAAAGCTTTGAGTTTCGTACATTTGCACAATCATACGGATTTCTCGCTGCTTGACGGAGCGGCATCAATACCCAAATACATAAAGAAGGCGCAGGAGTGCGGCATGACATCCCTTGCTATCACGGACCATGGCAACATGTTCGGCGCACTCACCTTCTACAAGTCATGCAAGGCAGCTGGCATCAACCCGATAATAGGCTGCGAGATGTACATAAACCCCAAGGACAGGAGGGACAGGACGCCTTCATCCGAGGGCAACAGGTACTACCACCTCATACTCCTCGCCATGTCAGACAAGGGCTACCACAACCTGATGGAGCTCAACTCGATAGCATACAAGGAAGGCTTCTACTACAAGCCCAGGATAGATGACGAGACGCTCAGCGCGCATAGCGATGATCTCATCTGCCTCTCCGCATGCATAGCCGGGGAGATTCCCCAGCTAATTCTCAGCGACAAGATAGAGAAGGCCCGGGAGAGGATAAGGTGGTTCAAGGATCTTTTCGGGGACAGGTACTATCTTGAGCTTCAGGACCACGGGCTTGCGGAGCAGAAGAAGATAAACCCAGTGCTCGTGAGGCTTGCAAAGGAGGAAGATGTTCCCCTTGTCTGCACCAATGACATCCACTATATAGAAAAGGACGACTGGAACGCACATGACACGCTCCTATGCATCGGAACCGGCGCAAAGAAGACTGATCGCAACAGGCTCCGCTATAAAGAGGGAGAGTTCTATTTCAGAACGCCTGAGGAGATGGAAAGGCTCTTCTCATGGTGCCCTGAGGCGGTTGAGAACACTGGAAAGATCGCAGAGCGCTGCAAGATAGAGATCAACTTCCCAGGACCGATCCTCCCGAAGTGCCAGATACCGCCAGAGTTCAAGAGCGATGCAGAGTACCTCACGTTCCTTGCCAACGAAGGCCTTCGCAAGCGCTACCCTGTCGTGACAGAGGAACTTCAGAAGAGGCTGGACTATGAGCTTGGTATCATCATACAGATGGACTTCCCTGCATATTTCCTCATTGTCCGCTACTACATACACTGGGCGAAGACGCACAATATACCCGTAGGACCGGGACGTGGAAGCGGCGCAGGATCCCTTGTCGCATACTCAATAACGATCACAGACGTCGATCCTATGAAGTACAACCTCCTTTTCGAAAGATTCCTCAATCCAGAGCGTGTATCCCTTCCTGACTTCGACGTTGATTTCTGCTTCGAAGGTAGGGGCCAGGTAATCGACTACGTCACGGAGCATTACGGAAAGGACAGGGTCGGACAGATCATAACGTTCGGAACGCTCAAGCCTAAAGCAGTCGTGAAGGATGTTGCCCGTGTCCTGGATATCCCATACGAGGAATCAAACAAGATATGTTCTCTCATCCCGGATGAGCTAAAGATGACGCTGGACAAGGCATTCGATGCAGAGCCAAGGCTCAAGGAGATTGAGGAGAGAGGCGGAGTCTACGCAGAGCTCTTCGACACAGCAAGAAGGCTTGAAGGGCTTAACAGGCACTCTTCTCTTCATGCAGCTGGCGTGGTTATCGGACGAGAACCGCTTGATAAGTACGTTCCCCTCTATGCTGATCCGAGGACAGGTGCGATCTCAACGCAGTGCGCGATGCTCCAGATTGAGGAATGCGGACTGGTGAAGATGGACTTCCTCGGATTGAAGACCCTTACGCTCATCAAGCATACAGTTGAGCTTATAAGGAAGAAGATCCCGGATTTCGACATCAACAAGATAGACGATCAGGACAAGAAGACCTTTGACATGCTCGACAAGGGTGACTCGAAATGCGTTTTCCAGTTTGAATCCGATGGAATGGCGAACATCCTCAAGCGTGAGCATCCACAGACGATTGAAGAGCTGGTAGCACTCAACGCGCTCTATAGGCCCGGTCCGATGCAGTTCATCGATCAGTACATCGACTCAAAGCTCGGAAGGCGTGAGATTGAATACCCAGATCCATGTCTGAAGGATGTCCTCGAAGAGACATATGGAGTCATTGTCTATCAGGAACAGGTCATGAAGGTTGCCCAGATCATAGCTGGCTACACCCTCGGACAGGCAGATATCCTTCGCCGTATAATGGGTAAGAAGAAGAAGGAAGCCCTTGCGGCGGAGCTTGTGAAGTTCAAGGCCGGTGCTGTGAAGAATGGCTTCACGGAAGAGCATGCAGAGGAGATATTCCATATCCTTGAGCCTTTTGCAGGCTATGGCTTCAACAAGTCCCATGCAGTCGCCTACTCCATCGTTGCATACCAGACCGCTTATCTCAAGGCAAACTTCCCTGCAGAATTCCTTGCAGCGAACCTCACGAACGAAATGGGAAATCCATCAAAGTTCACAGAGTACCTCAATCTTGCTCCTAAATATAGGCTGAAGATACTCCCTCCATCAATAAACAAGTCTGAAAAGCATTTCAATGTTGCTGATGGGGACATCGTGTACGGACTGGCTGGAATCAAGGGTGTCGGTGAAGGCGTTGTTGAGCAGATCGTGAAGGAAAGGGAGGCAAACGGACCTTACAGATCATTCATGGACTTCCTTTCAAGGCAGGGCGAGGGAATGCTGAACTCGAAAACCCTTGAATCGATGATAAAAGCAGGTGCTTTCGATGAGCTTGGAGAAGACAGCGCCACGCTTCTGGCAAACCTTGAGGATGCCCTTAAGTTCGACAGGAACTCAAAGGAAGCTACGGCATACGGGCAGCTTTCGCTCTTCGGAGATGATACAGAAGCGCTCGGCGAGTTCGAGATGAAGAAGGTAGAGCCATTCCCGCTTGTGGAGAAGCTGCAGATGGAGAAGGAGTATCTTGGCTTCTATATCTCAGGACACCCTCTTGATACATACAAAGATCAGATTGCAGCAGCAGTGCGTGCAGATCTGTCACATCCTGAAACGATACCGCTGGATACTGAAACATCGCTCATTGCGCTTGTCACGGCAACGCGGATGGTTGTCACGCAGAAGAAGAAGGAGAAGATGGGATTCTTCACGCTGCAGACAAAGGAAGGAGATGTGGACGCTGTCGCATTCCCATCTACATATGAGGTAATCAGGGATAAGATAGAGACGGACCAGATCTATGGATTCAGGGGGACATTCAAGAAAAGGGATGCTGAATCCAAGATCTCCTTCCAGATATCATCGGTATGTTCGCCATATGAGCTCAAGGCCGAGGCTATAAGCCAGGTGCATATTGTCCTTGAGCCAGGCAGCATCAATCAGGATGAGCTGAAGCTTCTTTCGCGCAAGCTTCGTGACAACAGCGGTTTCGTGACCGTAGCTATGTCAATAAACGGAATTGCGGGAGAAGAACTCAAGGCTGCGGGATCATACTCCATAGAATATTCACCTAGACTTCTTGAAGAACTTAATGATATGGATATGGTCAACCGCGTCTGGATTTCTTAACTTAAGAGAAGGAGTAAGCTATGTATTTTCTCATGAGAGGCGCACTTTTCCTTTCCAGGCTTCTTGCGCTTTATTCATTCATAATATGGATAAGGATATTCCTTACATGGATAAATCCTTATCCACAGGTCGGGTCATTCACATATTATATTGCCAAGATCGTAGATCCATATCTTTCGCTCTTCCGCTCTTCCCGTGCGCGGATAGGAGTCCTTGACTTCTCCCCTGTGATAGCTGTCGGAATACTTTCCGTGATAGAGTCTCTTCTGAATGTGTTCGGCATCTACGGTACTGTCACCTTCGGGATAATACTTTCGCAGATAATCCTGGCGTTCTGGAGCTATGGCGTATCCATATTCCTTTGGATCTCGATAATAATGCTCATATTCAGGACGATAGCATCATTCTCATCGAACCCCGCTTTCTATAACATGCAGAGCGCGCTTTCATTCACGAATCCGATAATAAACTTCGTCAGAAGATGCTTTGGGGCAAGGATTGTAAGCGACAGGACGATCAATATAATATCGCTGATCGTTGCGCTGATGCTTTATTTTGTCCTCAGGAGAGCATTCGAGATCCTTGCATTCTACGCTTTGAGGATCCCTTTCTGATGAACGTGACGGACAGGATCACAGCAGTTCCGGGAATCGGAGCAAAGACAGCGCAGGAATTTGAGCGCCTTGGCATCCATACCCTGATGGATATGATTCTGTCTGCACCCCGTGGATATGATGACAGAAGAGATGAACGGACACTTCGCGATACAAGCCAGGAAGACCCTACCATCTCATGCCGCATAACAGTGCTCTCACACTCGGAGTTCCCTTCAAAACGCGGCAGGACGCTCAAGGTGAGCGTTGAGGATGATGATGGCACGCCTCTTGAGCTTCTATGCTTCAACAGACCATTCCTCAAGGGGCAGCTGAGAATAGGAACTTCATGGTATATCGTTGCAACCGTACAGCGCTATAAAGGACGTTATTCCACAGCATCATTTGAGATAAAGAGGACAAAAGAGGAAGCAGGGATAGGAAGCATACTTCCGGTTTACCCATTGTCCGGAGAACTGACGGAGAAGACAATGAGGAAGGCCTCAGCTTTCGCGCTCTCTGTTCTCTCCCCTCTTCCTGACGAGCTTCCATATGCTCTATATGACAGACTATCGCTTATGCATCACTGCGATGCATATAAGGCAATACATTACCCCAAGACCCTTGAAGAAGCGGCCGAAGCGAAAAAGACCCTTGCTTTCACAGAGCTCCTGCTTCTTGAGCTGAAAGCCCTTAGGGATAAGAAGCCAATAGAGAAAAGGAAAAGCAAGCCATCCAAAAGAGAAATAACATTGCTGAAATCCCTGCCGTTCCAGCTTACGCCCGATCAGGAAAGGTGTCTGGAGGAAATACGGGAAGATCTAGATGCGGAGAATGCTATGTCCAGGCTTCTGCAGGGAGACGTAGGATCAGGAAAGACGCTTGTTGCCTGGCTCAGTGCCGTGCATATGATAGACAGCGGCGGACAGGTCGCGTTCATGGCTCCGACAGAGCTTCTTGCAAGGCAGCATGCAGAAGGAGCGGCTGAACTTCTATCCCCTATCGGGATACGCATTGCTTTCCTTACAGGGAATGTGAAAGGTGAAGGAAGAAAGCTTCTGCTGAAATCATTGAAGGACGGAGACACGGATCTGGTCATAGGCACGCATGCTCTTTTCTCGGAGGATGTCGAGTTCAGGAATCTGAAGTATGCCATCATCGATGAACAGCACAGGTTCGGAGTACAGCAGAGAGATGCCTTGAGAAGAAAAGGAATAAACCCGAATGTGCTTTCAATGTCCGCAACACCTATTCCCAGAACGCTTGCCCTGACCTTCTTCGCGGATCTGGATGTATCAACGATAAGGACAATGCCCAGCGGCAGGATACCGATAAAGACCTATCTTGTGAAAGAGGACTCAAGAGAGAAGATGTTCTCAGCGATAAACGTCGAGTTCATGAGAGGACATCAGGCTTATTTTGTATATCCGAGGATAGACGATGAAGGAGAAAGCGACCTGAAGGATGTGACGACAATGTACGAGAAGCTGAAAGACATCTTTCCAGGTGTTCCATCGGCGCTCATACACTCAAAGCTTCCTGAGGAAGAGAAGATGAGCATTCTCCGTTCATTCAGGGAGAAGAGGATAAAGTACCTGGTAGCTACATCCGTTGTTGAGGTCGGCATTGATATCCCGGACGCAACATGCATTGTCATAGAGCATGCAGACAGATTCGGGCTCGCTGCTCTCCATCAGCTCAGGGGAAGGGTTGGAAGAAGCACTCTTCCCTCATACTGCTTCCTTGTATTCGGCAAGAACCTCTCAGAGGATGCAAAAGCAAGGCTTCGTGTCATGCACGAAACAACAGATGGCTTCAGGATAGCGGAAAAGGATCTTGAGATAAGAGGGCCTGGGGAAATGACCGGCGACAAGCAATCCGGTTTCCTGAAACTCCGCTTCGCATCAATCACAGAAAGCCCTGAACTTGTAGAGAAAGCACGGGAAGAAGCTGAAAGGATAATAAAGGAAGACAGAGGGCTCATAAAGGCAGAAAACGCTGTGCTGCGCAATGCTCTGAGAATATAGCTTTTCATCCAGCATACAAGCCAAGCTGCTATAATCATTTAATGTTCCGGGAAATACTTCATGTTTACAGATATGAGGATAGTCTCATTGTCCGCAGCATGTTCCATAAACCCTTGCTTTCTCAACGAATGTAATTACGATATCTAGAAAGTATCGTCTCCAGTTCATCTGCATTTATAAACATGCCGTTTGATGCTATCTGAAGATCCTTCAACTGTGTCAGTTCAGTCTTCTGATATGAATCAAGCTTGACAAACGATGGTCTGCTCAGTGGCGGGATAGAATCTTTCAATTCGAAATTGCTTTTATAAAGTTAGCCGCCAGAAAACCGACAAGGCTTGTCCTGCCGGATGAAGGCGGCAATGATCATCTGATCTTGTAATCGGCAAATACATGTCCACAGGATTGGCAGACATATGCCTCCACCTTGTTTTCAAGAGCAAGAGGGCAAGATCCATCATTCCTCTCAGGCTTGAATATGACATTCGTGCTGAATGGCGTGCTCCCTGACGATATGACTGTTCACCTGAGCATTTCTTTGCCGCATATTGGACATTTCATCATTCGGTACCTCCAATGTTGGATTTCTGGTTTTCAATGTACTTCTTCACACTCTCTTCAGTAACGGCACCAACGCTTTCATAGCAGCAGCCGCGTGACCATAGCCCAGATCCCCAGAACTTGCGTTCCTTAAGCTTCGGTAAAGCCGTGAAGATGTGTACAGCTGAAATGGACTTCAGCGTACGTGCTATTGAAGAGGGCGCATCATCAGGAGAGGCCTCGAGAGAAAGATGGACGTGGTCAGGAATGACCTCTATGGCTTTCAGCGTCCAGCCGTACTCTGTGCAGGTCTGTTCCAGTATCGTCTTCGTCTCCACCTCGACAGCACCTGTGAGTATGGGATGCCTGTACTTAGTACATCGAACGATGGAGGAGACTGAATTGCTGTTGCCTCCTGCCATAGGGCATTGTATGATTGCC
>CALXLI010000021.1 GCA_944389155.1 uncultured Spirochaetaceae bacterium | reverse complement strand
AAAAACCAGAGGGTATGGTCAGCGCCTCCTCTGGAGGAAGCAGCAGCCTCAGCATTCAGGAAGGCAATGAAGGATCTCGGATACAGCAGCCGTTCTGCGCTCCCCCATGCAAGCTACCTCATAAACCCAGCAACCCCGGAACAGGATAAAAGGAACAGAGCGCTCTCATTGTTCAAAGATGAATGCGACAGGACACTCCGGCTTGGACTGGAAGTCATAAACATACATCCTGGCTCCTACAAGGAAGGGGAAAAGGAAGATGGCCTGAAACGCACAGCATCATTTCTTGATGAGGCTCTTGAGAGCTATCCCGGTCTGAGAATAGCTATAGAGAACACAGCAGGTGGAGGCACGATCATCGGCACGACATTCGAAGAGCTTGATATGATTATCTCAAGCGCGAGGGAACGTGACCGCATCGGCATAACAATCGATACAGCTCATCTATTCGGATCAGGCTACAACGTAAAAGACGATGCAGTATCGATAATGGACAGCTTCATAGCGCGTTTTGGAAAGGAAAAGCTGTATGGAATGCACCTGAACGATTCGAAGGTAGCGCTTGGATCGCACAGGGACAGGCATGAAAGCATAGGCAAGGGACTTATAGGGGCAGAGCCGTTTCTTGCTCTTGTGAAGATGGACGCACTGCAGGACATTCCTCTGGTACTTGAAACGCCAGACGAGAATGCATGGAAAGATGAGATAAATATGCTTCTGGAGGCTTAGATCTCCTTCAGGAGCATTCCTGCGGCAAGCCTGGCACCACGCTCAAGAGCGTTTCTTTCAGCATCAGCCTCTGTCTCTCCTCCGCTTGCGGCAAAGATCTCCTGCTCTACCATAACGCTCTCGCCGTCAAGCACGAGGCTTCTGCCATCTACCCTGCAATAGTACCCATCAAAGGATTCACGATAATCCGTAACAGCCAGATAGGATATGATGAAATAACGCTTCTCCGGATAAAGTGCACGAAGATTCCTGATTATATCAGCCTCATCCTCCCCGCTGGCCATCACAATATCGTAGGAAACACCTGCAGATTCCATCTGAGAGGAGAATGCAGCAATGGTCTCCTCTGGAAATACAGCACTCTCACCTCTCATGAACGGAACAATGGCAATGATTGCCTCTTCCCGCGGGAACCTATCCTCAAGCTCATATCGATACTCAACGCTTTTCTCATCCAGAAGGGCATAGAAAGAATCAAGGAAACCATTCTCAGCCTTCCGCTCTATTGCGGCCATTACATCATCCGGGACATCTACTGAGAAACGTATGGCACCTGTCCTGATCATATACGGATTTGTCCAGGGGAAGGCAAATCGGCCATTGCTCTCAGTTGCAGCGAACACGCTATCCTCTATAATCTCCCCGGAGTTATTGACCATGCTGTAAGAAGCATCAACCAAGCCTGAACGTACCATCGGATGAAAAGGACCGCGGGTGCGTCTTATACGGACAGAGCATATTGCGCTCTCTGCATCGCTGACGGTCAGCTCGATATTGCCAAGATATGACATAGCTCTATCCAGAAGCTCATCCGCGCTGTATTCAATAGAGCCATCAAGCGACAGCGAAACCGCTGAGAGGACATCCGAGAGAGCCATTATATCCTCATTTGCCCTGTAATGCGCTGAAGCTGAAGAAAGAAGTGCTGCTATTTCCCTATCGCGGCTGCGGGCTTCCTCTACATCCGCGCTTCTCATCTCATCGAAGCGTTCAGAAGGGGTGATTGTCAGAATATAATAGTAATAGCCAGAATTATCGAAAGTAGAGTAGAAAGCGCTTACATATGTGCCAAGATCCTCTATACGTCCGGTATTGAGGAACTCCCTGTAATACTCTCCAACTATATCATAGCCAAGCTCGCTGCCCATCTTCTCAAGTGCATCCCTGTATGCGGCTGTCCTTGCCTCCTGTTCGCTGTTTCCCCGTGCACCGCCAACGAAGACAGCAGAAGCCGATACAGATGGAGGGTCAAGAATCCATGAAGGACCATCAACAGGGATATACGAAGTCGCACAGGAAAAAAGAAAGAAAAGCGAAAAGAACGTAATGATGATCTTCTTCAGAATCTACCTCCTCCCCCAATCATCAGCATATGCTCATTCTGTATATTCACATAGCCTATGCGCCAGTAAAGATACGGAAGCGGAGAATGCTCATAATAGACTGAGTATCGTCCTCTCCAGTCAAAGCCATCGGGGCCTGCTCCAAGCAGGATCGATGCATCTGCCCCTATGCGTCCTTCCTCTATAAGCGTAAAGGAAACTGTCGGGAATATCCTCCAGAAATCCAGGGCAGCACTCAGTCCAATGCCGCCATAATAATAAGAGGCACCGCCATTCATCATATATGTAAATGAGACAAACGGAGTGAATGGGTATATCAGATCAGAACGTCCAAGCATGGCTGTGACCTCAAATGCGGGAGAAGGAAAGTCAAACCCCATTGATGCAGAGATCGATGCGGTCCACTCGCCTCTCTCCTCAAGCCGGAGTCCAGGTACAGGAGAGGAAAGATACAGCGGTTCAATGAGGACAGAGCCATCATAGCGCTCAGCAACCTCAAAAAGCCCGCGTGTACGCCCGCTGCCATCAACAGCTGCAAGCCTTGTCCCACGTCTGTAATAATCATTGCTCAGGAATGAATATGAACCACGATAGATATAATCAAGGCGAGGTGCAGCTGCCATGAATGATGGCTCATAGAAGAGAATATTCATTATCTCATTGCTTATCGCCTCTTCAATTCCATCCCTTCCTTCTCCGACGGCCCTTATCGTATACTCAGAACCACCCGACGATGCGACGAATGACGCGAATATGCGTCCTTCAAAAAGACTGGTATCCTCGCTATACCCACTTACATATACATCGATATCCCCCCTTCCCTCAGTCCATCTATCAATACTTTCAGAGATTACAGCAGCAATGCCATCCGGCACTGTATCATCAAAGCGCACAGTGCTTGCTGAAAGTGCGGCCATGGCAATAATCACAAGGAAAAGGGAAATGATACGCTTCATGAATACTCCTTGATGATCCCAAGCACAAGCGACAGAGATGACTCCATCGCCCTGAGAGCAACCCACTCGGTAAGAGAATGCAGATTATGCCCGCCTGTATATATATTAGGAGATGCAATGCCATGCTCTGCAAGCCTCGCACCATCTGTTCCGCCTCTTATAGCTTTCTCCTTGATATCAATGCCAAGCTTCCCAGCACTTCGCCTTATAGCATCCATAGCACGGGGATCTGCATCATTCACGCTCTTCATATTCCTATACTGCACCTTGACGGAAACATCCGTCCTTACGGAATGCAGGGCCTCGACGGCAGAGACGCTTCTTCTGACAGCCTCAATCCGTCTCTCAAGTGATTCCATATCAAAATCCCTGAGAAGTATGGAAAGCTCAGCCTTCTCCATATTCCCTTTTATGCTGTCCAGCGTATAGTATCCAAAATGGCCATCGGTAGCCTCAGGGCTCTCTGAAGATGGCAGGGAAACAGCAATAGCGGAAGCCGCAAGGGCTGCATTATGTATCTTTCCCCTTCCAGATCCGAGATGGCAGACATCACCGCTTATCTTTATATCCACACGCGCTGCATTGAAGCATTCTGTCTCGATTTCACCTTCCGCCTCACCATCTACTGTATAGCAGACCTTCGCCTTCATCCTTTCATAGGGGAACTCATCAACACCTGCCCCGATTTCCTCATCCGGGGTGAAGAATACCTCGATTCTCGGATGCCTGATCTCCTTATGGGAAACAAGGTACTCAAGTGCGGTCATTATTATGGCAACACCTGCCTTGTCATCAGAACCGAGAAGCGTTGTGCCATCTGATGTTATTATCTCGGAGCCTATATATCTGCTGAGGTCGGTATCCTTTTCCGGGCTGATCGAAACACCGGAAAGCACGATCTCCGATCCATCATAGCTTTCTATCACATTAGCCTTCACGCCATTGCCCTTAACGGCATCAGCTGTATCGACATGCGCCATGAATGCAACAGCTCCTTCTGCACCATTCGCATCAAGAGTGCCCATCACAACCTTCTCAGCGCCGTAATATACATCAAGGCCAAGAGAGCTGAGTTCATCACAAAGGGACAGAAGAAGTTTCTCCTGCCCCTCTGTTGTGGGTCTCCTTTTCCCATCCTGAGATGGATCTGACATAGTATCGAAAGCCGTATAGCGTATAAATCTATCAAGAAGAGCCTTTCTGCATTCCATAACAGAACAGATTATGCCTTTAAAAAGCTCCAAGGGGAACTCCTTTTGCCTCAAGCATCAAAATTAAGGGAGAGCATCGTCTTTACCTCGTCAACTATATTGAACACAGCAAATATGCCTAATATGAGAGCAGTGAGAACAGGAGAACGTTCAAGAGACGCACCCAGGTTTATCATAGCGGCAGCAATCGCCCAGGAAGCCGAAGGCTCTGTAGTCACATCCTCAAGCCATGACTGGAATGATTCATCAATGTCCTTATCGAGCTTGTAGTGCTCGATTATCGATATAAATGTCGTAGAGAGCACACCTGCTGCAATGGCAACAGCTGCAGCGGCTGTGATCTTTCCCCAGAATATCATCTCAGGGACAAATGCATACACGACAGCGGCAGTAAGAAGTACAGCTGTCTTTATCACAAGGGACTTGAGGGAATCGAAGAATTCCTCTTCCTGGGCAGGAGAAAGAGCACGGGCAGCCCCTCCGAGTTCCCTGAAAAGCCTTGCTTCGTAAGAAGCCATATCAGAGCGTATCTTCTCAAGCTCAGCACTTGGAGCAAGTGATGAAGCCGCGGAGAGAACATCATCCACAGATTCAAAATCATCTGTTTCGATGCAGAATGCAAGATACGCCTCTCCCCCTTCCTCGCCAAGGGCCCTTGAAGCTACATCATATCCAGTAAGCTCTGTTATATCCTCCCCCTCAGGCAGATCAGCGCTTATCGCCTCCCTCACAAGGCTCAGGTTCTCATCAATAAGACGACCTGCCGTAGAGACAAGCTCCCTAGGATCCACGTTTCCTGGGCCTGTCGGGCTGAGCGTGCAGGAAGCAAGCAGCGTAAGCGCTATAAGCATTACTGCAACACCTTTGTTCAATAATTCCTGTACCTTAACCATAAATTCCTCCTTTGTAATCAGAAAGCACAGCCAGCAATCAGAGAGATGCGGAGCATGGAGTACTGTGGAATTGCCTCTCTTAGCACATCAAGCCTCCCCTTTTCCGATGAAAAGACATCTGTCACGGTAATTCTCGGCTCGATGAAGAAATACGGAAAAGAGAATGTCCAGCCTACCAAGGCCTCTGAAAAAAGGATAAGCGGATCGGAAGGAGCTTCAAGCCCCCATGCATATCCAGCCCTCAGCAGTGATACTCCAGCATAGAAGCCAAGGCCATCGAACGGATAAACCGAAACGATGAGCCCTGTCTCAACAAAGTCGAGCTCATGGGTATTGGAATGCGCATAGCGGAGAGGGACAGTCACCCTCACTTCTGAAAAGCGGTACGAGAACTCACCATCTATACGCATAGAAGGATAGAAAAACGAGTCTATGCACCTGAGGTCGATGCCAATCTGCCACTCAGATGCATGCATAGAGGATACAGCAAATATAACTATCGCAATAACCATGAACCGTCTCATGGCTATCACTTTAAATCTGGCTGATCTGCAGAAACAGGGGCAGCTTAGGCCATGTTCCTATGCCTGGAATGTCCGATTCCGGTCATACAGGCCAGCCGAGGGCAGCTCTGAATTCATTCTCCTTCTTCTCTATATCACGGGAAGCGAGCTTAACCTCGCTCTCAGAGCCTGCAAGGGAGAGCACAATGCCTTTGTGCCAGTCATCCACCTTCTTTATGGTATATCCCTCAAGCTCTGCAACAAAGCATGACCAAGCAGGTTTTATACCACCCTTGGCTGTTTTTCTGGAATAGAAGACTATCTCTGTGGATGTCACTGCAATAGCGCCTTGTGTAAGGGTCGTCCCGTCCTTTGATATAAGCCCAGCCCTTACTGAGAAGAAGTCTGAATCTCCCCGGCCTTTCTCAAGCATCTTCCTTGTGACAAGGGAGGTTGTTATGTAATAGATGCCTACAAGGATCAGTATGGGAAGCATCAGAGGCCATACGATAAGCCCCTTGAACGCAGCAAGATAGACGAATATCCCGAAAAGCGCAAGGATTGCAAGGAGAATAGAACGGCTCATCCTAGGAAGACCTCCTCAACCTCATCCTTGCTCTTTGCAGCGAGGACTCTTCTGCGCCCCTCTTCCGTAGAGACTGCAGATACAAGCGATGACATAAGCTCAACATTGGACGAACTTCCACTCTCTGGAAGAAGTATCATCACTATCATACGTATGTCCTGCATGCTGTATTCAACAGTTTCTTCAGGGATTCCGACAACAACGCATGGCGCTTCAAGGCCTGGTATCTTTGCGTGAGGAACGGCAACACCGCCACCGATGGCTGTAGGGCCAAGCTCCTCCCTTTTCCTTATGAGCTCAAATGCTTCAGCTCTGTTTCCAACGCCGCTTTCATCGATCATCGCAGAAAAAAGCGAAAAAATATCTTTCCCCTGCATTTTCAGCAATGCACAGAAATTGAGTTGCTTTCTCATAGGGAAAACTCTATAGGAATAACAGATTTTTGTCAGCAATGTTGGATAAAAACGCAAGCCAGAGCGTATAGATAATAAAGGAGACACAATGAAAAAGTCATTCATCATGATCTCAATCTTATTATCGGTAATGCTCCTTGCATCATGCGAAGGAGAATCGAACCACGGAACACTCAGGATAAATCTTGCAAGCGATGATTCCAGATCAATCCTTCCTGAGGACTTTCCCCTCGATATAGTAAGCTACCGGATTACAGGCACCGGTCCTTCGGGAGCTTCTTTGGATATCGAGACAGCGAAGACATCCACGACAGTCGATGGGATGATCGTAGGAGAATGGGAGCTTCATGCAACGGCACTGAACGAGAATGGCGATGCCTTGGTGAGGGGAAGCACGACAGTCAGGATAACAGGCAGATCCACAAACACGACAATCTATCTTGATGAGCTTATCGGAGAAGGAGATGTCTCGATCACACTGAGCTGGGATCCGGATGTACTCACCTCCTCTCCTGTGATAGTGGTTGACTTTACCCCAGAGTATGGAGGAACAGGTGCTGCAGACCTTACGCAGGTCTCGTTCAGCGAGGCATCAGGTACCGCTGTATATAAAGGGAGTGGCTATCCTTCAGGCTCATACAGGCTCTCAGCCAGGCTTTATGAACAAGGGAAGGAAGATGAGGCACTTGCAGGCTTTACCGAAGTTGTAAGGATCGCAGATGGACAGGTTTCAATCGGAAGCATCGAATTCGATATGAACAAATATCCATCAGAACCAACTCCAATAGAGCTTGTGAATACCACGGGAGTCCCTGTGGAGCTCAATATAACAGGACTCAGCGATACAGTCACAGCAGGCATCCCAATAACGATTTCCCTGACATCCGATTCAGATATCGAATCATTCCAGATCACCTGGCATCTCAACGGCGAGATGATCGGAGAGGGAGAAAGCATAGAGCTCACGCCGGAGATCGGAGTTCATAGACTCGATGCAGTTGCCTCGACTTCCAGGACAGGCGCATCTGGGTCAGCTTCATTCAACTTTGAAGCTATTGCTGAATCGGAAGTGGGCGCTCCTGGGCAAGGCAATGTCGTCTATGCATCAAGCAGCGGCATAAAGATGGGAACTGACATGGTTGTCGAGTTCCTGCCAAACGGCGAGGCAATCATAGCCTCAAACGCATCAAGGATCCTGCAGATCTGCTCTGTTGTCAGGAGCTCCCTTGAAGTTGAGAAGAGCTACTCATATTCTGATATCGGAATAGCAGCTGGACAGACAATAGCTGATATTGCGGCAGGAGAAGCATCTACAACTGAATATAAGATATTCGCAATCATGAACTCACCTGCAGAGGCCGCTGTATACAACTACAGTCCAGAAACACGGGTCATGACACTCGCTGTTTCAGGCATGACCGATGATGATATCTCTACAACAGAAGGGAAATTCACTCCGGCAAAGGCAATCTTTGCGGGGATAAACGTGGAAAGGAATGCAGGAATCGCTGTATTCGGAGATTCAACACAGCGTTATGCCTCAGCATTCCTGTTCCCGCTGGATGCCTCATCAACATCGATATTCGAAGACACAGATCACAGGGATTTCATGAGCACATTCATTGAGGGATTCCCCAGGTTCTTCGACTGTGATAATGACATGTTCGTTGCAGGTGAAACTTATTATATCGCAGGGCACATAGACAGTGGCACAGATGAGCTTTATACACTCGCGACCACACCTCTTGGCCTTATAGATGAATACGAATCGGTCCTCAGCAACACGAAGGATATCGCTATACTGAACAAGGACAATATACTTGTAGTTGGTGACAATGCTGTAATAATAAACGAATCAGCGTCATGGAATGAGTATACCTGTGAGCCTTTGGGGTTCTCAGTTGCATCCATCGGAATATCACCAGACAAACGCTACGTCTATATGATCAATGAAGATGAAAACTCTCTTATCTGCTACAAAACGCTAAACAACGGGACGGAGATTGAAGAGTTTGCCGTAACAGATATCATAGGGGAAAACGCAAATACAATGAGAATATCTGAAGGAGGGCACACAATCCTTCTCTACGATGATGATAGCTGCGATGCAATCACTGTGATGAACGTTACAAGATAACATCTACGGGGTTGCTGCATGGAAATCCGTGCAGAAGCCCCATCCAAACAACATAAATGTTTCTTTCCCAACCCTGAGATAATACAATCATCTTATGTATTGGTATTATCACTAATACTCATCCTATCATGCTCAAACGAATCTTCAAAGGCAATGCATACTGTCTCATTCAATCCAAATGGTGGAACTTTAAACGGATAGGAAACAGTACAGATTGCAGAGGGATTGATTTTAAATCAAAAATCATGATTTTTGCAGAAAATTAAAGCAAATATCATCATTTCCAGAGAAGTATGTAATAGACTATTCACTTGTAAAGCAAAGAAATATCCTGAAGCTCGCCGGAACTTCAGGATTATTTTAAGGCTGTCACGCTGTGCAACAGCCTTTGGTTTGGGCCATCAGTCCTTGTAAAGAGGGATCTGATGGTACTCTGTATGGAGAAGATGATGTGCCTTCTCCGAGAGCGGCTCTCCAAGGAATTCCTTGTAAAGCTTCTGGATTGAAGGGTTCTGATGAGAGCATCTCTTTGCTGATTTCTCATCATCAGTATAAAGGCCTGCAATCCTTTCTTCTCTTACGCGATCATCTGTACCGTATGGCTGACCGCCTCCTGCGATACAGCCGCCACGGCATGCCATGATTTCAATGAAATCCAGGTTGCTTTCCTTTCCGGCAGCCTTGTCGCTCTTTATCTTCTCCAGAAGCGCCTTCGCATTGCTCATTCCATGAACTACGGCAACACGCACCTTCCTGCCGTTTACATCAACCTCGCCGAGTTTTACCTCATCCATGCCTCTGACAAGCTTTATCTCAGGATCTGCAAGCTCTGTCCCTGTCAGGCCATAGTAAGCAGTGCGGATTGCAGCTTCCATCACACCACCTGTTACGCCGAAGATAGTGCCAGCGCCTGTGTATTCACCGATCGGGCTATCAGCTTCACTCTCTGGGAGGGAAGCGAAATCAAGACCGCGTGACAGTATGAGACGGGCAAGCTCCCTTGTTGTAAGAACAAGGTCAACATCATAGACACCAGAGGATGAAGCATGCTCTCCATCTCTTCTTATCTCATGCTTCTTTGCAGTACATGGCATGATGGCGACCGAATAGATGTTCTTCTTATCTATTCCGGACTTCTCGCTCCATTATGTCTTTGTGATATCTCCCTGCATCATCATCGGGCTCTTTGCAGATGAGAGATTGTCCAAAAGCTCTGGATAATACTCCTCAACGTAATCAACCCATCCTGGGCAGCAGGATGTGATCTGAGGCATCACTCCACCGTTCTTGATCCTGGCAAGAAGCTCGTATCCCTCTTCCATGATCGTAAGGTCAGCACCGAAGTTTGTATCGAATACGTAATCAATGCCAAGGCGACGGAGAGCTGTATAGAGCTTTCCAGTGGAAATCTCACCAGGCTTCATTCCGAACTCTTCTCCGATAGCAACCCTGACAGCCGGTGCAATCTGGACTGCAACGACCTTATCTGGATCGGCAATGGCCTTCATCAGATCATTTGTCTGATCCTGCTCATAGATTGCGCCTACTGGGCAATGCGTGATGCACTGTCCGCATTTGATGCAAGGAGAGGATCCAAGAGGAAGGGAAGCAGCTGGACTCATCGTCGTCTTATCGCCACGGCCGATGAATTCAAGAGCATAGACTCCCTGAAGGCCCTGGCATACCTGGACACAGCGCCCGCACTTGATGCACTTCTCAGGATCAAGGACGACAGCACCTGTAGAGCGGTCCTTCTTATCCTCTGCAAGGCGGACCTCAAATGGCTGTTCACGAACTCCATATTCAATAGCAAGCTTCTGAAGCTCACACTGATTGTTCTTGGTGCACATCAGACAGGAGGAAGGATGGGTACTCATCGTAAGCTCAAGGATTGTCCTTCTTACCTCATAAAGATCCTGATCGTGCGTTATGATCCTCATGCCTTCAGCTGCAGGAGTTGAGCATGCACGGATGATCTTTGAAGATCCTTCCTGCTTGCATACGCACAGTCCGCATGAACCGAATGGCTTGAGATCTGGATGATAGCAGAGAGTTGGGATCCTGATACCGGCTTTCCTTGCAGCCTCAAGTACGGTTGTTCCCTCTGCAACCTCAACTTCTATTCCCTGTATGGTTAGATGAATCATTCAAAGCCTCCTAGTGAATCTCTATAGCACCGAACTTACAAGTTTCCTTGCAGACTCCGCACTTGATACAGACATTGCCATTGATCCTATGAGGTTTCTTGACCTCTCCGGAAATGGCACCGACAGGACACTTGCGAGAGCAAGCTGTACATCCAATACACTTAGAAGGATTGATTTCATAGCTTATGAGCTTCTTGCACTTGCCAGATGGGCACTTCTTGTCATGGATATGTGCCTGATACTCCTCAGGGAAATACCTCAGGCTTGAAAGAACCGGGTTTGGTGCAGTCTGTCCAAGTGCGCACAGCGATCCGATTCTCATAGCATGTGCAATCTGCTGTATCTGCTGGATATCGCTCTCCTCACCCTTGCCCTGTGTGATCTTCTCAAGTATGTTGCAGAGGCTCTTTCCTCCAATTCGGCATGGAGCGCACTTTCCACATGACTCATCTACGGTGAAGTTAAGGTAGAACTTCGCAACGTCAACGATACAGTCATCCTCGTCCATTACGATCATTCCGCCAGAACCCATCATCGAGCCGATCTTCTGCAGTCCGCCAAAATCGATAGGAGTATCGAGATTCTCCTCTGTTATGACACCGCCGGAAGGGCCACCTGTCTGGACAGCCTTGAATCTCTTTCCATGTGCGATACCGCCTCCGATATCATAGACAATCTCACGAAGGGTAGTTCCCATAGGAACCTCTACAAGACCCGAATTGCAGATCTTTCCAGTAAGAGCGAAAACCTTTGTTCCATGGCTATCCGCTGTACCGATTGAGGCAAACCATGCACCACCCTTGTTTATTATCTGAGCGACGTTTGCCCAAGTCTCTACATTGTTTATTACAGTCGGCTTCCCCCAAAGTACCTTTACAGCTGGGAATGGCGGACGAGGCTGAGGCATTCCTCTATGGCCTTCAATTGACTGCAGCAATGCTGTTTCCTCTCCGCAGACGAACGCACCTGCACCAAGCCTTATCTCGATATCATAATCAAAGCCAGATCCAAGGATATCCTTTCCGAGAAGTCCATACTCCCTTGCCTGCTTCATCGCAACTTCAAGGCGGTGTATTGCAAGAGGATACTCTGCACGTATATAGATATACCCATGATGAGCACCGATTGTGTGGCCGCAGATAGTCATGGCCTCAAGCACTGAATGCGGATCGCCTTCAAGCGTTGAGCGGTCCATATATGCACCCGGATCACCCTCGTCAGCGTTACAGACAACGTACTTCTCATCGCCCTCAGCCTGCTTCGTGAAGTTCCATTTCATCCATGTGGGGAATCCAGCACCGCCACGGCCTCTGAGACCTGCAGTCTTGAGCTCCTCAATGACATCATCAGGCTTCATCTCAAAGAGAACCTTCTCAAGTGCCTTATAGCCATCAGCTGCAATATACTCATCGATATTCTCAGGATCTATAGATCCGCAGTTGCGAAGGACGATTCTCAGCTGCTTCTGATAGAACTTGATGTCCTCTACTTCCTCATATGCCTTTCTGGGAGCCTTGTTGTAAAGAAGCCTTGTGACCTCCCTGCCCTTTATGACATGTTCCGCGATAAGCTCCTTGGCATCCTCAGGCTTTACCTGTACGTAGAAGGAATCCTCCGGCAGGATCTTCACGATAGGGCCCTGCTCGCAGAATCCAAAGCATCCTGTCTTGATGACCTGTACCTGATCTGAGACTCCCTGAGCCTGAGCCTCATCTATAAGCGAATGATAGATCTGATCGGAGCGGGATGATTCACATCCTGTACCTCCGCAAACGAGAATATAGTTCTTGAATCCCATCTCCTACTCCTCTTCCTTCAGTTCAATCTTCTTGTCCTCAAGGATCCTGCCTTCAGCAAGATGCTCGTTGACTATACGTACAGCTGTTTCCTTGTCGACATTGCCATATATCACCAAGCCCTGCTTTGGTGAGAATACCTCAACAACAGGTTCCGGATTAGGGTATGCCGAGCCGGTTTGCGTTATGATCACGTTATCCAGACCCTTCTTCTCCACCTCGTCAGCGATAGTGTTCAGGGTCAGCTTTGCGCCGGCGTTTATGCCGGATGTTCCCATTGCGACAACCACATGTACCGTGCGGCCGTGGATATCGCGCTTTTTCAGATTCTTCTCCTCGCGCTCTCTGATGCTGCGAAGGTCGGAAAGCGAAAGCTTAGCCATAGATCTCTCCTTCTTTCAGCTGGACCAGCTCACGGAATCTTCCGATTGCTCCAGCTCTATCAGGGAATGCATCGTGCTCCCTTAGTTGCCAGGTAGAGAGCGTGAAGCCCTTCCCGGCTATATTGATTGTCAACGATATATCAACAGGGAAAAGGAATATAGGAAGAAGGGATGAAGAAAGATCGCCTACGCGTTTATCCTCTCCTGCAAGGAACTCAAGCCTTGTCCTGCCTTCAAGCCGGGAGATCGAACAGCATCCTCCGCTCTCATTGCATATCTTAGACAGCCCTTGTCCCCTTCCGGCCCCCTTGGTAGTGCATCCTGCATCAAATGGTGCATCAGGCAACGCCGCGCATCCATCATCAGTGATGCTCACCCTGTTTCTCCCATCCTCGCTGTCCACGGTCACATCTATATGGGATGCACCCGCTTCAACACTGTTCTCCACAGCTTCAAGGATGAGCTCGAAGACCTCCATCAGGCAAACTTGTCCAGTATTCCGTGGATCTGGTCCTTGGTAACCTTGCCGAAGACCTCACCGGAGATTGTCATCACAGGTGCAAGTCCGCAGCATCCAACGCATCTGACAGCCTCCAATGAGAACTTGCCATCTTCAGTCAAGCCACCGACCTCAACACCTATTTCCTTTCCAAGTTCCTCGACTATCATATCGCCACCCTTAAGATAGCAAGCTGTACCAAGACACACCTGGATGTTATATTTTCCTGGTTTGTTGAGCTTGAAGAAATGATAGAAGGTAAGCACTCCCCATATTGATGCCATAGGAATGCCAAGCTGTTTGGAAACCTCCTCTGCAGCCTCACGGGAAACATACCCGAATTCCTCCTGAACCCTATGCAGGATCATGATGAGATTGCCCGGCTTTCCCTTCCATTCGGAAATAAAGGCATTAAGCTCATCGGAGAATATGTTTTGAGCCATAACTCCTCCTTTAATCAAGTTATTCTCTTGGATTTTATCCAATGCCGATGAATCTTTCAAGAAATGCACGTGTGAAGATTATGCGTAACATTATCAATAATTTATTGACATAAGAAATCATTTAATGTACCTCTATTCACATAAATTGAGGTTTTAGACATGAATAGTGATATGCTCATCAGAATTACAAGATATTACAGAGCCCTTAATAGGCTCAGGGCAATCGGTTTGGAGAAAGTCTTCGCACACAATCTTGCAGATGCGGCAGGAGTATCGGCAGCGGTTGTAAGAAAGGATTTCTCCATTCTTGAAATCCATGGCCAGAAAAGAGGCGGATACGAGATAACCGAGCTTATCGGAAAACTGAGCGCCATACTCGGCAAAGGCGATGAGCAGGATGTGATAATAATCGGTTGCGGACGCATCGGGAAAGCGCTTATGCACTACTCCGGATTCGAGCCTGATGGGATAAGGATAGTAGCGGGCTTCGACAATGACCCTATCGTCTATGCGGATGCATCCAACCCAGTTCCTGTATATCCTATGTCAAGGCTTGATGAGATCGTAAGCGCACTTGGCGTCAAGGTCGCAATCATCACAGTACCGGAATCGGCAGCTGCCGATACAGCGGAAAAGCTCTTTGAAGCAGGAATAAGGGGTGTCCTCAATTTCTCCCCGATAACGCTGAAGCCACGCCCGGCAAAGGACGATGAGACGCCTGTCGTAATACATAACATCAACATCGCCCTTGAGCTTGAGCAGATTTTCTATGAGCTTCAGTTCCCTATGGCCAGGAAGTGACAGATCAGCCTTGAGACCTTATCCATGAGAAGAGGTACTGCTGTGAGAGTGCCTCATATGGATGGAAATACGATGGATCCTTATCAGGATAGTACTCTGCCATCACCTTCTTCATCCATACATCCATTGGAAAGCCTTCCCTCTTCTGATATGAGAAGATGAGTATGCATGATGCAACCTTAGGCCCAATGCCTTTTATACCCATCAGCTTCTTCTCGCTCTCCTCGTAGCTAAGCCCGTCAATCTCATCCAGGATACCTCGCTTCTCTATGGCATCAAGGATGAAAGGAGCCCGGAAACCAACGCCAAGGTCCCTCAGTTCCTGCTCTGTCGTGCCTTTCATCTCCTCCGCGCTGGGAAATGAGAAATAACCGGGCTCAACTTCATGGCCATAACGTCTGGAAAGCCTATCGTAAAGTCCTGTTATACGCTTTATGTTATTGTTCTGTGACAGTATGAATGATATCGTGGCTATCCAATGGTCCTGATGCAGCAGCCTGAGCGTTCCCGTGCTCTCAACAGCACGTGAGAGTATCTCATCCTTCGCAGCTATCTCACATCTTGCTTTCTGATAGTCATAATCAAGATCGAAGTATGAACGCAGGAATGGATCTGCAGCTGCATCGTCGATGCTCTTTATCCTATAGACATGTTCATTCAGCACGGCAGAGAACAAGCCGTCTTCCTCTTCTCTCCAGCTGAAGGACTGTCCTCCCATAAGTATTTCCCTAAGATTCTCTTCCATACCTTCATGATACTCACACACCGCTCCTGCTGAAAGTGGCAAGGACGGGAAGATGATCGGAAAAGCCTCGGCCAGTTGATGGGTCGAATGCAAGAGGACGCTCCAAGAGGTCAAGCATCTCAAAGCGCGAGATGACCTCGATGCTTTCAAACTCAAAACCATGGCCATCAAGCCCATCATGGGTCATGATGATGGAGTCATAGATATGCCAGGAGCCATCGTGGAAATATGTTCCTTTATCGCTATCGAGAACAGGAGCATACAATACATCGCCATTCACCCTGCCTGGATCGGAAGATACAGGGATAACCGTATTTTCCGAATAACCTGAAGGATATTCGCTCATAGCCTCCCCGCCATCCCTTGGATCGATATTGAAATCACCGGCAACTATCACAAATGAATCAGAGCGCTCTTCTATAAGGGAAGAAAGATGTTCAAGCTGCCCTCTCCTTATATCCTCATTCTCCTCTTCAAGCCTGCTTCTCAGATGAACGCCGAAAACAGCAAAGCGCTCTCCCTTATAGTTCAAGGCTATCTCAAGCATAGGCCTTTCGCCTTCGAATGAATGTATGCGTACAGCACTTGGCTCGATCTTGGAGAGAAAGCCGACAGATGTTACCTCATTCCCGGTTGTGGCAAGGCCATAATGAAGATAGCCTTTCTTCCTCAGTCCTGACTGTATAAGATCGTGCAGGACAATCTCGCTCTCAACCTCCTCAAGGATGATCACATCGGCATCCACATGCTTTCCAAGCAGGACAGAAAGCGCCTTTATCCTATCATTGTATACGCTCTCGCTGTATCCATCGCTTTTTCTGAAGCCATCATACTCATCACCATCTCCAACACTGTCGAATAGGCAGTAGGCATTATAGGAAGCGACAGAGAAAACCCCGTTCTCATAAGATGGGGAACACGATAAAATCACAGATAAAAGAAATAGCAGCACACAAAGCTTCATATTATATATACGCCCTGAGTGCTGCTTTTGACCAATCTCAGATCTCAGATCTTGAAGAAACTATCCTTGAAAGGAGACCATACTCCCTTGCCTCCTCGGCGCTCATCCAGCAGTCACGCTCTGTATCCTTCTCAACATCGCTCTGGCTTCTGCCGGTTGCATCAGCAATGACCTTGTCAAGCTTATGTCTGAGGGCCTCGATCTTATCCGCATAGATAGCCACATCTATGGCAACTCCCTTAAGCTGCGAGAGCGGCTGGTGGATAAGATAGGTTGAGTTCGGGAAGCCTACTCTTCTCTCTGCTGGAACAGAGAGGAATATGAGAGCTGCAGCTGATGCGACAAGCCCCATTCCAACAACGGTAACAGGAGAGCTGACGAATCTTATCATATCGTAGATTGCGAACCCTGAATCGACATCTCCGCCTGGACTGTTTATGTAGACATATATCGGATCAGAAGACTCACTGTCCAGAACAAGCATCTGACGGGCAAATTCATCTGCTCTGTCCTTGTTGATCTCTCCGGATATCATGACAATGCGGTTTTTAAGAAGCCTGTCACCTAGACTCGGATCAGGCTTGTATTCCTTGTTTTCGTTTTCCATGGCCAAATAGTAACCGCAAAGAGACAAAAGAAAAAGGGCTGCCTGGAAAAAGCAGCCCTATTATCAGATAAGAAGCTCAGACGCCAATCGCCTTAAGCACGAAATCGATTATGAAGAGTACGGAAGCCACTGCGATGATAGGATGGATCTCTGTAGTCTTCTTTGTGACGATCTTCGTGATGCAGAACATGATGAATCCAGCTGCAATACCATTTGTGATGCCGTATGTGAAGCTCATGATCGCAACAGTGAAGAATGCTGGAACTGCTTCTGTAAGATCTGTCCAGTCGATCTTGGCAAACGGTTCAACCATCAATATACCAACGACAATGAGAGCTGGAGATGTAGCAGCTGATGGCACCATTCCTATAAGCCCGGCAAACGGCAGGCAGAGAAGGAACATGATCGCTGTTGTCAGGCTTGTCAGTCCTGTGCGTCCTCCTGCTGCGATTCCGGCAGAGCTTTCAACATATGTTGTTGCGTTTGATGTACCAAGAAGCGCTCCTATGCTTGTTGCGAAGCTATCTGCAACGAGTGCTTTATCCAGACGGCTCTTGAATCCAGAGCCCTCAAGCGCCTTCTCATCTTCCTGGTCGAATATACCGCTCTTGCGTCCTGTGCCTATGAATGTTCCGATTGAATCGAAGGTATCGGAAAGACACATCGAGAAGATCGTTACTATGACAAACGGAAGCTTTGAAGCATCAGCAAAGAGCGATGCAAAGCCATCACCGCCGAAGAATGCGAAAGCAACTTCCCGGAATCCTGTCCATGTTCCAGAATCTGAGAATATCGAGGCAGGTATCTGAGTAACACCCAGAGGGATACCGATTATGGTTGTAGCGATGATGCCTATGAGTATAGCGCCTTTGACACGTGCCACCATGAGTATCACGATGATGAGCAGGCCCAGCACAGCAAGCACGAGAGAAGCATTGCTGAACGACATCATGCCTGGAGTTACACCTGAATTAAGCACCAGCGAACCAGCCTCAGGTGCTGTAAGGGTGAATGATACAAGGCCAGCATTGTTGAGCCCTAGATATGCGATGAACAGTCCAATACCGCCGCCTATTGCATTCTGCAGGCTCTCTGGGATTGATTTGACTATGGCTTTTCTAAGCTTCGTGACTGTTATCACTATGTTTATAAGACCACAGATGAATACCATAGCCAATGCCTGCTTCCAGGTATAGCCTCCTGCAAGACATACTGTGTAGGCAAACAAGGCATTGAGCCCCATGCCTGGAGCAACAGCGTATGGAACATTTGCGAAGAGAGCCATTATAAGCGTACCGATTGCCGCTGATAGGCAAGTTGCTACGAATACGCCTTCAAAGCTCATTCCAGTAGCACTCAGCATTCCAGGATTGACGAATATGATGTACGCCATCGTAAAGAATGTCGTCAGACCTGCTACTATCTCGGTCCTTACTGTTGTCTTCTTTTCATCTAGACCGAAGAAATCTTTCATTCAAATCCTCCTTTTAAAGGCAGAATAAAGACGCGAAAGAGGCATTTCTCAGACAAAGCCTCAACCAAATCAACCATTTCCAGTATAAATGCAGAATTCTGAGTATGCAAATTAATTAATCTCAGTCACCGTGTTCATGATTTTCACGATATAATTGAGATGGAGGCACGTATGACTAAGGAAAAGGCTATAGCTTTGATTGAAACGGCAATGGGACGGAAAGATGCGGATCTTGTCATAAGGAACGCAGAGATTATCGATGTATACTCCAGATCATCATTCAGGGCTGATGTATATATAACAGAAGGTACAATCGTAGGCTTTGATGGTGAAAGGCGGGCAAGGAATGAATATGACGCAAAAGGAAAATACCTTGTACCTGGATTCATCGATGCCCACTGCCACATAGAGAGCTCTCATCTATCGCCTGCTGAGTTCTCGAATACAGTCATCCCCTACGGTACGACAACTGTTATTGCGGACCCTCATGAAATATGCAACGTATGCGGATTGGATGGGCTCGACTACATGCTCAAAGCATCAGAGGATATACCACTCTCCGTATTCTTCATGTTCCCATCATGCGTACCGGCAACTCCGTTTGAGCACTCAGGAGCAATCCTTGAAGCCGGGGATATGGAAAGATACATAGACAATCCACGTATCCTGGGACTTGGTGAGATGATGAATTATCCAGGTGTTGCAAATGCAGATGATTCTGTGATGGAAAAGCTTAATGCCGCATATAGAAGAGGAAAGAATATCGACGGTCATGCTCCATCAATCACAGGTCAGGGGCTCGATGGATATATCGCGGCAGGAATCAGCACGGATCATGAATGCGAAAGCGCTGAGGAGCTGCAGGAGAAGATAAGGAAAGGCATGTACGTGATGCTCCGCCAGGGAACAGCATGCAGGAATGTGCTCCAGCTTCTTCCTGGCGTGAATGAAGGAAACTGGAGAAGAATCCTTTTCTGCACAGATGACAGGCAGCCACAGACAATAAAGGAAGAAGGAGCTGTGAACTATGGAGTCTCGCTTGCTGTGCAGCACGGTCTTGATCCGTATACAGCGATAGGCGCAGCAACACTCAATGCAGCAGAGTGCTATGGACTTAAGGATAGAGGCGCCATAGCTCCTGGCAAGAAGGCAGATTTCTTCCTGACAGAGTCAATAAGCGAAGGTATCGTACCGGATGAGGTCTTCATCGATGGCGTGCTTGCCGCAACAGGCGGAAAGATAATGAAGAAAGCAGGACATGCAGAACCTGTCAATGTCAGAGGACGCATGGATGTAAAGGATTTCTCAAAGGAAAAGCTTTCATTCCGTCCTGGATCCGATCATGTCAGGGTCATTGATATCATACCTGGAGGTGTAGTGACAGGTGCTGGAGAAGCCTATATAAAACGCAGCAATGATGGGGAATGGATCCATGACAGCTCATGCGATATCCTGAAGCTTGCCGTGATCGAACGCCACCATGGAACGGGAAATTCAGCGGTAGCCCTGATAAGAGGCTATGGAATGAAACATGGTGCTGTTGCGACATCGATCGCGCATGACTCGCACAATATCATAGTGATTGGAGACAATGATGACGATATGGCAGCAGCTGTGCAGCACCTCATTGCAATCGGCGGCGGCATAACAATGTTCAAGGATGGCAAGGAGCTTGGGACTCATGTACTTGAGATTGCAGGCCTTATGACAGATGACAGCATGGAAGATGTCGTGAGATGCCTTGAATCAATGCATGAGACAGCGGAAAAGGAACTTGGGGTGAACAAGGATATAGACCCATTCATGACACTATGCTTCATGGCTCTTCCTGTCATTCCTTCATACAAGCTTACAGACTGCGGGCTATTCGATGTGAACTCATTCACTTTCGTCAGCAGTTCGCTCTGAAAGCACTGTCTTTGCCATCTTTATCTCCGAAGATGAGAATCCCTTGCGGCGGAGGGTCGCATAAGCCCCCTCCTCCCCTTTCTTCCTGACAAGCTCATCAAGATAAAGCGTCAATGGCTCCAGATAATCCTCCCTCTCCCATGCCAAGGATACAGCAGAACGTGAGACATCATCAGGGCAGCCACGCTCCTTCAGCCGTGAAAGGAGAAGAGAACGCCCCTCTGGAAGCTTTCTAAGACGGGATCTGACGAAAACCTCTGCAAAACGCTCCTCTGAGAGAAAACCTTCACGTTTTATCCTTTCAATCGCATCTTCGATATCATCGGCGCTGAATGATCTCTGCTGCAGCTTGTTCCTTATCTCCTTCTCTGTATGCTCCCTGATGGAGAGAAGGGAGATTGCTTTATCATATGCGGTCATACGCTGATGATAAATGAAATGGGCTGACCTAGGCCAGCCACATCCTCATTCAGTGTAAATCTGATATATCGATACCGCACTCCCAGATGGAGAAGAGATCGTATATACACCATCACTGCCGATTGTATACTCAGCAAGCGAAGTACCGTCAGCTGTCTGTTCCCCTGCTGCAACTTCAGTCACTCCATCAGGGGAGGTTATCATGACCTCAAATGCACCTTCTTCCGTCGCTGCTCCGATTATCGACAAAGTCTCACCGCTATGTAAATCTCCCGAGATAGCTGTGTCTCCAGATATCGTAAGGGCATGCGCATAGACACCAGAAGCTGATTCAGTGACCTCTACCTTGCCAGATCCAAGACTCAGGCTTATACCGCCAAGAGCAGCATCTGAGCTGATTTCCCCGATTTGGATATCATCTGCTTTCATGTTCATCGCTGATAGCGTGAACCCAGCACATAGAAGGATGCTCAGTGCAATTACAATTTTTTTCATATCCTTCCTCCTTACATCAGGATGGTATGATATGAAATTGTTGATAATGCATAGAACGTATATAAATCCGGGCAGAATAATATGTGTAGGAAATGAAGCCTTGAAAGGCACGGAAAAAGGCCAGCCATAACAGCTGACCTCCTGCGCAGATTGCGGACAGTTTATCTCTTTGAGAACTGGAAGCGCCTTCTTGCTCCTCTCTGACCATACTTCTTTCTTTCGACCATTCTTGGGTCTCTTGTCATATAGCCAGCCTGGCGGAGAGCCTTCCTGTAAGCCTCGTCATATGCAACAAGCGCTCTTGCAAGACCATGTCTGCATGCCTCTGCCTGTGCACAGATACCACCACCGCATACTGTGATTACAACATCATACTTGCCCTGAGTCTCTGTTACCTCGAATGGCTGTACGACCTTAGCTGCATTGATAGCATCAACAAAATACTCAGAAACATCCTTGCCGTTGATAGTTACCTTGCCATTTCCATCTCTGAGATAAACCCTTGCAACGGAAGTCTTGCGACGACCGACGCCGTGACCGAGGTTGATTGACTTGTTATCTTCTTTCTTTGCCATATCGCCACTCCTTAGAATTCAACAGCAATCGGCTGCTGTGCCTGATGCGGATGCTCTGGACCTGCATAGATCTTCACATTTGTGAAGAGTCTCTTTCCAAGCTTTCCATGAGGAAGCATTCCCTTGATTGCATGCTCCATTGGATAAGTAGGCTTTCTATCAAGCATCTTCTTGAGAGACTCAGCCTTAAGTCCACCTGGATACATTGAATGACGATAATAGATCTTATCTTCCATCTTATTGCCGGTGACGCTTGCCTTGGCTGCATTGATGATGATCACGTAATCACCAAGATCCTGGTGAGGTACGTACTCGACCTTGTTCTTGCCCCTGAGGATCTTTGCTGCTTCTGCTGCAACACGACCGAGGGTCTTGCCTTCTGCATCGATGAGATACCATTTCTTCTCAATCGACTGTGGCTTTACGAAAATAGTCTTCATAAACTTAACCTTCTTATATCTTCCCTGGGGATTTCTCCCTCCAGTCCGGGGCAAAGCTCCCTTTCCAGGCGCACTGATCCAGCCAAAGGATCCTTGAGAGCTTCAGGTTCACCGAATCCAATACAGAAAGAAAAAGCACTCTGAGCTCTCCGGGGAAAGGAAGTATTCTGAAGATTTCTCTTCGGACTCTTCGTGCCCTCATCCATAAAGGATATCCTGAAAGGCATCTGCCCTTCTCAAGTCATGCGAGGGTGTGCAGATAACTGCACGATTTGGCATTATATAGAAATAGCGAAGAGTTTGTAAAGGGCTTTCTGAAGCAAAAAGCCAAGTCCTATACCTTCTCCAGCTTGGCACTCCCCTCAACGAACTTCGCGGTGCTGTTCTTGAAGCTTACGGAGATAATCGTATTCACGCCAGCCTTCTCCCTGCCAGTGACTGTACCAATGCCGAAGTTCTCGCTCCTGACCTTGTCTCCAACCTTGAAAGTCTGCGTCTTTGTGCCATTTTCAGCGCTCTTTCGTCTCACAACGACATTTCCAGGAGTCCATAGAGGCTCTGAGGACAGTGCAGTGCGTGGCTTATAGCGAATCGTATCGCCAACATGGGAAGGAAGAGAAGATCTGGAACGTGAAGAGGCTGAAATGGATGCGGCATCACCTCCTAGAAGATATTCAGGGATATCCATAAGGAAACGTGATGGGATATGATAATCAGTGTGTCCCCACATCATGCGCTGTGCAGCATATGAGATATAAAGGCTTTTGCGTGCACGGGTCATCGCAACATAGAGTATCCTTCTCTCCTCCTCTGTCGCGGAAAGGGACTCTTCATGGCGGCCGGGGATTATCTCATCCTCGACACCTGTCACGAACACACGGTTGAATTCAAGGCCCTTTGTATTGTGCATCGTCATGAGCGTCACCCCGCTCTCATCTCTCGGGTCCTTATCCCCAAGCACGGTATTGTCCAGCGTCAGCTTTTCCAGAAAGAGCGAAAGGGAAGCTCTTCCGCACCCAGCTTGCTTGAGCACCGATACAAGTTCTCCGAGGTTCTCCGTCTTCGTGATTCTCGTAGCTCTGTCCGGATCGCTGTTGTAAAGGTCATAAAGACCTGTATCCAGAAGCGCATCATTCAGGATATCGCCGAGATTGCCATCTGCGGCAAGGCTCCTCTCTGCCTTCTCCCATGCAGCGAGGAACAGCAATGCGCCCTCTTTTGCATTCCTGGCGCCCTTCTCGGAAAAAGCCCTGAGAGCATCCATCAAGTCTGTGTCCTCAGATAGGATCTGCTGTATCTTTGCGTTGCCGATCCCTCTGGCAGGCTTGTTTATTATCCTTCTGAAGCTCACCTGATCGCGATGGTTCATAAGAAGATAAAGGAAAGCAAGCGCATCCTTCACCTCTTCCCTTTCATAGAACTTCAGCGCTCCTATGACTTTGTAGGGTATGCGTCTGTCAGTAAGTGCACGTTCAAAGATCTGGGACTGGGCATTTGTCCTGTAGAGGATTGCTGTATTATCATAATCCCCAAAGCCACGGATAAGATCCGCGACACGATCCCCTTCGCTCGTTCCGGTAAGGGAAAAGAGGACAGAGGGCTTGGCACCGGATGCATTGTCCGCGCTTACCAGGCTCTTTTTGTGTCTTGCCTTGTTCTTTGAGATCAAGGCAGCAGCAGCGGCAAGAATCTGCGTTGTCGAACGATAGTTCTTTTCAAGCTTTATCTCGCGGACATTGTCAAAGGATGAGGCGAATGTAAGTATGTTCTCGATCTCTGCGCCTCTGAATGAATATATGGACTGGTCATCGTCCCCGACTGTCACAAGAAGCGTATCAGGGCCAGCCAATGCACGAAGCATCTCGAACTGCATCCTGTTTGAGTCCTGATACTCATCGACAAGGATCATCCTGAAGCGCCGTCTGAAATATCCGGAAACCTCCTCATCGCTCTGCAGCAGCTTTGTGCTCTTGCATATCAGATCCGCGAAATCCGCATTGCCAGAGATAGCAAGGGCTTCCTCATACTTCCGGAAAGCTGTACGGAAATCATAATCAGGAAGCATGGAATCTATGCCCGGAGAATCAGGGCTGAGCCCTTTGTCCTTTGCATTTGCTATGGTTTTCTGTATCTCCCTGAGATTCCTCTTATCGAGAGTTGTCACAACAGTGGACAGAAGCGAGAGCGAATCGCTGTCATCATATATGCAGAATGAAGGAGAAAGCCCTGCACGCTCGCCATATCTACGGAGAAGATACGCTCCGAACGAATGGAAAGTACGCATCTCAAGCCCATCCAGGTTCATATCAGGAAGCATCGCCTCAACGCGCTCCCGCATCTCAGCAGCAGCTCTGTTTGTGAATGTCACTGCAAGTATCTGATAAGGCTTCATTATCCCTTCAGATATGGCATATGCTATCTTTGTCGTTATGGTCCTCGTCTTGCCGGACCCGGCACAGGCCAGGATGAGGAGATTATGATCAAAATCAAGGACAGCCTCGCGCTGCTCATCATTAAGGCTAGACAAGTCAATCAATTTTCACACCTTCCAGATCAAGGCCTCTCACCTTGGTTATTCCGACACGGACCCTGTCACCTCTCTCCATGCCACGGCCCATTATCACTGTAAGGCCATCAACATCCGGGGCTTGTGAGTAGATTCTCGCTATAGCAAGATCCTCTCCCTCGATCCTGTCCTCGACAAGCGCTGTATATTCCCGGCCAACAAAGCGGCTGAGACGGCTTTCTGTAATCCGTTCCTGTTCCCTTTCGATCTCCTTCTGCCATTTCTGGGCTATCTTATGTGCCTTTTCATGCTCCTTCTCCCCTCTCATGTCATAAGCAGGGGTATTCTCTTCCCTTGAATAAAGGAATGAGCCCATCCAGTCAAACTGGGCATCCTGCACGAAGCGCCTAAGCTCTTCGAAGGCCTTCTCATCCTCTCCGGGATATCCAAGCATAAGCGTTGTGCGGATGACTGCATCAGGAAGCGCTTCCCTTATCCTACGGACAAGCGCTGTATACTTTTCCCTGTTTCCCGTTCTCCTCATGGATCTAAGCACACGCTCATCTGCATGCTGGAATGGAATGTCGAAATAAGGAAGGATGTTCTTTCTTTCCCTGACCAGCTCAATAAGATCATCCGGGAATGTATCTGGATGTATATAAAGCATCCTCAGCACATAGTCCCCAGGAAGGGATGAGAGCCTATCCATAAGTGATACGAACTGCGAAGATCCTGCATCTGTGCCATATGCACCAAGATCCTGCGCTATTACGGATATCTCATAGACCCCGCGTTCTATAAGCGATTCAGCATCCTTTATTATCCGATCGACCGGGCGAGATCTGAGAGAGCCTCTGATGAGCGGGATGGCACAATATGAACAGCAATGATTGCAGCCTTCGCTTATCTTGAGATACGCGCTCCCTTTATAGCTGAGAAGCGTATCACGCTCATCGGCTTCCCTATCCGGATCCGGATACTCAGGTATGAGGACTTCCTTATCATCAAGCGAGTCAAGGACATCGGAGAATCTGGAAAGGTCATGATTGCCGAAGACAGCATCAGCCTCCTCAAGCTCCATCTCATGGCCATAGCGCTGGGCAAGGCAGCCTGCCATTATGATCTTTGCATCTGGATTGGCCTCATGCAATGAGAAGAATGCATCAATGGACTCAGTCTTTGCGCTTTCTATGAAACCACATGTATTGACGACAATGACATCAGCATCCTCTGCTGATTCTGTACGTGTATATCCCTTTCTCTGTGCTATTGTCAGAAGAACTTCTGAATCAACCTGATTCTTTGCACATCCAAGACTTTCAATATAGATCTTCACAGCCACACTCTATCGCAAAGCTTCAATCGGAACAAGGCGCTCTTTGTTTTCCATCATGCTGAAAACGTTTAAGATGTGAATATGGAGAGAACGATAACAGTCAGGAGCTCTGCGCTGGACAGATGGGCAAGGAAGCTACGTGCGCTTGAGATGGAAAAGGAAAAGGAACTCGGCATACAGGATCCGCTTGTCTCAGCAATCCTGATCTCTCCTGCCCTTGACCAGAACAGGCTTGGGTATTTCCGCTATACATCACGTCTTATCGTAATCAGCGAGGAGCTTGTTGAAAGCGGAAGGGAAGATGATATCATCAATGTCTTTCTCCATGAGCTTTCGCATGCCCTTGATTACAGGCTGTTCGGAGCACTGGAACACGGAGCGACATTCCACACATGCTGCCGTATGCTTGGCGTCGAGGAAGGCTTTGACAAAAGCACCATAAGGCTATCTGTAAAGAAAGGGAATGCAAAACGGGAAAAGATAAGGAAGCTGATGGCACTCTCTGCCTCCCCTTTCGAGAACGAAAGCGCAATAGCGATACAGAAAGCAAAGGAGATGATGGCAGAAGGCGGAGCTGGGCTATACGATGATGAAAGGATCTACACAGCAGCGCTTTACTCAGCTGGCCGGTTCTCCTATGGAATCAAGATGCTGCTGAACTACATAGAGAAGACAAGCGGAGTCTTTCTCATAACCTCAAATGAGGGAGGAACGAAAAAAGCCCTTGTATACGGAAGTCTGGAAGAGGTTGAGTTCTCCATCTATCTATTTGACTATCTGGAATCATCGGTCAAGGCAGAGATACAGGCACTTAGGAGCAAGGGAGATAAAGTCTCAAGGGATAATTTCATAATGGGCATGATAGAAGCGCTTTCATCAAAAACGGAAGGAAGCTCTGCAGATAAGGCCATCATAGCAATACAAAGCAGGAACATGGATGCAGCAAAGCGCATAGTCTACCCTGAGAGCAGATTCTCCAGAAGAGTCTCCCATTCGTATATCTCATTCGACAAGGACAGCTATGGACACGGGAAGGGTTTTGGAGACAATCTCAGCGTACCAGCATCAATCGGCAGGAAAGCCCTGACCTGATGCGATAGCCCCAAGCCTCTTCATCATATCCTGGGCCGCATCCTCCGCTGTGTATATTCCGAATCCTACAAGATGCACGTACTCGCTTATCACTTCCAAAAGCTCATCGCTGGTCTCTTCTGGATAGATATAATCAGCAGCATCCGCAAGCGCAGCCTCAACCATTGGATATACAAGGCTGTTGCCTTCCCTGCGATTGAGCACATTGGCTGGCATTCCGAATGAATCAGAGATTATCCTCGAAGCTCTGCTGTCGTTTATAAGGAAATCAATGAACGAAGCAGCAGCTTCCTTGCTGTCGGAAGCATTGCTTATAGCCAGAAGCATCGTGGGAGCGGCATATACCCCGCTGTCAATGGCATTATCAGGAACGGGATACGGAGCTGTAGCTATCGGAAAGGGACTTGCAGTTGCCATATCAGGGATTGTCGAAGAAGATGCGGTTGTCATTCCCCACTCCCCCTTTCTCCACTTCTCATTCCATTGGGGAAGCCAGTTCTCGAACTTCGTGCCCTGCCCGAACGGAGGGATTGTACCTGTATCGATAAGCTCCAGGATGAAAGAGAACACACTCTCAAGATCCTCTGCCGTACACTCTATGCTTCCATCTGCAGAGAATATATGATGCCCGCTTTCCTGGAGGATATAGGTCCTGAATAGATAGTGCCATTGCGAATCAGGGAAGAAAAGAAGATATGCCTCCGGATCGGCCTCATGCACCTTCCTCCCATTCTCTATTATGTCATTCCAATCCCATGAAGAAGGATCGTCAAGCCCGAATCGCTCGAAAAAGACCTTGCTGTATACAAGGCCTATCCCATTGAGGCCAAGCGGCAGTCCTATCATCCTTCCATTCTTCATCGAGAAATCCTGGAGTATATCTGCTGGTATCGAAGAGCGATCTATTCCATCAATGCCTCGGATATCGACAAAAAGCGAATCGTCAAGCTCACTCATCCATTTATAGTCATATGCAACGATATCCGGAAGGGAATTTTCATTCATCATTATCTGCAGCTTCTGCCAGATATCCCCATACGAACCTTTCTCCAAGGCTATATCGACTTTTCCATCTGTCCTTTCATATAGCTCAATAGCGCGTTCCATAGCATCGAAACGCACCTCATTTCCCCATAGCATGATTGTCATATCACTGCAGAAAGCAGGGAAAATGCAGGACATGATGATGAAGAGAAAGATAAAACGATGCATACTTTATGGAGTATACCACAAGGAGGCTTGGCTTGCTCTATCAATTGATAATAGTAGAGGACGAGGCGGAAAGCAGAAGAGGACTTGCTGAATACTTTCCATGGAAGGAATGCGGCTTCAGTGTCTCGAAGGCATTTTCCTCTGCAGAGGATGCGCTTGCATATCTTAAAAACGGAGGAAGCGCCGATGCGATGATAACAGACATAATGATGCCGGGGATGAACGGCATAGATCTGATAGAACAGGTGCGTATGTTCAGGCCATCCCTTATTCCCGTAGTGCTTACAGGATACAGCGACTTCTCATATGCAAAGCGATGCATTTCCCTAGGTGTGAGGGAATATATACTGAAACCTGCGGGATATGATGAGCTGAAGGACGTATTTTCAAGAATAAGGAAAGAACTTGACTCAAAGGAAGATGGCAGGAAGAAGCTTACGCCTTCTGAATGCACGGAACTGATGAGGAAATATATCTCAGAGCATCTGGATACCGCCAGCCTGAAAGAGCTTTCCGACAAGTTCTCCCTGAACCAGTACTATATCTCGGAGCTATTCCGCAGCAACACAGGCATTGGCTTTCAGGAGTATACGCAGAGCGAAAGGATGAAGGAAGCGAAGCATCTTCTTCAGTCGACGCACCTTGGCATAAATACGATAAGCAGCAAGGTGGGATATACAAGCCCTTCAAGCTTCACCCGCTCATTCAGGGAAAGATTCGGCATAAGCCCAAAGGAATTCAGGGAAAGGTGCGATGGAAAATCATAACGGACTGCGGCTCTTCCTCTCAAGCCTGATACGCACATCGCTTCCGATAGCGGTTCCCATGATCATACTCAGCCTTCTGATATTCCACACTGTGAATACAGGAGTGAAAGGAGAGGTTGATGAGGCAAATACAGCACGGCTCAGGCAATATGCGGCATTCATTGACAATGAGTTCAGCTCGCTTGAGCACATCGAGACAACGCTCAGCGTAAACCCGACTGTCAGATACAGGCTGAGAAACATATTCGTGGATAATGGCCCGATATCATACGACGAGTATCTGGCTATGGATACAGCCTCCGACTTCCTTACAAGCGCAATACAGTACAGCAGCATCGCTGAAAGCATATACATCTACTTCCCAAACGATGAAGGCTGGTTCTTCTCATCCGAAGGAGGACTGTCAACTCTTTCATCCGATAGAGACAGTCTCTGGTTCACTATCCTGGAAACCCTTGATGGAAACGACAGGAGCTGGAGCGGTTTCCGCTCTGCAAGCTGGCTGGATACGGCAAGGTTCTTCTCAATCATAAAGCCGCTCTCCCCCAGCGGTCAGTGGGCAGAGGGAGCTCTCGTGCTGAATGCAGTTCCGGACAGGATAACGCAGATGCTCCACACCCTCCTTGATGATGGGATCGGAGATATCCTGACAATAGATGAGAATGGGAACCTTCTCTTCACGACACTGACTGGGATGAGAAGGGCCTATGATCTGGCACATAGGGCAGATGAAGGGCATATCACAAGCTATGATGGCATGGTCCTCTATACCTGTTCGATGCCGCAGACTGGATGGAATGCCATACTTGCAATTCCTGAAAGCGATGCATATAGGATCAACAGCGTAATAAAATCGATAATCACCATATCCACAGCCATGGTCCTCCTCATCTCGATATTCATATCCCTCCGTCACACAGAAGAAGAGCTCAGCTCAATAGCTATGCTCCAGAATGAATTATCAGAGGAAGGCAGGACAAAAAGGAAAAGCCTCTATTCAAGGCTTTCGAAGGATATCTTCTCATCATACCTTGAGGTGAGGAAGCTCAATGACAGAAGAAGGGAACTGGAACTCACTGCCCTATCGCTCCAGCTCACACCGCACTTCCTGTACAATACGCTGCAGGTCATAAGATGGAAAACGATAGCGCTGACAGGAAAGGAGAATGATGCATCCCTTATGATCGGCGATCTTTCATCCCTTCTTGGCTATGTACTTGGCGACAGGAAGCTCTTCACCATGCTCTGCGATGAAATTGCCGCGGCCAAAGCCTACATAGCCATACAGCAGAAACGCTTTGGCGATGAATTCACTGTTCTTTGGGATATAAGCGAGGATGCGGATGATTCCCTGCTCATTCCCAAGATGATACTCCAGCCGATTATCGAGAACGCTATAAGCCATGGCATAAGGAACTCCGGCCGCAGTGGGAGGATCCACATAAGAGTCTATATAAACAGAGGATGCGAGCTTAAGATACAGATTGCCGACAACGGGAAAGGTATTGAGAAGGAAAAGCTGAAGCGGATAAAGCGAAGCATCAGGAGAAGCGGAGAGGATATCTCAATCGGACTTGAGAACGTCTCGACAAGACTTGCGCTCCTCTTTGTCCCGCCAAGGGTACTGAACATAGCAAGCAGAGAGGGAAAGGGAACGTGCGTGACATTCTCGATCCCTCTCAGCAGCAGTGAGTTCAGGGACTTCTAGAGAAGAGCCTGCATAGCTTCTGGATCAAATGCCTTTCCATTCAGCTCAGCCTTCAGCAAAGCCATCACATTCTCACCATCATCACCTCTTCTTGTCTCAGCGACATATACGACAGATTTCTCTGTTCCCTTTGGCGTCCTGTACGAGACATCAATGTCATACCTGAGAGACTGCTCACCCTGGAATATGCCAGAGAGATCCAGCTCCATTTTCACATGGCTGTCTGCTGTGACGGTAAGTGCACCCAGCTTATCTCCGGCTTTGTAATCCGAAGAGAGATCATCACCACCGATGAGATTGACAACTCCTCCTACGCCTGCAGATGCAAGGACTTCTGAATACGCGCTCTTGAAAGCTTCAGCCTCTTCAGCTGTAGGCACAGCAAGAGATGATGTTGTCGCACAGGATGAGATAATGGCGACAGCAATCACGATAGAGAGAATCAAACAGATTTTCTTCATCTTTCCTCCTTTTTCGTTCAGTGTAAATGGAAAACCGGATAATTCAAAACAAAAACATCTGTGCATATGAACGCACCATGAACATTGCAGGAAAGTCCCTACCCTGCTATTCTCCTGAATATGGAGAATAGAGTTCTTCTCATAACAGTGAGGGAAAGCGGAGAGAGCGAACGCAGATCATTTCTGAAGGAAGCTGAAATCCGTAGCCTTATATCAACGCTTGGCCTGAACATTGTCTATACAGTACACATAACGCTGAAGGAAGCACGGAGCTCAACCCTTATAGGAAAAGGACAGGCAGAGCAAGCAAGAGAGGCCGTTCTTGCATTCGAGGCAGAGGAAGCCATAATCGATGCCTCGATAACGCCGAGGCAGGAGAAGAACCTGGAAGAGGCCCTCGGCATACCTGTCTCGGACAGGGAAGCTGTGATCCTGTCAATCTTCTTCCAGAACGCAAGATCCAGGGAAGCAAGGCTTCAGATAGAGAAAGCTGAAGCTGAGTATCTGAGGCCCAGGCTGGCAAACAGGGAAGCAAGGCTTTCGCAGCAGAGAGGCGGTGTAAGAGGCGCAAAGGGCGAAGGAGAAAGGAAGATAGAGCTTGAACGCCGTATGATAGACACCCGTATCCATCAGCTTGACCGGGAGATAAAGGCAAGCGAGAATGTCAGACGTACGCAACGCAGCTCAAGAGAGCGTTCCGGGATATTCACATTCGCCCTCGTCGGATACACCAATGCAGGGAAATCCACGATACTCAATGCACTCACCGGAGCGGAAACGCTGGCAGAGGACAAGCTCTTCGCAACCCTTGATACAACCACACGATCAATGAAGCTTCCTTCAGGCCAGAAAGTACTCCTGTCAGACACTGTCGGCTTTATATCAGATCTGCCTAAAGGACTCGTGAAGGCATTCTCATCAACGCTTGAAGAGGCGCTTTCAGCCGAAGCCCTCATAATAGTTGCAGATGCATCGCACCCAGATGCCGTCGGATGCCTGAAGGAGACAGAGAAGACACTTGAGGAGCTTGGAGCGAAAGACAAAGTGAAGATACTTGTCATAAACAAGACAGACAGCATCTATGATGATATCTCATACGCGGCGCTCAGGTCCTCCCCTTACGCAGTTGTGGAAACATCGATGAAAAACGGAGAAGGCATGGAAAACCTGAAGAAAGCGATGGAAAGAGCAACGGATGAGGCTTTTGAGGAC
This sequence comes from uncultured Spirochaetaceae bacterium, assembly GCA_944389155.1. Classification (GTDB taxonomy): domain Bacteria; phylum Spirochaetota; class Spirochaetia; order Sphaerochaetales; family Sphaerochaetaceae; genus Ornithospirochaeta. Next base: position 11,399 of record CALXLI010000021.1, on the reverse strand, counting down.
ATAGTCATATCCTCGCCATGCTCTGCATCGCTCATCAGCGATCTCTACAGGGATGGAACGGTGAAGGAGATTGAATATGGAGACGGAGAGGTAACTGTGAAGGCAAGGCTGAGGAAAAGCATTGCAGGGAAATATCTCGTCTTCCCAATTAACTGACTATGAGGTATCCTTAGCAACCATGGTCAGGATACTCTTTCTTGGAGAAGTGACAGGAAGGCCCGGCTTAACAGCTATCAAGGCAGGGCTTGAGTCGCTTAAAGAAGAATACGATATAGATTATACAGTAGCGAATGCCGAGGGCATGACAAATGGCTTCGGGCTTGGCAGACAGCACGCAATACAGCTTTCCAAAAGCGGAATAGATCTCATAACAGGCGGCGAGAAGCTTTTCTATAAAGTCGATATGGTTGAGTTCATATCCCACCAGAGCTTCATAATAAGGCCGGCGAACTACCCTCCGCAGTGTCCAGGCAAGAGCTTCAGGATTGTAACGCTGAAAGACAGGAAGTTCGTGTTCATAAACCTGCAGGGCAATGCGCTTTTGCAGAGGCAGAACCTTCAGAACGCCTTCCTGTCCATAGACTCGCTGCTTAAGAAGCTTGCAGAGAAGGAAGGGAACATCATTCCAATGGTCCAGTTCCATGCAGCGGCAACAGCTGAGAAGAAGACTATGAAGTTCTTTCTTGATGGAAGGGCTGCGGCTGTCATCGGCACACACACAAAGGTGCTCAGCGCAGATGAGAGCATAAGCGGAAAGGGACTGGCATATATAAGCGACAACGGACGCGTAGGATCATTCATGTCAGTCGGTGGCTTTGATGCGGAGAATGAGATAAGCAAGCTCCGGTCACAGCTTCCGCTCAGAAGCCAGGAATGCTGGAATGATGGTATAATCCAAGGTGTGGTTGTGAGCGTGGATGAAGAGAGAGGCAGAAGCACCGCAATAGAAAGGATCTCCAGACATGTCAAGATAACCAGACCGGAGGCAAGGAATGAGAAAGGAAGTGACAATACAGCAGAATGAGGATGGCACGATTACAGCCGGATGCGACAGAAACGCATGTGAAGGCTGCAAGGGCTCCTTCTTCTGCACATCAAAGAAAACTACCTTTGAGGTGCTGAATCCTGAGAACATAGAGCTTAAGGCAGGAGATAAGGCTGAGATCGACATGCCCTCCTCCAAGACGCTCTTTTCCGTCTTCATGTCCCTCGGCCTTCCGCTCATTATGTTCCTTCCCGGTTATTTCATAGCATCCTTATTCTCTGAAAGCGACGGCATAAGGCTTATCGGAGCTATCATTGGCGTTGCCATCGGTTTCGCCATCGCTGCTGTATACTTCCATTTCAGGAAAAGGGAATATATCCCAAGAATAATAAGGAAATGCTGATGAGAAAGCTTCTTCCCCTGCTCTTCATCGCCCTGCTTTCATCATGCTCTTTCGTGACAGAGACAGAGGAACGCGGAGAGAAGATTTCCCACCCAAGCATAATACTCGAGAATGCGGACTACACGCTCGGACAAAGCGGTGAGAATCCAATATTCATCAAAAGCTCCCGCATGACGCTATACAGCGAAGAGGAAAGAGCGACAACTGAGAATATTACATTCATCCAATACGATGATGAAGGAAATGCAGCGATAACAGGATCCGCTGATACAGCGGATATAAATACAAGCGAAAGAAGCATGCATCTTTCAGGCAACGTCGCACTTGAGCAGCATAGCTCCAATATGCACATAGAGGCCGAAAGCCTGTTCTTCAACTCAGCGACATCTGAAATAGAGGCAGATGGTGATGTATACGTATCTTCAGATGATGGTACTTTCCTCGGAACAGGATTCAAAGGAGACCTGAGGGAAGAGAACTATTCATTTGCCTCCATCGCAGAAGGAGTCTTCAACATATGAGAAAAGCTATCCTGGCAATACTTATGCTTGCATATGCATTGGCCGCCATATCATCAGCCGATACAATCACGTTCAATGGCGGTGACAGCTCAATAGTGCTCCGGAATGGACGGGAAAGCGTCGTGCTTTCCTCAGGTGCTTCAGTATCTGTCGGATCGCTCACGATCAGTGCGGACACGATAACGCTTTCAGGCGATGGCTGGAGCCGGGTTGAATGCAGCGGGAACGCATCTATCACGGATGATGAGCGCGGTATAAGCATAAGAACATCAACGGTCTTCTATGACAGGAATGAAGAGCGCATACTGATATCATCATGGTTCGAGGTTGATGATACAGTCAACGCAGTCTCTGCAACAGGGGCATATCTTGAATACAGGCTCAATGATGAGCATCTGCAGCTTGATAAAAGCGTGACGCTGATGAAGGATACAGATCGTGGTATAATGCGATGCATGGCTGAAAGCGTGGTCTTCTCACGTGGCGACAACACGCTGGAGCTTCGTGGCGATGCTCAAGTATACTGGGATGGCAACGAATACGGAGCAGAGGTTATCAGAGTAGATCTCAATACTGATTCCATAACGCTCGAAGGGCGCATAAGAGGAAATATAAATGGCTGAGCTTAAAGCTGAGAATCTTTCCAAGTTCTATGGCAGGAAGCACGTTGTCAAGAACGTGACATTCTCCATGTCATCCGGGGACATAACAGGACTTCTTGGCCCCAACGGCGCAGGAAAGACGACATCGTTCTATATGATCGTAGGTTTCATAAAGGCGAATGGCGGACATGTGCTCATAGATGGTACGGATATCACGACACTGCCGATGCATAAGCGTTCAAGGCTTGGACTGGCATACCTGCCGCAGGAAGCATCGATATTCCGTAAGCTATCCGTAGAGGATAATATAAAGCTCGTCCTCGAGACCCAGAAGCATCTTTCAAGGAACGACAAGAAGGATATGCTTGAACGCCTGATAGCTGAGTTCGGAATCGCAAAGGTCCGCAAGCAGTACGGCTATACGCTCTCGGGCGGAGAGAGACGGCGCACAGAGATAGCCAGAGCACTCGCGACAAGCCCGAAGTTCCTCCTCCTCGATGAGCCATTTGCAGGAATAGACCCCAAAGCTGTATATGAGATCAAGCAGATAATACGCCAGCTTGCAGATAGCGGGATAGGAATACTCCTCACCGATCACAATGTCCGCGATACCCTTGAGATAACAACAACAGCACATATAATCTCCGAAGGCGAGATACTTGTCTCCGGAACAAAGGAAGAGCTTCTTGCAGACGAAAGGGCCAGGGAAATCTACTTCGGCCGTGATTTTGATAAGGACAGCTGATGGACGGAAGACTTGGCCTCAATCTTTCAATGCAGCAACAGCTCAGGATAAATGCCCAGCTGCTGCAGACAATGGAAACACTCACGCTCTCATCGCAGGAGCTGAGGGAGAAGATTGAGAGAGAGGCTGAGACAAACCCGGTCATGATACTGCATGACAGCACACCATCATACGATACGATCTCAAGCCGCTATAGGAACGAAACAGAACGCAGGGAAAGCTATTCTGACAGCGAGCCATATGAAAGCGAGGACAGACCGAACTGGATAGAGGGAATGGTTGGAGAGCGGGAAGACCTCAAGACGCACCTTCTGACCGAACTTGGGCTGATGAAGCTCCCAGAGAATGTCAGCAAGGCTGCATCAACCCTCATAACCGCAATAGACAGGAACGGCTTTGTCGGAGAAGATCCAGGATCCCTTCTTCCAGATGCAGAAAAGCCTTATCTCAATGACGCACTGGCAGCCATACAGGAGATGGAACCATCCGGAGTCGGTGCACAGAACTGGAAAGAGAGCTTGATAATCCAAGCAAAGGCAAAGGGAATGAAAGGCAGGGAGCTCTCTACATTCAGTGATTTCGTGCTATACGAACTTGATAACCTCCGCATGGGAAAGACTGATGCCATCGCAAAGGATCTGAAAATAGAAAAGGAGGATGTTGAAGCCTTCTCATCATTTCTAAGGACCCTTACCCCATTCCCAGGAAGAGCATACAGCAGCGATTACGATAACCTTGTCACCCCCGAGCTTTCGATAAAGAAGGTAGATGGGGTCCTCACCCTCTCCCTCAACAGCGATGCCTTGCCTCTTTTCGAGATAGATGAAAGCTACAAGGAGATGAGGAATGAGCTCAAAGGAGAGAAGAACGCAGAAGCAAAAGAGGCAGCGAAGTTCCTGAAGGAGAAAATACAGAGTGCGGAATCATTGAAGGCCCAGGTAGATGCCAGAAGCTCAGCACTGCTCAGGCTTGGTGCATTCCTTATGGAGAGGCAGAAGGATTTCTTCCTGAATGGACCGATATTCCTGAAATCCCTTACGATGAAGGAAGCTGCGGACGAAATCGGCGTCCACGAAGCAACGGTAAGCAGGCTATCTGCATCGAAATACATAGACACGGATTTCGGCATCTACCCTATCCGCGCGATGTTCTCAACACAGGTATCCTCTGAGGGTGGGGAGAATTATTCAAAGAATGCTGTCAAGGAAATCATCAGGCAGATAATCGAGGAGAACAAGACAGGGAAGGCACTCTCCGATCAGAAGATAAGCGATATGCTTGCCGAACGGGGCATAAAGACAGCCAGACGTACAGTTGCAAAATACCGCAAAGAGCTGGACATAAGCTCATCTTTCGATCGTCCAAGCTGAATGGTACATACCCTTACGTTCCCTTTGATTCCTGAAAAATGAACATTACGATTCATTTTGTATTCTCATAAAAGCTGCGTTATAATATGGAAAAGGAGGAACGCTATGAATCTGACATTCAGAGGTATAGGTTTTACCCCAGACGATGAAGACAGGGAATTCCTTGACAAGAAACTGAAGAAGCTTGGTTTCGCAGAGGATTATCTCCATGACCTGGATATCGTAGCCAGGAAGGAAGCAAAGGGCATTGGTTTCCATATCGACGCTACCCTTCACTTCAGCTGGAAGAAGGAGAAGGTAGTATCACAGGATGCCTACGAGCTGCATGAAGGCATTGAGCTCATTGCAGATAAGATACAGGCAGCGGCCAAGAAGGAAAAAGAGAAGACCATGGGTCTTTGATCGAAAGGGCTATCTACACGGTAGCCCTTATTCTTTGCTATAATTCCCCGTATGAGAGAATTCACAGTCCTCGATCTTCTGGATCTTGATCTAAAGGAACACAACCATCTGCAGCTTAAATGCATTGCCGGACGCTCTGGCCTGTCCAGAACCATACACAGCGCGAAGATATCAAGGCCAGGTCTGGCGCTCTCCGGATATTTCGTGGATTTCTCCGGCACGTCACTGCAGCTTATAGGGCGGAACGAAGAGTCATATATAGAGCTTCTTGAAAAGCGCAATGAATATGAGAACATAGAAAAGCTTTTTTCGCTGCACCCGCCCTGCATAATATTCATCGGAGGCTATAAGCCATCCGAGCATTTTGTCGAGCTTGCGGAAAAGAGCGCAACGCCAATACTTGCCACACCGCTGAGCTCCTCGGATTTCTCACGCCGCCTCTACTCCATGCTTGATGAGGTCTTTGCCCCTTCAATGACAATACATGGCGTTCTTGTTGAGGTCTATGGAATCGGAGTGCTCATAACAGGAGACAGCGGGGTCGGAAAGAGCGAGACTGCGCTGGAGCTCATTGAGCGAGGCCATCGCCTTATAAGCGATGACACAGTGAAGATGAAGAATATATCAGACAGCTATCTGATAGGCTTCGGAGAGAACCCGATGCTTGCCCATCATATGGAGATAAGAGGCCTCGGGATAATAAACATAACAAATCTATTCGGTGTTGGTGCGATAAGGGAGAAAAAGCAGATACAGCTTGCTGTAGAGCTTGAGACCTGGGACAGCTCAAAGGAATACGATAGGATCGGGGATGAGCTTACCGCTACGTATCTTGGAGTGACAATTCCTAAGCTTGTGCTTCCAGTACGTCCAGGCCGCAATGTCCCAATCCTTATTGAAACGGCTGCGAGGAATGAGAGAATGAAGTCTCTAGGCTATTATTCCTCAAGGGAATTTGACCAAAGCGTGTTGAAATGGCTTGAGAGCGAGACTGCAAGGAAAATGTATTTCTCAAGCGATGATATAGAGGAGTCCGGACTTGATCAGTAAGGAATTGGAAGTGCTCAACAGAGCAGGTATACATGCACGTCCCGCAGCTGAGATATCAAAGAGGGCATCTGCATTCTCCTGTGATATCTTCTTCGAGCGAGATAGCATGAAGATAAACGCAAAATCGATAATGGGTGTCATAACACTGGGTGCTACATACAGGACAAAGCTTACATGCATATGCAGCGGAGATGACGAGAAAGAGGCAATGAAGGCCATGGAAGATCTTTTTGCCTCAAGATTCGAGGAAAAGTGAAGGCACTTAGCAAGAGGCAATCAGAGATTCTCTCCTTCATAGAGAAGTACATAGAGGAAAACGGCAAAGGCCCAACGCTTGAGGAGATCGCATCGGCTTTCTCATTCTCTTCAGCAGCTGCGCATTATGCCGTGAATGCCCTGGTAAAGAAAGGCTCTCTGGAAAAGGATGAAGGAAAGAACAGGGCGATAACGCTATGCGAGGAAGCCCGTGAAGCCAGGGAAAACGTGAAGATACCGCTGTTTCCCGAAGAACCCTGTCCTGAAAGCATAGGAAAGAAGGAAACAGACAGAAGCTGCTACATATCGAAGATGATGGCAAAGGACGGAGCATATGCGTTCATTGTCCACTCTGAATCGATGAAGGAGGCAGGCATCATGCCTGGGGATATCGCAATACTCTCCCAAAGCACGGATAAGGTCAGGAATGGCGATATAGTCCTTGCTGATTCTGGGGAGAACAATGAACGCCTTGAACTCAGACGCTACAGAAAGCTTCCAGACTACGTGCTTCTTATCCCGGATAATGCAATAATGGGCATAAGAAAGAGCAACAGCGTAAAGGTATATGGAATACTTATCGCTATAAGGAGAGACTATGGACTACCTTCTGCTAGGACCTGAAGAGGGTGAGAAGAATGAATGGCTGCAGAATGAGAAGAAGCGTGTGCTTACCCTTTTCCCAGATGCTGAGGTCCATCAGTTCTACGCAGGTGATGATACAGGAGAAGCAATCAGCTCAGTGCTTTCCCAAAGCTCCCTTTTCTCATCTTTCAGGCTCGTCATAATCAAGCAGTTCGAGAACAGAAGCGGAAAGGATGGGATTGCGAAAGCGTTGGAGGATTACTTCAAGGCAAAGCAGGATGATGCCGAGGTCATAATAGTATCATCAGAGCGCTCACAGGCAAAGATACCGAAAACAATACTGGACGGTGTCGGAAAAGATGGGCTCAAGTTCTTCTGGGAGATGTTCGAGAACAGGAAAAGAGACTGGATTGCATCTGCATTCAGAAAAGAAGGCTTTGCCATAGGAAGCGATGCTATCGAGGAGATCCTTTTCTCGACAGAGAACAATACACAGGATATGAAGAACCTTGTATCCTCCCTTTCACTGTATTTCAGAGCCACAGCTCCATCAAAGTCAGAGATCACTCTTGATGATATAGAAACATATGCGATAAAGACCCGTGGAGAGGATGGATACACTCTTTTCGCAGCAATCGCTGAAAGGGATACTGAGCATGCCCTTCTGATAATGAAGACAATACTTGAAAGCGATTCGTATGGAGCCATAAGGGCATTCTCTGTCCTCACTTCCCGTTTCCGCCTTCTTGAAAGCGCATTGGAAATGAAGGAAAGGGGCATGAGCATTGAAAGGATAAGCGAAAATGCTGAATATCTTTCCCCCTACCCATCATCATTCAAGGAGAAAGGGATAAGGCGCAAGGAACTTCCTATCATAACCAAGGCAATGAAGAACTACAGCCTGGACGATACGAAGAGGATAATACTATATCTTGGAGAGATGGACAGCGCTGTAAAATCCGCACAGTCAGAAATGCTCTATATAGTGCTTTCGGATATCATATTCACAATATGCTCGGACAAAGGCAAGGCCTGCAGCATAGACCTGCTGTCATCACCGCTTGAGAAGGGCCTCTAGAAATTGAGCTTATGAAGCACGCGCTCTGATACTGTAATCGGAATCCTTGCCCCTTTAGCCAGCTCTTCAGGGGTGAGTGAAAGGATGGCCTCTACAGAACCGAACGTCTGCATGATCCTCTTTGCTCTTTCCTTTCCGATTCCATCAATTGACTCAAGAAGGGAAAATGATGCCTCCTTGCTTCTCATCCTCTGGTTGAACGATGTAGCGAAACGATGGCATTCATCCCGAAGCGCGATGAGAACGCGAAGCCCTGCATCACTATGATCCAGAAGCAGGGATTCCCTGTCTCCAGGAAAGACAATCTCCTCACGTTCCTTTGCAAGCCCCACGACAGGAAGTTCCACACCTATTGACGAAAGAGCCTCCAAAGCAGCGCTCACCTGCCCTTTTCCTCCATCTACCATCAATAAATCAGGAAGCTCTGCCCCTTCATTCACAAGCCTCTGATATCGTCTGGAAACAGCCTCGCGCATTGACTGGAAATCATCAATGGCACCATCGAGGCTTTTGATTGAGAAATGCCTGTATTCCTTATTGGATGGATTTCCATCGCGGAATACGATAAGCGATGCAACTGTATACTTGCCTGAAAGCTGAGCGATATCAAAACCTTCAATATGCCTGGGAAGCACAGAAAGGCCGATTTCCTCCTGCAGCTTTTCCAGAGATGGCGTGTTATCAACATCACGAAGTCTCTTCTCAACATCCCTGGAAGCATTTTCAGCAGCCATTCTGAGGATCCTGTAGTGCTTGCCGTCTTTCGGAACTGTGATATAAACAGCAGAACCAAGCTGCTCCTTGAAATATTTCGCTATGAGCTCTGTATCTATCTCACAGGAAACAAATATCTCAGAAGGAAGGCTATCTCCATCACTATAATACTGAATAAGGAATGAAAGCAATGTTTCTGTTTCATCGGACAGACATTCAGCCCTATACAGAGCCTTTCCTATCAGACGACCTGAACGGAACTGCATTATCGAGATTGTCGAAAGATAGCTCCTCATCTCAATAGCGACATAGTCCCGGCTCTCTGACGTGAAGTCCTGTACCATCTGATTCTTCTGCATGACAGTCAGAGCTTTGAGCTGGTCCCTCTTACGCGCAGCTGTTTCGAAATCCAGTTCCTTCGAGGCCTTGAGCATCTCCTTCTCAACCTGCTTTATAAGAGAGGAATCATCGCCTTCCAGGAAATCCTCAACATCTTTTATGTACTTACCATATTCCTTCTTATCAACCGCACCGATACAGGGAGCAGCACATTTGTGTATGTGATAATAAAGGCAGGGCGTTTTCCTCTCTTTCAGCACTCCCTGGCATTTTCTGAGCGGATAGTTATCCTCAACCATCCTGAGGTACTCATCAAGCCTTGAACCATCGGGATATGGCCCATAGTACTTAGAACCATCCTTTATTACACGGCGTGTCTTGAACACCCTGGGAAAATCCTCTTTTGTTATGCGGATGACTGGATAGCTCTTTCCATCCTTCAGGAGTATGTTGTAGTGCGGATTGTATTTCTTTATGAGATTGTTCTCCAGAATAAGCGCTTCGTACTCATTGCCTGTTATCACGAAGTCTATCGTATCGATCTTCTCGACAAGCGCTGCTGTCTTTACATTGCGTCCTGGAAGGAAATAGGAAGAGACGCGGCGTTTGAGGTTCTTTGCCTTGCCTACATAGATAACAGTCCCTTCGCTGTTCTTCATCAGATACACTCCGGGGTTATCCGGAAGCTCCCTAGCCATTTCCCTTGCTTTTTCCGACATATTACAAAGATATATTTCCTGTGGATGTTGGACAATATGATTTCTGCTAGAATAGGGCCATGAAAGCCTTTGATGATATCTTCACATATCTTCCAGAATCCACAAAGGACAGGATCGAGAAGCTTCTGTCACGCTACAGATTCTCTGAAAGCCAGAAGCTTGAGATAGTCAAAGCTGAAGCTGATCTTCTGCAATGGAAGGAATTCCCTTAGACGGAGAAAGCACCCTATGGGAAGATAGATGGAAGAAAGGATGGAAGAAAGGGAGATGAGTACATAAATGGGATGAGGGAGTATATGTCAAAGCTCAGGAAGAGCGAAACAGACTACTCAACATTCTTTCCATCCCCCTCTCCTCGTGTAAAGCATGGAGTAAAGGAAATAGACAAGAACGTGGTCATTGGCCGCTGTCCCTGCCCTGTTGATGGCGAGAAGACACGCTGCTGCAACCTGCGTACCCTGGATGCTGTCGAACAATGTGCATTCTCCTGTTCATACTGTTCAGTTCAGGCATTCTACAGCGAGAACGAGATACATACCATAAAGAACCTGAAGGAACAGCTATTATCGATACCGCTTGATGAATCAACATGGCATATAGGAACAGGACAGGCCTCCGACTCGCTTCTGCTTGGAGATGACTACGGCACGCTCTCAGCGCTCTCGGCATTTGCAGAGAAGCATCCTGACGTGATCATAGAGCTCAAGTCAAAGAGCAAGAGGGATGTATTCGACAGGAAGTACCCACGGAACATCTTCTTCTCTTGGAGCCTGAATGCTCCAACGATAATAGAGAAGGAAGAACATCTCACTGCATCGCTCGAGGAGAGGCTGGGCGCAGCTGAGAAAGCACGTGACAGCGGTGCTCTGGTAGGTTTTCACATCCACCCTATGGTCTATTTCAAAGGCTGGGATGATGAGTATCCGAAGATTGCAGAGATGATTGAGCAGAGATTCTCTCCTAGCGATATCTACGCAATAAGCATCGGCACGCTTACGTTTACGAAGGCTGTGATCAAAAAACTCAGGCAGATGGGGCGGGAAAGCCGTACACTTGAGATGGAACTGGAAGAAGCTGCAGGAAAGTATTCATATCCGCTGGAAACAAAGAAGAAGATGTTCTCTACGGTATTCTCATCGTTTTCACAGAAGTTCAGAGACAATGTATTCTTCTACCTCTGCATGGAAGATCCATCGCTGTGGCTACCGGTCCTTGGCCGCGAATATGCCTGTGATAAGGAGTTCGAAGAGGATATGAAGAAACATTACAGGGCAAAGCTATGAGAGTGAATGTCCGTGATATACAGATATAGGAGAACCGCAGATACCCCCTATGCTTGCATAGGGGCTGAATGCGGAGAAAACCGATTGTTTTCGTATAGCAGGGCGATACGAATCCCATATCCTTTGGTAGAATATAATCATGCAGAAGGCGTACCGTTTCAGGCTTTATCCCACAGACGAGCAGAGAGAGTAGATGACGCGCATCATCGGCTGCTGCCGCTTTGTCTGGAACCGCCTCCTGGAATACTCCTCCAAATCCTATCAACGCCGAGGCGAGAACCATTCGGCCTTTGATCTCAACAACTTCATCGCCCATACCATTAAGCCTGCTTTCCCCTGGCTCTCTGA
>CALXLI010000020.1 GCA_944389155.1 uncultured Spirochaetaceae bacterium | reverse complement strand
GCTGGGACTGGAAAGCATCGAATATGATTCGAAGCAGCTGAAGGGAGTTCTGGATTCAGAGAATCCTCTCGAACCAATAAACAGGAGGTGCTATGAACTGCAACGTCTGATGAGACGGCATCCAGGGGTCAGCAGGGATGATCTTTCTGGCTATCTCGACCTTTTTTCATACATACATAATCCACCTCTGGATAAGTATGAAAAAGTCGAAAACCTCATAAAACGAATTATCGAAAACCCAAATTCCCTGAAATACAGGGATTAAACTGCGAATAAGTGTCTTATTCGCGGTTTTCTAGCAATGCTGTGCAGAAAGGAGTTTAAAATGAAAAATAAGCAGCGATTAGTTTACGCAAACTCTATTTGTTTATGATACTCTTACAATCGATGCAAAAGGACTTGCATTGATCTAGGAGGATTTATGGATTGCATTGGATATGCAGAAGAGACGCTTGAGAAGGTAAAGGCGAAGATGAAGGAAGTTGCTAAGCGCAATGCGCACAAGGTTCCTTATATCACAACTGCTGGGATATATGACAACAGGGATGGCGATGCGATCTCATGGTGGACCAATGGCTTCTGGGGCGGCCTTATGTGGGAGATGGAGAAGCTTACCGGTGATAAGTTCTATGCGGATCTTGCCATCGAGCTTGAAGAGAAGCTTGATGTGAATCTCATGGACTATGAAGGATTAGATCATGACAATGGATTCAAGTGGCTTCTGACATCTGTCTATCACTATAAGAAGGATGGAGACATGAAAGCCAGGAACAGAAGTCTTCTTGCTGCTTCCCATATGGCTGGACGCTATAACGCTGCCGGACGCTTTATCCGTGCATGGAATGATCATGTTCGCCCTGATGAGGATATAAGAGGGTGGGCGATCATAGACTGCATGATGAATCTTCCTCTGCTTTACTGGGCATATGAGGAGACAAAGGATCCTCGTTTCCTTCATATTGCCAGGAACCATGCAGATCGTACAGCTGAGTGCTTTGTCCGTGAAGATGGGTCTGTTTGCCATATTGTTGAATTCGATCCATTTACAGGTGAGCGTGTAAGATCATACGGTGGTCAAGGTTTTGGCCATGGTTCATCATGGGCACGTGGCCAGGCCTGGGCTGTATATGGCTTTACGCTCAGCTATATGCATACAGGTGAGGAGCGATTCCTTAATACCGCAAAGAAGATTGCCAATTACTTTATCGCGAACACTCCTGAATCGGGACTTATCCCATGTGATTTCAGACAGCCTGCAGAGCCTGATTATGAGGACACGACAGCTGCGGCGATCGCTGCATGCGGCATGATCGAGATTTCAAGGCATTCGGAAGGCAGGGACAAGGATGTTTATCTTTCAGCTGCCCTTAAAATGCTGAAGGCGATAGATGAGAAGAGCGCTGACTGGGATCCTTCTACGGATAATATAACGACAAAGGGCACAGTTGCTTATAATTATGGTGAAAAGGAAACAGGAATACTTTACGGTGATTACTTCTTCATCGAAGCATTGATGAAACTCAGCGGAAGCGATTTCTTCCAGTGGTAAGATTGCATAGCCCCACAAAGCCGTGGGGCTTCTGCTGTTCACATACAATCCATCTATAATCAATTATTGGATGTTTGATATTCCTGTATTGCTCTGCAGCGGTAATTTCACGATAAAGAACTTTTATGGTGATGATAATATACTTGATGATGTTGATTGCCTTAATACATACTTACAGATGTATTGAAAGGAGCGGCTCTTGATAAGCATACAGAATTATCTTTCAGATCCTTCCGTGTTCCGTGTGAACACAAGGAAGGCGCATTCTGATCATATTCATTACAGGACGATTGGAGAGGCTGAAAGCGCATCATCGTTCTACATGCCTTTGGATGGTGAATGGGACTTCATCTATTCTGACACGCCAGACGAGAGGGAAAAAGATTTCCATAAGGATTCCTTTGTCTCAGACAGGGTGCAGAAGATACATGTGCCAGGTCACGTTGAGCTTCAAGGCCATGGCCAGATCCAGTATATAAATACCATGTATCCATGGGAGGGCAAGGAGATGCTTCGTCCTCCTATGGTTCCATCTGCAAATCCCGTTTCTCAGTACATCAGGTATTTCGATCTTCCCGATTCTATGAAGGGTGAGAGGATAATCATACGCTTTGAAGGTGTTGAGACTGCATATTTCCTTTATCTCAATGGAGAGTTCATAGGGTATGCTGAGGATAGCTTCACCCCTAGTGAGTTCGATATCACAGACGCAGTGCGCGATAAGAACAACAGACTTTGCGTTGAGGTATACAAAAGAAGCAAGGCAAGCTGGCTTGAGGATCAGGATTTCTTCCGCTTCTCAGGCATATTCCGTCCTGTTTATCTGTATTCAATCCCTGCAGCGCATGTCGATGATTTCTGGGCAAAGACAGATCTGGAAAGGGATGGAAGCGGAAAGCTTACGCTATCGCTGATGCTCTCATACAAGGATCCAGCCTTCAAAGGAAGCCTTGTATACACCCTTGGTTCCATTGTTTCCAGGAAGATTGCCATTGATTCTTCCGTCACGGCATACAGAAGCGAGGAAATGACAATACCGAGCGTCCGAAGCTACAGCCATGAGCATCCATATCTTTATGATTTCTCAATAGCTGTATATGACGATGAAGATAATCTCCTTGAATATGTTCCATACAGAATAGGATTCAGGCATGTTGCAATCGAGAATGGTGCTGTAACGCTCAATTACAAACGTCTTATGATATGCGGTGTCAATCGTCATGAGTGGTCTGCGGAGAATGGCCGTGCAATAACCATGTCTGACATGAAGAGGGATATAGAGATCATAAAAGGCGCTAACTGCAATTCCGTGCGCACCTGCCATTATCCTGATAGAGTTGAATGGTATAGCCTTTGCGATGAAGCCGGGCTGTACCTGATGAGCGAGACGAATATGGAGAGCCATGGATCGTGGCACAAGAACAGCCGTGTCGAACCAAGCTGGAACGTTCCAGGTGATGATCCGATATGGAAAGATCTTGTGATAGATCGCTGCGTATCGAATTTTGAGACTTTCAAGAATCATGCATCGGTAATATTCTGGTCGCTGGGCAATGAGTCATATGCTGGTGAGAACATAAGGGCGATGAACGATTACTTCAAGAGCGTTGATGATACAAGGCTTGTCCATTATGAAGGTGTCTCATTCAACCCTGGATACAAGAAGTATATAAGCGATGTGGAGTCCAGGATGTATACGCCTCCTGAGAAGGTGAGGGAGTATCTCAGGAAAGATGGTTCTAAGCCATTCCTTCTTTGTGAGTATATGCACAGCATGGGCAACAGCCTTGGAGGATTCAAGGATTATGATGATATCTTCGATGAATTTGATGGCTATGTCGGTGGATATATCTGGGATTATATAGATCAGGCACTGTATAAGATAGATGAAGCCACAGGTATGAGATTCCTTGCATATGGTGGGGACTTTGGAGAAAAACGCAGCGATTATGAGTTCAGCTGCAATGGCATCGTTGATGCAGAGAGGCATGAAAAGCCACAGATGCAGGAGGTAAGGGCAGTTTATGGAAATCGTCTTCGGTGATCTTTCACTTGGCGTCAAGAAAGGTGGTGCATCATATATCTTCGCTTATAACCTTGGCGGCATAGAAAGCCTTGAGAAAGAGGGCAATGAGTATCTTTACAGGGTTCCCAGCCTTGCATTCTGGAGAGCTACGACTGACAACGATAGGGGAAATGGCTTCTCAAAGCGTTCAGCACTTTGGATGGGAGCTGATGCATTTTCAGATGTTGAGGGCTATGAAGTTGAGATTGATGGCACAGAAGTCCCGTCTGCAAGCCTTATAGCTCCGGGCAATAATGAGCTTATCTCATCTCCTTTAAGGAAAGCGGATAGCGTTTCGATAGTTTTCCATTTCAGGACATGCACCGCACCAAGCGCATCTGTTTCAGTGCGTTATTCGCTGGAAGAGGATAAGGATGGTGTGAAAGTAGATTATTCATACAAAGGCGTTCCAGGGCTTCCGGAACTTCCTGTATGCGGCTTGAGGTTCATCCTTCCATTCAAGACAGAGTCGTTTGAATGGGATGGACTTTCAGGTGAAACCTATCCTGATAGGCTTTATGGAGCTGTCAGGGGGCATTACAGGACAGAAGGCCTTCCTCTTTGCCCATATGCGATGGTTCAGGAATATGGCATGCATATGCATACCTCAGAGCTTGGCATAAAGTGCATGAACAAAGAACTCTGCATAAAAGCGGAAAGCGATGATGGCTTTTCATTCAGCCTCCTGCCTGCATCCCCGATGGCGCTGGAGAATGCCTATCATAATATCGATCTGCCTCCGCAGCGCTATAGCTATCTTACGATTGCCGCAGCAGTCCGGGGCGTTGGCGGTATAGATAGCTGGGGCAGCGATGTTGGAAAGGATGCCCATATTGACAGCAGCGGAAGCTACAGCGTAAGTTTCCGTATTATCTAGCATTGGGCCTGCGTTCTTCAGAGTGCAGGCCTGGGAAGATTAAGAGAATCCGCTGCTTTTGTAAGCGTTCTCGAATCTGCCATCGCTATAAGCTGCATAAGCTGATATGTATCTATCATAGCTTGATAATCTCGTATCCATCAGATAAATCCCAGTTATTATGATGTGTGGCGTGAATTCGGTAGATGCGTCTCTGAGTCTAACTCTGTATATCGTCTATGATTTTGCACACAGTCTGTAAATTCAGAAAGAAAAATACTTATTATCCCAATGTTTCTATAAAAAGTAATTGGCATTTTTCCGATTCGCTAATTACTATGCACAATAACAAGGAAGATGATATGTACGAACATAATGCAGGAGAAGGCAGATTCGGTGAATATGGTGGAATGTATATACCGGAAACGCTGATGAATGCCGTCATTGAATTGGATAGAGCTTATAGGAAATACAAAGATGATGCTGTCTTCAGGGCAGAGCTTTCAGAACTTTTCTCTGACTATGCGGGGCGTCCATCCAGGCTGTACTTCGCCCGGAATATGACAAAGGAGATCTGGGAGGAGCGAAGATCTATCTCAAACGCGAGGATCTCAATCATACAGGTGCCCATAAGATCAACAATGCGCTAGGACAGGCACTTCTGGCAAAGCGTATGGGAAAGACACGTCTTATTGCAGAGACAGGGGCAGGGCAGCATGGAGTTGCAACAGCTACAGCTGCGGCGCTTCTCGGCATGGAGTGCGAGATATTCATGGGCCGGGAAGATACTGAGAGGCAGACCCTCAATGTATACCGCATGGAGCTTCTTGGAGCTAAGGTCCACGCTGTTGATACAGGAACGGCAACGCTCAAGGATGCTGTGAGCGAGACATTCAGGGAATGGACCCGCCGTATCTCTGATACCCATTATGCTATTGGCTCCGTCATGGGACCCCATCCTTTCCCTACGATCGTAAGGGATTTCCAGAGCGTTATATCTGAGGAGATAAAAGCGCAGCTCCTGGAAAAAGAGGGCAGACTACCGGATGCAGTCATTGCATGTGTCGGTGGTGGCTCCAATGCGATAGGTGCTTTCTATCATTTCATAGGGGATGAATCAGTACGTCTCATTGGCTGTGAAGCAGCAGGACGTGGCATAGATTCCCCTGATACAGCAGCAACCATCAACACAGGGCGTATTGGGATATTCCATGGCATGAAGAGCATATTCTGCCAGGACAGGTATGGCCAGATCGCCCCTGTCTATTCGATATCTGCCGGGCTGGATTACCCTGGAATCGGGCCTGAGCATGCCCAGCTTGCAAAGACGGGAAGGGCTGAATATGTTGCAGTCACGGATGATGAGGCAGTGGATGCTTTTGAGTATCTTTCACGCACTGAAGGGATAATCCCTGCCATCGAATCCGCACATGCGCTATCTGTTGCGATGAAGCTTGCTCCAACCATGAAGAAGGACAGGATAATAGTCGTGAATATATCCGGGCGTGGCGATAAGGACACAGCGGCTATCGCAAGATACAAGAGGGAGGAACATCAATGACTGATATAGAGCGTGCATTCAGCAGGGGCAAGGCTTTTATCCCATTCATGACAGCAGGCGATCCTGATATAAAGACAACGAAAAGCCTTATTAAGGTTTTGGCAGATGAAGGCGCAGATCTTATCGAGGTTGGCATTCCTTTCTCTGATCCGACAGCAGAAGGCCCTGTCATCCAAAGCGCCAATATGAGGGGAATAGCATCGGGCACAACTACAGATGATGTGTTCCAGGCTGTGAAGGAACTCAGGGAAGATGGGTTGGATGTACCTATTGCCATAATGACATATGCAAACGTCGTATTTTCATACGGTACGGCGAAATTCATGAAGAAGATGAAAGATTCCGGATTCTGTGCCCTTATCCTTCCAGATGTCCCATATGAGGAGAAGACAGAGTTCTCTGTTCCAGCATCATCAGAGGGCATTTCCCTTATCTCGCTGATAGCTCCAACAAGCCAGGATAGGATAGATAAGATCGCATCAGATGCCTCTGGCTTTATCTACTGCGTATCATCCCTTGGAGTGACAGGAATGAGTGACAGCATCTCATCGGATGTAGGGGAGATTGTCAGAAGCGTTAAGGCAATACGCCTTGATATTCCTGCCGCGATCGGGTTTGGGATATCAAACGCACAGTCTGCTGCAGCCATGGCAGAGCTGTCCGATGGTGTCATAATAGGCTCTGCCATAGTAAACATAATCGCGGAACATGGATCAGACTCCCCGCGTTATGTAAGGGAATTTGCGAAGGGCATTGTAAGCGCAATACGTTAGCCGAGCCCCTCTACATCAGCTATCGGCACTGAGAATACGATCCCATTGCTCTCACTGTCTATGCCGCACTCAGTGCTGATGGCTTTCATGATCTCCTTCTTCCTGCTGTTGCGTGCGAGTATCATCACAGTTTCCCTCTCTTCCTGGATCGATATCCCCCAGAACGGCTTTCCTGTGCTGTTCTCAACACGCCTTGAATGGAATACAGTTCCCCCAGTTGCGCCAGCTGGCTTTGCTGCATCCATGACAGCATCGCTGAATCCCTGATTGACTATTGCTATTATCATGCTGAAGTCCCTGTCTTCCATATTCTCCTCCATCCTTTCTGTCTTTTCCATCCTGTCTATATTCTCAAAGAGCTTGTTCATGCCACCGGATACAGGAATAGTGAACGCAATGCCTGTATTCGGCATGCCAAGATAGAGCTTCTTCCTCATCTCAGAGAGAAGGTCTGCGGTGCTTTCCTTCTTCATCATCGCGCTTATCATCACCTTCTCGGTTGTCGCGAGCCCGAATATGTTCATGATCTCACTGGAAGCTGTACCATGCACAAGCATCCTGTATTCAACGTTTATTCCGTGCTCTGAGAAGATATCTGCGGCCTTGTCCGCTATCTCAGCCTTTGCGATAAGGCACATCAGCCTATAAAGCCTTTTCCCTTCAGGCATACCATTCCTCCTCAAATTCTATGATATCCCCAGAAGCCAGTGCTGATACCTTTGCTTCTGCATCTCTCTTCCTTGTCTTGAGCTTGAATGAAAGTCCCATCAGCTGTACGGCAATCAGCGGGGTGAGCGCTACGAGTGCAACTACACCGAATGCATCTGTCATCACATTGCCCCCGACAGCCTGGCATGCTCCTATTGAGAGCGGCAGCAGGAATGTTGTTGTCATAGGTCCTGAGGCAACTCCACCTGAGTCGAATGCTATGCCTATGAATATCTTCGGAACGATGAACGACAGAACGAGTGCCGTGATGTACCCTGGGATTATTATCCAATAGATAGGAATGCCTGTAAGGACACGGACCATAGCAAGCCCAACGCTTATCGATACACCGATTGAAAGGCATGCATTCATCGTCTTTGCAGAAATCGAGCCATTTGTTACGCTATCAACCTGCCTGTTGAGAACCTGGATAGCCGGCTCTGCCTTTACTATGTAGTATCCGATGAGCATCCCGATGGGAATCAGAAGCCATTTTGCGTTTCCGCTTCCAGCTATTGCGCTTCCGATATACGATCCAATCGGAGCAAAGCCTACATTGACTCCGCAAAGGAACAGCACAAGGCCGATGTATGTATAGATGAAGCCGATGATAAGCCTGATGCTCTGGCCTTTCCTGTATCGGTGGCTTATAAGCTGGAATATGACGAATACGCCGAATACAGGTAGAAGAGATGCTGCAACTTCCCCGAAATACCGAGGCAGCCCATACATGAACTCAAGGACGACATCCCGTGTTGTCTCGACGTGCGTCATTGAAGAAAGTGAGAAGACAGCCTCTTCAGGTGTATAGAAACTGCCTAGGAGAAGAACCGCAAGTATCGGTCCTATTGAAGAGAGCGCAACAAGTCCGAAGCTATCGCTTGCTGCGTTCCTGTCGCTTCTTACCGATGCAAGTCCAACGCCAAGGGCCATTATGAAAGGGACTGTCATAGGCCCTGTCGTGACTCCGCCAGAGTCAAATGCCACTGCAATGAAATTCTTTGGAACGAAGAATGAAAGGGCAATCACAGCTATGTAGAATACTGTGAGCATAGCGGAAAGGCTTATCTGCAGCAGTATCCTTATTATCGCGATTGCAAGGAAGATTCCGACACCGACAGCAACTGTTATTATAAGCGTCATGTTCGGTATGGCGGGAACCTGCTCTGCAAGCACCTGCAGATCTGGCTCTGATATCGTGATTATAGTGCCCATCAGAAAACCGACAAGTGCCATAAGCAGCACCTGACCTGTCTTGGACATCTCCGCACCTATGCCTTCTCCTAGCGGAGTCATTGCCATTTCCGCTCCAAGCTGGAAGAGCCCCATTCCTATCACAAGGAGCATTGCACCTGCCATGAATACAACCATAGAGCCAAGGTCCATCGGTATTATCAGTATGCTGATAGCAAGGACTATCAGCGTGATTGGCAGTACGGACTCAAGCGCCTCTATTATCTTTTCCTTCAGTTTCGGGTTCATTACCCTAAATTTAGAGAAGAAATCC
>CALXLI010000019.1 GCA_944389155.1 uncultured Spirochaetaceae bacterium | reverse complement strand
GAGAACTTCAGCAGTTCTTGTCTGTGTATCCTTGTTCAGACGGTAGTTGATGTACTTCACAGCAAGATCGCGGTCATCTGCATTCTTTGTGATGTTGATGACGTTGAAGTTTGCGTATGTGCCGCTCTCCGGTACCACGTACTCAACATCAGGATCAGCGCTCTGAATGACAGGAAGGCCGAAATCACCGACAACAGCGACAGCAACCTCACCATTCTGAAAGAGATTCGCAACATCGGAGGACTTTGCATATGTTCTCAGCACATTCGGCTTGAGATCGGAAAGTGCCTTGAATGCTGTCTCACCTCCATCAGTAGTTGCCTCCACGCCATAAGCATCGCTTGCCATTATGACGAATGCTGGTCCGAATGTAGTTGTGATATCAGGGATGGCAATCTTACCCTTGAGCGCCGGATCCCAGAGATCTGTCCATTCATTGATCTCAATACCTGCATTCTCACGGTTATATACGATACCGATTGAATTAAGCGTATAAGGAGCACCGCTTCCGGATGCTATGATTTCCTGTGCAGCAGGAATAAGGTTCTCGAAATCATCGATTTCCTCTGGCTTGATCGGATCGAGGATACCTGCGGCTTTTGCCTGTGCAGCATTAAGCTGAGCAAGCTCAATGACATCAACTGTCGATCTCGGGTCGTTCTGGAGCTTTGTGAATCTCTCCTGACCGTTGCCTACATCGAGGATGACAGTAGCGTCATTCTCTGTTTCGAATGGCTCATAGACTTCAGCCCAGAGGTCGTCCTCGGAAAGTCCCCACGTTGAAACAACAAGCTCTGAACCGGATTCAGAAGAGCCGCCTGCGAAAACCGGCATGATGAACATCATGCAAAGAAGAATCAAGAATATCTTTCTCATTTCCTTTCCTTTGGGGATCACTCCCCGAGAATTACCGTCTTAACAGGATCCGCCTCAACGGAGACCGCGGATCCGACTTCAAATGGTGGCTCAGAACTGCTTACAGCTGTGATGTTTCCGAACTAAAGCGATATCTCATACTGATAGCTGTCTCCAAGATATGTCCTTACCTCCACCTTTCCCTCTGCCTTATACTGTCCTGACTTTCCGATTCTCATATCCGAAGGACGTATTGTACAGAGAGAAGCATCCGGTGCCTCGACACCGAGATTCTTATATACATCGCCTTTATAGAAATTACCGAAACCGACAAAGCGTGCAATCATCTCATTCACAGGATGTGAATAGATATTCTCAGGGCTGTCACACTGGACAATCCTACCATTATCCATAATCGCAACACGGTCAGAGATGGAGAAGCACTCCTCCTGATCATGCGTTACGAAAACAGTTGTTATACCAAGCTCCTGCTGAATGCGCTTGATCGTAGTACGCATCTGTATCCTGAGCTGTGCATCAAGATTCGAAAGAGGCTCATCAAGCAGCAGAATCTTCGGTTCGATTACCAGAGCTCTTGCAAGAGCGACACGCTGTCTCTGCCCTCCTGAAAGCTGTGAAGGGAATCTGTCGAGATACTCTTCTATGCCGCAGATTGCAGCCATTGCTCTTATCTTCTTCTCTGCCTCTTCTTTATCAGTCTTTCTCATCTTGAGGCCGAATCCGATATTCTCCTTCACTGTGAGATGCGGGAAGAGAGCATAGCTCTGGAATACGACACCGAATCCCCTCTTATGGACAGGGACATGCGTCATATCATTTCCATCAAGGACGAATGTTCCACCACATGTGCCCATCAGACCTGCAATGACACGAAGCGTTGTTGTCTTGCCGCACCCTGAAGGACCAAGAAGCGATAGAAGCTCGCCTTTGTGGATATCGAGATCGAGATTCCTGAGAATCATATTCTTCTTGTCATAAGAAACACAGATTCCTCTAAGTTCGCCAAAGCTCATTTTATCTCCTTGCCCCAGGGCCTGTTATCCTATCTATCAGAAGCATTGCGCGGAGAGTCATTGCCATAAGCATGACTGAAAGCGCACTTACAGTCGGGTCATAGTTATATTCGATGTAATTCATCATCGCGTATGGAAGGGTATTCTTTCCCGGTCCCTTCAGATACATCGATACCGGTATATTGTTGAATGAGTTTATGAATGAAAGCATGAAAGCCGAGAGCATCGATGGCTTGAGAAGCGGAAGGACGACACGTATGAATGCCCCGGCCTTCGTACAGCCTAGAGTCATGGCAGCTTCCTCCATTGAGGTATCAGCGCCCTTGAGACCGGCAGTGATAATCCTCACAGAATATGGAAGCACAACGAGAAGGTGACCGATTATAAGGGCTGTATCAAGCGGAATCGCGAGCGCTACAACAAGGCACTGGAAGAGAACATATCCTATGACGATTCCCGGGATAAGCGATGGTGAGAGAAAAGCGGAAAGAAGGAACTCACTCACCTTTCCAGGCCTCTTCACAATGGCAACAGCGGCGAAAAGGCCGATGACAATACCTATAACAGATGCCCAGAGAGCCAGAGCAAGGCTTGTCTTGAGCGATGAGACAAGAGATCTAGACTCAAAAACCTCCATGAACCATTTAAGCGAGAAGCCTTCAAGCGGTATCGAAATTGTCGCAGCGCTGTTGAACGATGTTATGACGATGAGGATGAGAGGTACGAACAGGAATGCCAGCACAAGAATCGTAAGAAGCTTTAACAGATAGTGCTTATGCATATGCGGAACCTCTCTTATCAAGTCTTGCGGCAATTGTATTGAAGATCTTCATGACACCCATGGAGCAGAGAATCATCACGAATGCTATAAGCGATGCGGCATCCCAGTTTGCAAGGGTGTTCGATTCCTGATAAAGAAGCGTCGCAAGCATCATGTTCTGGTTTCCGCCAAGAAGCGTCGGCGTTGTGTATGCGCTGATCGTATCTGCAAACACCATTACACCGGCAACAAGCGTACCGGAGAACGAAAGAGGAACGATTATCCTGAAGAAAGCTGTTATGGGACGAGCTCCAAGACTATATGCAGCTTCAATTGTCTCTCCGCCTATTTTCTCCATGACGGATGACAGCGTCGAAAGAACCGTCGGCAGAAAGAGGTATACAGAACCTACGACAATAGCTCCTTCCGTATAAAGAAGATGCAGAGGCTCCGATGTAAGGCCTAGCGCGGAAAATGCCTGTTTGAGAAGACCGTTTCTTCCAAGGATGCTTATCCAGGCAAAACCCCTGACTACAGCATTCGTAAGCAACGGAAAAAGAATAAGAGAGTTCAGCACTCTCTTCTTTCTCTCTCCCATCAGCGATATAC